>DASUCK010000377.1:0-4009 GCA_036276095.1 Nonomuraea sp. | reverse complement strand
GGAGATGACCCAGTATTCGGTGAACTTGCCGTTGGCCGCTCGCAGGATGTCGTGGCCGCTGAAGGAGACCCTTGTGCCCGCGGGCGCGGTCACGCCGGGGAGGCCGCCGCGGTAGGAGCCGCTGAAGGTCCACCGGGCGGCCACCTGGTCGCCATGTGAGAGGGGGCCCACGTCGAGCGTGACGGTCACGTCGGCGAACGGGGCGTGCCCCTGCCGCAGCGCCTCCATCAGGCCGTCGGGCCCGTGGACGTCGGTGGTGGGCCAGTGGCCGACGAAGTCGGGGGTCACCAGGTCGTGGGCGAGGGCGAAGTCTCCGTTCCACATGTCGAGCAGCCAGCGCTCGTACAGCTTGCCGATCATCCGGGTCTTCTACCCCGCTGCTCGGGGGATCAGGCTCCTTGCCGGCGGTCGAGGTCGGTCGCGCCGTCGAGGGACTCGCGGATGATGCGGCCCGCCACGTCGGCGGCGACCCAGCGTCGCTCGACGAGCGCGACGTGCTTGAGGATCGCGGCGAGGGAGAGGGCGCCGGCCGTGGGAGTGGCGACGGCCTGGTCGAGGGTGAGGCCGCGGAGGGGTGGCGCGGATCGCCTGGCGCTGCTCCTCCAGGAAGGCGAGCAGGGCCGAGCGTTCGTCGGGACGGGTGGCAGCAGGCTCGGCATGGACCTCGGGTGCAGAGGGCACCGACGTTCTCCGGGCCGCGCCCGGGCGGCCGGGTAGCGTGGGAGGGAGGCGATCATGATCAAGCAGGTGGGGTTCAAGCGGCTCGTACGGGCGCGGACGGCCAGGACGCGGGAGTCGTACGCGGCCGCCCGCAGCAGGCTGCTGCCCGGCGGGCATCCGGGTGCGGAGCCGTTCGGCTGGATGGCCGAGGCGCTGCACGTCAGCAACGGCGACGCCACCGACGTGCCGGGGACCGGGCTGGCCCGGCGGGTCGTCTACTGGCGTGACATCCTGCACGAGGGGCCGGTGCCCGACGTCGCGGACGCTGAGGAGCTGCGGCGGATCAGGGTCGACCACCTCAGCGCGTACGAGGGCGTCGAGCGGGACGAGGCGATGCGCCAGTTCGCCGAACGGGACCGGGCGCTGGCGGACAACCGCGACGGGGAGTACGTGCTGTGGTTCGAGGCGGACCTGTACGACCAGCTGCAGATCGTCGAGATCCTCGCCCGGCTGGCGCGCCTCGGGGTTCCCGCCGAGCGGGTCACGCTGATCTGCATCGGGGAGCACGCGGGGATCGCGCGGTTCGGCGGGCTCGGGGAGCTGAGCGCCGAGCAGTTGCGTGAGTTGCCGTACACGAACGCGTGCGCGCGGCTCACGCCGGCGGCGCTGGAGCTGGCCGCCCGGGCATGGGCGGCCTTCCGGGCGCCGACGCCCGCAGGGCTGGGCGGCATCGCCGCGGCGCGGCTGGGGGAGCTGCGGTTCCTGGGGGAGGCGTTCGACCGGCTCAGCAGGGAGTACCCGGCGACGCGGGACGGGCTGTCGCTGACCGAACGGCGGGTGCTGGCCGCCGTCGCGGGCGGGGCGTCCGACGCGGGGACGGCGTTCGTACGGGCCGGGGCGCGGGAGACTCGGCCGTACATGGGGGACAGCACCTGCTTCGGGCGGATGGAACGGCTGGCGGAGGGCCCGCACCCGCTCCTCCGCCTCGACCCGCCAGGCCGCCCCGTGGGGCCGACGACCGGCGTGCGGCTGACCGCGGACGGGGCGCGGGTGCTGGCAGGGGAAGCCGATCAGATCGCGCTCAACGGCATCGACCGGTGGATCGGCGGGGTGCGTCTGCGCGGCCATCAGGTGGCGTGGCGCTGGGACGACGGCACCGAGGCCATCGTCGGATCCCAGGTCACCGGGGCGCCCGGCTGACCCGGCCGGCCGAGACGTCGAAGGCCGCACGGCGGCGGGGACCTGGTGAGGTGCCCGCCGCCGGTGGCCGGGCTATTCGGTGGTGCACACCGTTCCGTTGAGGGTGAAGACGGAGGGGAGCACGTTCGGGCCGGTGTAATTGCCGACGTAGCCGATGGTGGTCGTGCCGTCCGCGGGCAGGGAGGGGTTGGCGGGGTCGTTCACGGCCTTGACGTCGGAGCCGGTCTGGGTCCAGACGGCGCTCCAGCCGCTGCCGAGGCTCTGCCACGGCCTGGGCCAGGTGAAGTTCAGGGTCCAGCCGTCGAGTGCGGCGCCGCGGTTGGTGATCTCGATGGCGCCGACGTAGCCGCTGGCCCAGTCGCTCTGGTTGGTCAGCCTGACGCTGCACGAGCTGGCGGCGGGGGTGCCGGTGGTGAACGTCAGCGGCGGGGACGACCAGGACAGGCCGCCGCCGGTGTCGCGGGCCAGCACGTTGATCGTGTAGCGGGTGCCAGGGCGGAGGTTGTTCACGGTGAACGACGTGCCGGACGTCTCGCCGAGTTGTTCGCTGACGGCGCCGTTCTGGCGGTGGAGCTCGTACTTGGCGATCGGGCGGGCGCCGGGGGCGGCGGCGGGCCAGGAGATCGTCGCGGACGTGTGCGTGACGTCCGCGGCGGCGGGCCGGCCCGGCGCGCCCGGCAGGCCGGTCGGGGCGGTCCTCGGGCGGAGGACGACGGTGGTGAGGGACAGCGGCGGGAGGGTCTGGGCGGTCGCGGTGCCGGTCGACGCGGTGGTGATGGCGGTGGCGCCGTTGGTGTGGGTCAGGACGGTCGGCGCCCCCGAGGCGGGGGTGAAGCCGGCGTAGCCTATCGCGACCGGGTACGCCGTGTCGGACGAGGTGTTGATCAGCATGACCGCCAGGTCGCCGTTCCCGCGGCGGGCGGCGTGCGCGGTGACCTGCGGCTGGTCGGTCGCGGCGCGGACGAACTGGTCACCCGGCCGGGCGAACCTGCTCACCATCCGCAACGCGTGGTACGGCGCGAACGGGGTGTTCAGCGCCGGCTCGCAGACCGAGCCGTCGGAGGCGCAGCTCGCGGACGACAGCAGGCCGAAGTCGCCGTAGTCGGTGTGCCCCTCGACCTCCTTCACCGGGCCGATCCCGTTGTGGACGTTCCACCAGTCGACCGTGAACACGCCGTTGGCCAGCAGCGACGCGTACGCGTCCGCGGCCGCCAGCGCGCCCGGCTGGGTGGTGGCGCCGGCGCTGCTGCTGCCGGTGTTGAACTCGGTCATCGCGATGCCGATCCGCTCGGCGCCGGGTCCGGCGTACGCGGCGAGCTGCTCGCGGGTGAGCTGGATCATGTCGGGGATGTGGCCCGCCTTGTCCAGGGCGCCCGGATACCAGTGCAGGATCACGAAGTCGATCTTCGGTCCGGCCGTGGACAGGACGACCTTGTTCCAGCCGCCGGCGTCCCCTTCGGCGGCCACGGCGTCGGGCCAATTGGCCGGCGTGGTCAGCACGGCGCCGATCTTGATGGTGGGGTCGACGGCCTTCATCGCGTCGGCGTAGGCGACGACGTGGCGGGCGTACTCGGCCGGGCTCTTGTCGGCGTGGTCGTCGGCCTCCCAGGCGGCGCCGTAGTGGCCGTTGCCGTAGTTCTCGTTGCCGATCTCCCAGTACGTGACGCCGTAGCCCTTGGCGATGTTGGCGTGGCGGACCCAGGCGGCGGCCTCCTCGGCGGTGCCGGTGCCGTAGTTGGCGGTCACCATCGGCTGCGCTCCCGTACGGCGTACCCCTCGCATGAACGTGTCGAAGTCGGTGCCTGGGGCCACGTACCCGCCGGGGGCGGTGTGGTCCGCCCAGTGGTAGATGTCGGAGTACGAGCCTCCGGGGTACCGCAGCAGCTTGACGCCCGCGTCCTTGAGCAGGTCGGCCGTCTCGTCGGTGCCCAGGTTCGCGTCCCAGATCGCGTGGTTCGTGCCGATGCCGGTCTCGGGGACGGCGGCGAGGCCGGCGCGGGCGTTCACGGTCACCGTGACGGGGTCGGTCTCGTCGGCGTACGCCGCGGGGGCGTTCAGCGCGGTCAGCGTCAGCAGGACGGCGGACGCGGCTCGTAGGAGGGTGTGTGGCATCGGCGCACCTCGCCATGGATCGTGGCAATCACCTGAC
>DASUCK010000376.1:0-4201 GCA_036276095.1 Nonomuraea sp. | reverse complement strand
GTCGCGATCGTGCGCGCCGTCGGCGAACCGGACGACGAACTCGGTCCCGAGCAGCAACTCATCCTGCGGGCTGCGCGCGGTCCGATCTCCGTTGCCGACCTGGCGGTCGAGCTCGACCTGCCCGTCGGCGTCGTCCGGGTGCTGCTCGGCGACCTGCGTGACCACGGCCTCATCTCGGTGACCGCGCCCTCGGCGGGAGCGACGCGGTCCAATGAGCGCATTCTCAAGGAAGTGATCAATGGACTCCGTGCTCTCTGAGGATCCAGTCGCGCTGAAGATCCTCATCGCCGGCGGGTTCGGCGTGGGCAAGACCACCCTCGTCGGCTCGATCAGCGAGATCAGGCCGCTGCGCACGGAGGAGGTGCTCTCCGACCGCGGGATCGGCGTCGACGACCTCGACGGCGTGGAGGCCAAGACCACCACGACCGTGGCGATGGACTTCGGCCGCATCACGATCCGCGACGGGCTCGTGGTCTACCTGTTCGGCACGCCCGGGCAGGAGCGCTTCTGGTTCATGTGGGACGAGCTGTCGTACGGTGCGCTCGGCGCGGTCGTGATCGCCGACACCCGGCGGCTGACCGACTGCTTCCCGTCCGTCGACTACTTCGAGCAGCGCGGCACCCCGTTCGTGGTGGCGGTCAACTGCTTCGACGGCGCCGAGCAGCACAGCGTCGAGGACGTGCGCATCGCCCTCGACCTGGACGACGACGTGCCCGTCATGCTCTGCGACGTACGGCGGCGCACCTCGGCCAAGCAGGTCATGATCGCCCTCGTGGAGCACTCGCTGCGGACGCTGACCTCGGCGAACTGACGACGGCGACCCGGCGGCCCGACGCGAGGCAGGCGCGCTCAGAGTGCCCGGAGGCCGTTGATCACCTCGCGGAGGAGACTCTCGGTCGGCGTGGACGCCTTGTCGCGCTGGGCGCGTACCGAGATCAGGCCGTGCTCCAGCAGGTCGCCGAGGAGCACCCGCACCACGCCGACCGGCAGGCCCACCTCCGAGGCGACCTCGGCCACGGGCCTGGGCCGGCCGGTCACGGACGAGATCACCCGCCGGTGCTGGGCGCTGAGCTCGGCACCCGGCGGCGCCGGCGAGCCCGTGGAGACGACGGACGCCAGCAGGTCGAGCGCGGAGGACGCCGGCCGGGTGCGGCCACGCGCGACCGCGTACGGGCGCACCACCGGGCCCGCCTCCTCGTCGACCCACTCGTGCTCGCGGCTCACGACTGAGACCCTCCATCCTGGTCGCTGTCCTGCCGTCCGCGCTGCCAGCCGGACTGGAGCGAGGAGAGCAACGCCCTGGCCTCCTCGGGCGAGCGCTCCTCGGGAGCGGCCCGCACCGCGGGCTCCTGCGCCTGCGCCTCCTTGAGCCGTGGCGGCGACCCCGCCTGCCGCTGCCGCCGCGGCAGCCCGGCCGGCTGGTCGCCGGTCCCGGCCGGGCGCGGGAGGCTCACCGGCTGGTCGCCGTCGCCGGGACGGGGGCCGATGCGCTCGCGGCGCGGGAGACCGTTCAGGCGGTCGGCGCGCGGCGGGCCCATCTCCTCCTCCGCAGGACCGGCCTGCTGCGGGAGCGCGGGCCCCGGGCCGCGCCGGCTCGTACGGACCCGGCGCGGCAGCTCGCCCGGCCCCGTGGTCTCCGCCTGGTCGGTGCGGACCACCGACACCGAGACCTGCTCGAACTCCAGCGGCCGCACCGGCGCCGGCATGGGCTCGACCAGCGACCCCGGCACCAGCACGATCGCGGTCGTGCCCCCGTACGGCGACGGCTTGATCGTCACCGTGATGCCGTGCCGGGCCGCGAGCATGCCGACCACCGCGAACCCGAGCCGCTCCGTCTGCGCGGCGTCGAACTCCGGCGGGCTGGCCAGGCGCTCGTTGATGGCCCTGCGGGTGTCCTCGTCCATGCCGAGGCCGCGGTCCTCGATCTCGACGGCGAAGCCGCGGCCGACGATCTCGCCGCGTACCGAGACCTCGTTACTCGGCGAGGAGAAGGCGGCGGCGTTATCGATCAGCTCGGCGAACAGGTGCATGAGGTCGGCCACCGCCGCGCCCGACACGCCGATCTCGGTCATCGGGTAGACGCGGACCCGGGTGTACTCCTCGACCTGGGCGGCCGCGCCGCTCAGCACGTCCTCCATCGGGATGACGCCGCGCCACCGGCGGCCCGCCGAGCCACCGGACAGCAGCACGAGGCCCTCGGCGTGGCGGCGCATGCGGGTGGTCAGGTGGTCCAGCTTGAACAGGCGTTCGAGCGCCTCCGGCTCCTCGGTCTGGTGCTGCATCTCGTCCAGCAGCTTGAGCTGCCGCTGGAGCAGCGACTGGCTGCGGCGGGCCAGGTTGCGCAACGCCTCCGACAGGCCCTCGCGCAGCCTGGCCTGCTCGACGGCGGCGTCCACGGCCGTGCTCTGCACGCTGTCGAACGCCGCCGCCAGGTCGCTGACCTCGCTGGTGGCGTGCTTCCCCACCCTGATCGGCGGCGCCTCGGCCTGGATGTCCACGCGCTCGCCCTTGCGCAGCTTGTCCACGACGTCGGGCAGCCTGATCTCGGCCAGGTCGAGCGCGCTGCGGCGCAGGCTGGCCAGCTCGCGGGTGATCCGGCGGCCCACCCGGACCGAGATGAAGATCGAGAAGATGACCGCGATCAGGCCGAGCGCGCCCGCCGCCCCGGCCCGCACGACGACGGCCAGGCCGGCCGGCTCCATCCTGGCCAGCAGCTTGTCGCCGGTGCGCCAGATCGCCTGGCGGTACTCCTTCTCCACCTGGTCGGCGATGCCGCGCCACAGCTCGACGTCCAGCGGCTGGCCGGCGATGGCGCTCTCCAGGAGGTTCTCCATGGTGATGTACCTGGAGGAGTAGTACAGCTTCTCGAACGGGGCCCGCAGCTCGGTGTCCAGGTTGGCCAGGGCCTTCGGAAACAGGTGCGTACGGGTGCCGTCGATGCCGGCCAGCAGGTGCACGTCGGCCATGCTCGTCCGGCCGTTCGAGGCGACGATCATGGCGTTCTCGCGGCTGAGCAGCTCGCGCACCTCGTCGGCCGCGATCAGGCCCTGGGCCTGGAGTGACAGCTCAAGGTCGGTGCTCATCGTCAGGCGCGAGTACAGCAGGTGGACCTCGTCGGAGATCTTGGCGTACTCGGTGACGAGGCCGCCCGCGGTGAGCCGGCGCTGGTCCACCTTGCGCCTGATGTCGGGGAGCCGGTCGATCGCCGCGAACACGGCCTGGAGCTGGTTCTTCATGTCCGGCGTGAGCGCGGACTGCGTCTCTGCCGACAGCGCCCGCTCGGTCAGGTGCTTACGGTTGGCGTCGACCTTGGCCCGGGCCGCGGCCAGCGCGCCGGAGTCGGTGACCTTGCCGGCGATGCGCTCGGCCGAGGCGAGGCGCTCGATCTGCAGGTTGCCGACGAGGCCGTCGGTGTGGTTGATGACGCCTGTCCAGATGGTCTCGACCTTCAGCAGGTTGATCGCCTCTCCCGAGGTGGTGGCGGCGGCGAAACCCCAGAGCGCCACCAGCGAGATCAACGGGATGACGAGCAGCGTCGAGATCTTGAATCGGATGGATCTGCCCGATGCCATGACACCTGCTCCCGGATAGAAGATCGCGGGAGAGAATAGCATCGATACCGCTGGTTTTAAGATCGACTAGCGATAAATCTGTGATATGTCGGGAAATTTGGGCCTTCATGCCGCTACTTCGTAGCGTCTCGCCACCGCCTCGCGACGACCCGGCCGCCCCCTGCCCTCCCCCGCCCCCACAGATCGCCCCGGCTTGGCTTGCCAGGTCAGCCACGTCAGCCAGGCGGCCAGCACCGCGAGCAACGTCACCTCGGCGCCCAGCAGCAGCCGCTCCACCAGCCCGATCATCACCCGCCCGCCGGGCAGGGCCACGTACGTGATCGCCAGCAGCCCGAACCCCCCGGCCAGCGCCACCCACTCCACGGCCCGCGCCACCGGCTTCCACTCCGCGTGCGCCCCCAGCCTCGGCACCAGCAGCGCCCCCGCGGCCGGCAGGCTCACGAACGCCGCCACGGACACGTACCGGTGGATCTGGGCCGCCACGTCGAGGTCCGCGCCGATCGGCGTGGTCGGGACGATCGCGGCCACCACGAGCGCTCCCGACCACACCATCAGCAACCGCTCCGGCATCCCCCGCACCGGCGCGCCGACCGCCCGCAACCCCGCCAGCAACGCCGCCGACCCGGCCC
>DASUCK010000375.1:0-3873 GCA_036276095.1 Nonomuraea sp. | reverse complement strand
CGGCGTCGTGGGCGTTGTCCAGGCCGATGAGGATCCTGCGGCCCTTGGTCCAGGTCAGCCAGAGCTTGCGCAGCTCGTCCAGGCCGCCGGGGTCGGTGGTGAGGCGGACGTCGAGGGCGCGCAGGAAGCCGATCAGCACCTCGTCGGGGCTCACCGGGGCGTCGACGCCGCCGCGCAGGTCGGCGTACAGCCGGCCGTCGGGGAAGGAGCCGGCGACTTCCTGGCCGAAGCGGGTCATGAGGGCCGACTTGCCGACGCCGCCGCGGCCGTACACGGAGACGACCAGCGGGGGCGCGGGCTCGGTGGCCCGGCGGCGGGCGGCGAAGACGGCGTGGAGCTCGGCGAGGGCGGCGGCGCGTCCGGTGAAGTGCTCGGGCGCGGGCGGCCACTGGTCGGGGGCGAGGCCGCCGCCGGCCTCGGCGAGGGCCGGGCGCCGGGCGCGCGCCTCGGTGGTGGCCCAGGTGGTGAGGCCGACGAGGACGGCCGCGGCCACGGTCACGCCGATCTTGGCGGCGGGCGGGATCTCCCACTCCACGGACGCGGCCAGGACGCTCGCGGCGGCCGCCGCCAGCCCCGCGGAGACCGACGCGGCCCAGGGCGCCCTCCTGCGGCGGCGGCGCGGCGGGTCGGCCGTCTGCCCTGACAGGTCCGGTAACTCCGCAGTCAACGAACACCCCCTTCGTGGTGATTCAAGCCGATGGGGCGCGGCCCGCGCCAGGCCGCGCCCCATCCGGTTCCTCACAAGCCGATCACGTGGCAGGTGGCGGTCATGGTCCTGGCCGGGTCGCTCTCCGAGGTGGCGGTGAGCGTGACCAGGGCCAGCCGGCCGCCGCCGGACTCCCGCACGGCGTTGACGGTCACGTTCGCGCGCCCGCCGAACGCGACCGCGGCCAGGGCGTTGGGCACCTGGGCGGTCCACCCCTTGCCCTGCACCTCGGCCGTGAGCCGGTAGACGTCGGAGGTGAGGTAGGCGCTGACGTCGTCGGGGTGCCCGCCCTGCGCCGGGGCCGCCCTGCCGGTGTTGACCAGCGGGAACGTGCACGTGGACACGTTCTCGCCGGTCGGGACGCCGGCCGCGGGGAGCAGCCTGACACCGCGCCGCTGCGGGCCGGCGCCGTCCAGCGAGCGGACGGCGACCGTGTACGACAGCTCGCCGGCACGGCTGCGGTGCACGTCGGTGATGTAGAAGTGCAGGCGGTTGGCCTGGTCGACGTACTCGTACGCGCTGCCGGAGTCGGTGCCGGCGTGGAAGAGGGCGTCCGACAGCTGGCGGTAGTCGCCGATCGTGATGGGCACCCGGGTGCCGTCGGGGAGCACGTAGTCGGTCATGCCGATGTCCTGCGGGTTGGCGTCGATCACCCACTCGAACGGGGCCCGGCTGTCGGAGTTCTTGGTCTTGGCCAGGAGCACGCCGGAGTCGGGGGTGAAGGAGTCGGCGCCCATGCGGTCGACGACCTCGACGGTGTAGTTGTCGTAGCCGCCGCCGTCGCAGAGCGGGTCCTGCGCGACGCAGGAGCTCCTGTCGCCGGTGTCGAAGGCGATGTTGAGGCCGGCCAGCTCCGTCTGCCCCGGTTGCCCCGCGCGGGCCAGGACCCGGGCGGTGACCAGGCCGGACTCGTCCAGCGCCTCCCGGGACAGGCGCAGCACGTTACGCTCGTCGACCATCCCCAGGTCGATCTTGTTGCGGAGCATGTGCTGCGCGCCCATGGAGGCGCCGGCGGTGGGCGGGATCAGCCAGCGCGAGTGCGGGCCGCCGGGGCCGTTGAAGCTGCCGCGGCTGAGCATCTCCCAGATGCCGGTGTACGCCCGCTTCGGCGGCACCGCGTACGGGTTGTTGTAGTTGTCCGCGATGCCCATGATGTGGCTCAGCTCGTGGGCGTAGACCCCCATGCCGGAGCTCTCGGCCTGCACCGAGTCGACGCCGAACCGGGCGTTGGGCCAGAAGGTGGAGCCGGCCTGCCACGAGGTCCACTCGACGTAGCGGGTGCTGGACCAGTTGGTCAGGGCGGGGTCGTCGGGGCCCCACTCATCCGTGACGTCCTCCTTCGTCGGGAACTTCATCATCCCGAACTCCTGCCAGGTGGACGACTCGTCCTGGCCGGCGCTCAGGTAGAAGACGAAGTCGAACTGGCCGGCCACCTCCTGGCCGACGTCGGCGACCCAGAGGGCGTTGCCGTCGGCGCGCAGGTTCCTGGTGCAGGTGTCGCCGGCCGGGCAGTGGTTCCGCTGGTACTCCATCGCGTACTCGTGGTCCTTGCCCGGCATCAGGTACGGCCCGAAGCCGGTGAGCTCCACGCCGAACCGGCCGCCGGAGTCCTCCATCCAGTACTCGTGGATGGTGTGCCCCTTGTTGAGCTCGTTCGGGGTGTTGAGGAAGTCCTGGTAGAACGTGGCGACCTGGTCGCGGGCGAGGTCGTGGGCCTCGGCGCTCGGGTTGGCGTAGATCGTCGAGCCCTGCGGCCTGGTGACGACGAACGGCTGGTTGGGGTAGTCCAGCAGCACGAGGGCGCCCTTGAAGGTGCGCTCGGAGCCTTTGACGGCGGGATCGTTCCAGGAGGTCCCGGGCGGCCGCGTGTAGTCCGCCCAGGTCATGTTGTCGGGGTTCTCCCAGTTCTGCGGGTCGATGGGCTGGAGGCCGCCCGGCGGGCGGGGGCGGGTGGTACGCAGGGCCTGCGCGTCGAGGGATTCGTCGAGCTGCCAGGGCTGCGTCTGCGGCCAGTGGTTCTGCCGCCACGGGTGCTCGGGTGGGGTGGGGGGTGCTGCGGAAGCGGGCGTCGCGGTGAGGCTCGTCGGAATCAGCACGATGGCCGTCAGCACACCACCCAGCAGCTTCTTCGGGACGTTCACGGCTCGACGGTATAGACGTTGTTGACGCGGATCACCGAGCAGTTGTAGGGAAGACGTGTAGCTCGATGTCCTACAGATGCTGAAAAATCCACGTAAGAGGATGCTTGTGGCGGATCTTCAGCGGACCGTCGACGAGCTCGCCGCCCGTCTCGGCCGTCCTCTGCTCCTGGAGGACCGGGTGCAGCGCGTCGTCGCCTACAGCGAGCAGAACGGCGCCATGGACGACATCCGCCGCGACTCGATCCTGCGCCGGCGCACCACGCCGGAGGCACGCCAGTGGTTACGGGCGGCCGGCGCGTACGAGTCGCCCGGCCCCATGCGCACCCCCGGCGCCCCGCAGCTCGGCCTGCTGCCGCGCGTGTGCGTGCCGCTGCGGCACGCCGACGGGCTGCACGGGTTCCTGTGGTTCATCGACGCCGACCCGGCGATGTCAAGCGACCAGGTCGAGGAGGCCGCCACGGCGCTGGCTCTGGCGCTGTACCACGAGAGTCTGGCCAGCGGGCTGGCCTCGCACCGGGAGCTGGAGGCGGTGACCGGGCTGCTGCTCGGCGAGCCGGACGGGGCCAGGCCGCTCATCGAGGCCGGCGCGTTCCCGCAGGCGCAGCCGGTGACCGTGACCGTGGCCAGGCCGCTCGGGGCCGAGCCGTCCGACTCGCTGCGGCTGGCGCTGGAGCAGGGGCTGCTGGCGCTGCGGCGGCGGCTGAGCGGCCACCATCCGCTGCACCTGGTGCGCTACGACCACGCGGTGCTGCTCACGGCCGGGGCCGCGGCGGCGCCGGACGAGCTGCACGCGGCCATGCCGGTGCCGGTGGTGGTCGGGGTGGGGCGGACCAGGCCGGGGCTGGCGGAGGCGGCGGGGTCGTACCGGGAGGCGCGGCACGCGGCCGAGGTCGCCGCCCGCGTCCCCGGGCTCGGCGGGACGGCGGAGTGGGCCCGGCTCGGCGTGTTCCGGATGCTCACCTCCCTCCCCGAGCAGGAGCTGCATCCGGGCCTGGAAGGGCTGCTCGGGGACGAACAGTACCTGCC
>DASUCK010000374.1:0-3301 GCA_036276095.1 Nonomuraea sp. | reverse complement strand
GTTGCACCGCTCGCCCCGCAGGAAGCCGACGAGCGTGATGCCGAACTCCCTGGCCACGTCCACGGCCAGGGAGGAGGGTGCCGACACCGCGCACACCGCGGGGACGCCCGCGGCCAGCGCCTTCTGCATGATCTCGTAACTCGCCCGGCCGCTCACCATGAGGACGTGCCCGGCCAGCGGCAGGCGGCCGGTCAGCGCCGCCCAGCCGACCAGCTTGTCCACCGCGTTGTGCCGGCCGACGTCCTCGCGCAGCGCCACCAGCGTGCCGGACGCGGTGAACAGGCCGGCGGCGTGCAGGCCGCCGGTCTTGCCGAAGCCGCCCTGGGCCGCGCGGAGGGCGTCGGGCAGGGCGTACAGGACGCCGGGGGCGAGCCTCAGCTCGCCGGACGGCGGCGGCGCGCCGCGGTCGCGCAGGGCGTCGAGCGAGGCCGAGCCGCAGACGCCGCAGGCGCTGGAGGTGAGGAAGTGGCGGTCGAGGGCGGGCAGGTCGGGGACGGGGCCGCGCAGGCGCACGGTGACGGTGTTGTAGCGGGCCTCGGGCGGGAGGTCACCGTCGGTGCAGTACGCGATCCCCGCGATCTCCGCGGCCGGCGCCAACCCCTCCCCGTGCAGGAACCCGGCCGCCAGCTCGAAGTCGTGGCCCGGCGTGCGCATGGTGATGGCCACGGTCCTGCGCGTGCCGTCGGGCGCCGTCAGCCGGATCTCCAGCGGCTCCTCGGTGGCCAGGTCGTCGCGGCGGTCGCGGGCGGTGGAGCCGGTCAGCTCGCGGATCCGGAGCCGCGTGGTGGGTCCGGGACGCGCCTTCACAGCGGCCTCACGGTGACGCGGGCGTTGTAGTCGGGGATGCGGGCCTCCGGCGAGCGGCGCGACTCGTCCAGCAGGACGTTGCCCTCCGGCCAGTGGACCTGCAGGTTGCCGGGCACCAGCGGGGCCCGCAGCACCCGACCCCGGTACGTGCGCTCGCCCGCGCGCAGCTCGACGGGGGCGCCGTCGGCCAGGCCCAGGCGGTCGGCGTCGTACGGGCTCATCAGCACCGCCTCGCGCACCGCGCCGTTGAAGCCGTCGCGGCGCTCGTGGACCATGCTGTTGAACTGCTTGCCGCGCCTGGTGGCGACGGTGAACGCGCCGTCGGGGGGCGCCGGCGCGGGCGGGTGGACGACCGAGAAGCGGGCCAGGCCGTCGGGGGTCTGGAAGCGGCAGTCGGCGAAGAGGTGGCGGCCGCCGTACTGGACGTTGTCACCGAACTCGGCCAGGCCCGCGATGCCCCGGTAGAAGGGGACGGCCCGCTCGATCTCGGCGCGGATCTGCGGCGTGCCGGCGAAGCGCACCTTGCCGGAGATCTCCGGACGGGTCCGCGCGGCCAGCTCCCCGAAGATCTTCCACTCCGGCCACGCCTCGCCCACCCGCGGCCCCTCCACCTCGGGGGAGAAGATGATCCGCCGCTCGGTGGAGGTCTCGGTCACGCCGCCGGCCATCTCGTAGCGGGTCTGGGCCGGCAGCAACAGCACGTCGCCCGCCCCCGGCACCAGCATCTGCGACGACAGCACGATGTCGATGTGCACCCGCAGCGGGAGCCGCGCCAGCGCCTCCCGGCAGTACGCGGGGTCGGGCAGCACCTCCAGGAAGTTCCCGCCGGAGGAGACCAGCGCGTCCAGCTCGCCGCGATGGGCCGCGTCGATCATGTCCGTGGCGGTCAGCCCGGGCGTGTCGGGGACCTCAAATCCCCACATATCGGTAAATTTCGCGGTATTTTCTGTGGTGATCGGCAACCCGCCGGGCAACCCCGTCGCGTACGCCCCCATCTCGGCCCCGCCCTGCACCCCGCTGTGCCCCCGGATCGGCATGAGCCCGCACTTGTCCCGGCCCACGAACCCGCGGGCCAGCGCCAGGTTCACGATCGCCCGGACGTTGTCCTCCCCGTACGTGTGCTGCGTGACCCCCATCGACCACACCAGCACCGCCGACCTGGCCTCCCCGAGCAGCCTGGCCAGCCGGAACATGTCGTCCCGCGACGCCCCCGACAGGGCCTCCAGGTCCTCCCACGACTGCCCGGCGACCGCCCGCCGCACGTCCTCGAACCCGGTCGTCCGCAGGTCCACGAACGCCTTGTCCACCCAGTCGTTCTCGATCAGGTGCTTGAGCACCCCGTTGAGGAACCCGAGGTCGCCTCCGACGTTGACGCCGAAGAACTCGTCGGTGATCTTCGTCCCGAACAGCGCGGACTCGGCGTTCGACGGCACCCAGTACCGGTCCATGCCGGGCTCGCGGTAGGCGTTGACCAGCGCGATCCGGGTGCCGGCTCGCTTGGCGTGGTAGAGGTACTTCATCGCCACCGGCTGGTTGTTCGACGGGTTCGACCCGATGAAGACCACCAGGTCCGACCCGATCCAGTCGGCGTACGAGCAGGTGGTGGCGGCCGCCCCGACGGTGTCCTTCAGCGCGACGGTCGACGGCGAGTGGCAGATGCGCGCGGCGTTGTCCACGTTGTTGCTGCCCAGCGCCCGCACGGCCTTCTGCGCCGCGTAGTAGTTCTCGTTCGGCACGCCCCTGCTGGTCAGGTACACCCCGAACCGCGTGCCGCGCAGGCCCTGCGCGGCCACGTCCAGCGCCTCGTCCCAGGAGATCCGCCGGAACCCGGGCTCGCCCGCCCGTCGCAGCATCGGGTACGGCAGCCGCCCCAGCTCCCGCAGTTCGGCGCTCTTCCGCCCGGCCAGCGAGGAAGCGTCGGCCAGGGCGGACACGTCCAGCGCGGGCATGGTGTTGAGCGGCAGGAGCCGCAGCCTGATGTTGCAGAGATGGATCTCGTCCATCGTCCAGTCGCGCATCCCCTGGGTGCCGAGCGCGCATCCGTCGCACGTGCCCCGGTTGAGAATCCGCCACGCGTAGCGCCTGTTGCCCTTGACCGCTTTGAACGCCTTCCACAGCTCGCGGTAGTTGTTCGGTTTGCGCAGGCCGAGGCCGAACGGCCGCCACGAAGCCCAGTTGGCCGGATCCAGACGTGCCATGGGTCACTCACCACTCAGGGGTCGCTCTGTACTCATGCCCCCATCTTGTCCTGCCCCCCTGACTGCGAAGATGGGGGGATGCCGGACTCACGCTACTCAGACCTCGATCGCCCGCCGCTCAACGCGGCCGCCCTCAACCGGGCCCTGGTGCGCCCGGGCACGCTGTGGACGGGCGTCACCGTCGTCGAGAGCACCGGCTCCACCAACGCCGACCTCGCCGCCGCCGCCCGCGCGGGCGCCGCCGAGGGCCAGGTGCTGGTGGCCGAGTCGCAGGTCGCCGGCCGCGGCCGGCTCGG
>DASUCK010000373.1:0-2886 GCA_036276095.1 Nonomuraea sp. | reverse complement strand
ATGGCCGGCGCCGCCATGAAGGACGTCACTATCGCAGCGGTAAATGACATCGCCTGGTTCGCTCCCGGGATCGACATGCCGACGATGGCAGAACTCTCGCCAGTCTTCGTGACGCCCAAGGCACCGGAGGTGGACCAACTTCAGCGGCTAGGAGCCCGTCGCAGTAACCAGCCGGCTTGGGGCGCCCTCCGGCCCGCCGCCGGGCGCTGGAGGCCACCGCCGTCCCTCGGGCGGCGGTCCTGCGGGCGCCCCCCACCACCCACCCCCGCCGCCCTCACGTATGGGGTGGGCAAAAGGATCGACAGGTCCGAGCAGACATGATCTGCTGACGGCGTGAGCAAGGTCTACAGACCGTACGCGCCCGGGCAGGCCTTCTTGTTTCCGCCCTCGCCGACAGAGTGGCTGCCGGAGGATCACCTGGCCCGCTTCGTCATGGATGTCGTCTCGCAGTTGGATCTGTCTGCCATCTACCGGCACTACGAGCGGGAGCTGCGCGGTTTCCCACCGCACCACCCGCAGATGATGGTGGCTTTGCTGCTTTACGCGTACTGCGTGGGGGTACCCTCATCGCGAAGAATCGAGCGCAAGACGTACGACGACGTGGCCTTCCGGGTGATCGCGGCCAATGAGCATCCGGACCACACCCGCATCAGCGATTTCCGGCGGGTGCATCTGAAGGCACTGGCTGGACTCTTCGTCCAGGTGCTCAAGCTCTGCCAGGCCGCCGGGCTGGTGCGGCTGGGGCACGTGGCCCTGGACGGCACGAAGGTCAAGGCGAACGCTTCGAAGCACAAGGCGATGAGCTACGACCGAATGAAGAAGGACGAGTCGAGACTCAAGGAAAAGGTGGACCGGCTGCTTCGACAGGCCGAGCAGATGGACGCCGCGGAGGATGCGCGGTACGGACGCGGCAAGCGTGGTAACGAGCTGCCCGAGGACCTCCGCCGCTCGCAGGACCGCCTGGAGAGGATCCGCGCGCTGAAGGCGGCGTTGGAAGCGGAGGCGCGGGAGCAGCAGTCGCAGCGCGACGATTCCGATGACGACACGGGCGGGCCGGCGGCGCCGTCGGAAACCCTACCGACGCACAAGATCCCGGTGGAGAAGGACGGCAAGCCGACCGACAAGGCCCAGCGAAATTTCACCGACTCCGAGAGCCGGATCATGAAGATGAGCGACGGTTTTGTGCAGGCGTACAACTGCCAGGCGGTCGTCGACGCCGAGAAGCAAATCATCGTGGCGCAAGAGGTGAGCAACCAGCCTCCCGACGTGGAATACCTGCAGCCGCTGATGGAGCAGGCGATCCGGAACTGCGGCCAGGCACCTGGACAGCTTTCAGCTGACGCCGGGTACTTCTCCGAAGCCAACCTGGTCTACGCGATGAACCAGGGAATCGAGCCTTTCATAGCGACTGAACGTAAGAAGCATGCCGCCGAAGAGCCCGCCATCCGTGGGCGAGCGCCCAAGGAACAAACTCTCAAGCAGGCCATGGCTCGGAAGCTGGCGACCAGACGCGGCAAGGCGGCCTACGCCAAGCGCAAGGTGACCGTGGAGCCGGTCTTCGGGCAGATCAAAGAGGCTCGCGGCTTCCGACGCTTCCTGCTCAGGACTCTCGAGAAGGTCCGTGGCGAGTGGGCGCTCATGGCGCTGACCCACAACCTCCTCAAGCTCCATCGAGCGACCGGGTAGCCCCCCCGCCAAAGCGAGGGCGGCGGGGGTGGGTGGTGGGGGCGCCCGCAGGACCGCCGTCACGGGACGGGCGTCGCCCCAGGAGCGCGCCGGACGGCGGGCCGGAGGGCGCCCAAGCCGGCTGGTTACTGCGACGGCCTCCTAGCCAAAGCTCGCTGGGTACGGAGCCGCCGCTAGGCTCGGCGGCGACTCTTTTTGTGGAGGGTCAAGACCCGGTCGATCTCTATAAAAATCTGCGAGGCATTCCACTTCAGGAGTTGAACGCTGCCAGCGGGCGGAGCGCCAAGGTTGAACCACGCGGGGGTGGCGGAGGGAGGAACCCCTGCGGTGGCGGGGCTTCGTGTCGCGCTCCTCGCCGTCCGCGGCGAGGATGCCAGCGACACGCAGAGCGACCATGGCCGCGCGCAGGCCACACTACCGTGCCCCTGTCCCGCGAGCCGTCCGGGGGCCGAGCACGGCCGGAGAGAGCGTCCCCGCCGTCGCAGGGGTCCTCCCGCAGCTACCCCCGACGGGATCGCCGCCAGCGCGGAGCACGCCGGCGGGATCGTCACCCGCCGACAGAACCGGACGGGACGACGCCCGGGAACACGAAGGCGTAGAGGGTGACGATGATCGCCACCAGCGCCGCCAGCACCAGGCTGTGCCAGAAGACCGCCCGGAAGATGGCCGCCTCCTTGCCGGTCTGGTTGGTGGCGGTCGCTGCCACGACGATCGACTGGGCGTCGATCATCTTGCCCATCACGCCGCCCGAGCTGTTGGCGGCGCACATCAGCACCGGCGAGAACCCGAGCGCTTCGGCGGAGACCTTCTGCAGGTTGCCGAAGAGCACGTTCGACGCCGTGTCGCTGCCGGTGAGCGCCACGCCCAGCCAGCCGAGGAGGGTGCCGAAGAACGGGTAGGCGCGACCGGTGTGGGTGAGGCTGAGGCCGAGGACGGTGTCCATGCCTGAATAACGGGTGACGTAGGCCAGGCCGACCATGAAGCTGATCGCCAGCAGCGACGGGATCAGCTTGCGCGCCGTCTGGAAGAACAGCTGTCCCACCCGGCGCGGGCTGAGGCCCAGCAGCACGCCGGCCAGCGCGGCGCCCAGGAAGACGGCGGTGCCGGGCAGAGAGAGGAAGTTGAGATCGGAGATGGTGGCCTCCGCGGTGGGCCGGGGCGCCACCGGGGGCATGCGCAGGACGGCGTTGTGCAGGGCCG
>DASUCK010000372.1:0-16106 GCA_036276095.1 Nonomuraea sp. | reverse complement strand
GCTGGTCGTCTACGGCGCGCAGTGGAACCCGGCCGCCGGCGTGCTGCGCTGGCTCGCGGTGATGATGGTGATCAGGATGATGCTCTCCCTCGCCCTCGACATCCTCACCGGCCAGGGCGACACCAGGGCCACCGTGTGGATGAACCTGGCCTACGGCGTCGTGCTCATGCCGGCGCTCGTCGCCGGCGCCCACCTGGACGGCATCCGCGGCACCGCGGTCGGCCAGGTCGTGGCCGCGTCGCTCGTCGCGCTCCCGGTGGCGGCGTCCTTCCTGCACCGGGCCGGCGTGCGGCTGGGGCCGGTGGCGCCGAGCCTCGTCCGCCCGCTGCTGGCCGCCGCGGCGGCCGCGGCCGTCACGGCGCTCCTCGACCGGCTGGTGGACCGCCATCCGGTGCTCGAACTGTTGCTGGCCGGATCCGCCGGCCTGATCGTCTACGTCGCGCTGGTCGTGCCGCCGGCCCGGCTCAGGCATCTGAGCGGCCGGCTGCGCAGAAAGGAAGTCGGTTGAACCCCGATGCGCTGGTCTCGGTCGGCCTGCCCACCTTCAACGGCGGCCGGCACCTGGAGAAGACGGTGCGGTCCGTGCTGGCCCAGGACCACGAGAACCTCGAACTGATCATCAGCGACAACGCCTCCACGGACGACACCGAGGAGATCTGCCGCGACCTGGCCGCCACCGACGACCGCGTCGCCTACCACCGGCAGCCGGAGAACGTCGGCGGCGTACGCAACTTCACCGCGGCCCTCGGCCTGGCCAAGGGCGAGTTCTTCCGCTGGGTCGGCGACGACGACACGCTGGCGCCGCACTGCCTGTCGCGCTCCCTGGAGGAGTTCGCCAGGGACGAGCGGGTCGTCCTGGTCACCGCCCAGACGTCGTACACGACGGACGGCGTCACGCGGACCCTCCCGTACGAGGGGACCGCGCTCGGCTCCGACGACCCCGCCGAGCGGTTCGCCGAGATGATGCGCCTGCTCACCGAGAGCTACCTGCTCATGGACGCCCTGTACGGCGTGCACCGCACCGCCGTCGTCCGGTCGATCCCGCGCCCGATCCTGGTCCGCGAGGACGAGATCGCCGCCGCCCGGCACGCCCTGGCCGGGCCGTGGGCGCACGTGCCCGAGGTGCTCTCCCACCGCCACTGGGTGCACGCGAGCCCCGTGCGGATGAGCCGCCGCCTGGCCCTGCCCGCCTGGCGCGGCTGCTTCGCCACCCTCATCCAGGTACGGGTGCTGCTGCACGTCCTGGACGAGACCGAACTCACGCCCGCCCAGCGCCACCGCGCCAGGGCCGCCGTGTTCAAGCTGTACGTGACCCGCCAGCGCCGCCTGGCGGCCCGAGGCGGGCGGAAGCTCGCCCGCCTCGCCCACCTGTCCCGCTGACGGTCGTCGGGGCTACCTGGAGCGTTCCCGGCGCCCGGCCAGCTCGACCAGCGCCGGGGGAGTCCAGCGCTTGATCACCTGGCGCAGGCTGCTCTTGTACCGCTCGCCGGGGCGCTGCTTGAACAGCGTCGTGTGGTCGCCGGAGATCTCCTCGTCGGGCCGGCCGTTGGAGTAGTAGTAGAGCGCCATCGACCGGCGGGCGCGGTCGGGCGGGCAGGTCAGCGGGTCCGGGTGGCCGTGGTTGGCGTCGTCGGTGGTGGCGAACAGCACGAACCGGTTGAACACCGGCAGCACCGACTGCTCGCACCTGCTCATGTCACGGTCCCACAGCTGCAGGTGGCCGCCGTAGCTCTCCGCCCAGTTCTTGTTGAGGTAGAGCAGGCCGTTGAGCCGGCGGTCCAGGTCGAGCCGGCGGTGCCGGTTGAAGTCGGCGTGCACCTTCAGGAAGCCGCCCGACCTGATCTGGTGCAGCCCGCCGCCCTCCAGGTGCGGATCGGCCACCAGCCGCTCGATGCCGGTCAGCCGCTCCAGGAACTCGATGAACACCTGCCCGTTGAACTCGGCCAGCAGGTGCCTGGTGGCCGGGCCCATCTGCTCGGTGTCCTGCAGGGCCAGCTTCACTTCCTTGGCGTTGTCGAACTGCTGCCAGCTCGCGTCCTTGGGCTCCGGGAACTCGGCGAGCACCGGGTCCAGCACGCTCTCCGGCAGGAAGTCGTCGATCACCACGTGCCGGAACGGCGACGCGGCCAGGAAATCCGTACGCAGGCGGTCGGCGATCGGGAACAGTTCGGACCGGCGGAACGTGAACTGTTGAACTTCCTGCATTTTCGGCTCCATCTGTTTTCGTGGGATCCCTGTCGTCCATCGGAATCGGCGTGCTCCGCGTTATTCCGCGCGCCGCGGCGCCGGCCGCCGGAGTGACGTGGGAAATGAGAGGGGAACCGAAACCGCACGGCGATCCGACCACGGGGCGGCGCCGCGGCCGGGCTGCCGCGGACCTCTGAAACCGCCACGCGTACCGGCCGGGGCGTCCCGCCGGCATCATGCCTTCGCGAACCCCCCGTTTGCCGCCCCACAGATCTATCGTCGGGCGCGGCGCCGGCGTAACAAGTAAGCCGGATTTTCGGATGAACAGGTGTGCGCCCGAACAGCAGGCGCCCTGTACACGATGTCGGCGCGGTGTTAATTTGCGCACGTCCGAGCAGGCCAAACCGCGGGGGGCGGAGAAAACTTGGAGTTCTGGAACGTCGTCTTCGGCCTGGCGCGACGTACGTTCATCGGGCCTCCCATCCTGGCGGCGGCCATGGTGGCGGGGACCGTGGCGTTTCTCCTCGTGCCCACCCATTACACGGCCAACGTGGTCCTGCTGCTGACCGCGCCCGGCAACACGCCGCCGACCGAGAGCCAGCCCGGCTACGGCCGGACCAACCCGCTGCTGCAGGACAACCCCGGGCTGCGGACGACCGCCGCGACGTTGATCCTCTCGCTGACCACCCCCGAGGCGCTGGCCGAGCTGGGCGCCCCCGAAGACGGCCCGAACGAGCTCACCATCGACGACGGCAGCACCAACCAGGCGCTGTTCGCCACCGGTGGACCGTTCCTGTCCATCACCTCCGACAGCCCCGGCGAGCGGACCGCCCGCGACCTCGTGATGCGGGCGCAGGAACGGGCGGTGAAGAACCTGGAGGAGACGCAGCGGACGCTGGGCGCGCCGCAGCCGCTGTACATCTCGATGGTCAACGTCATCCCGCCGTCGACCCCCGAGCGGGAGATCGGCGGCAAGCTCCAGGCGGCGGCGGGCACGGTCGTGCTCGTGCTCGTGCTGGGGTTCGGCGGGGCGTACGCCTGGACGCTGCGCGCCGCCCGGCTGCGCGCCGCGGCCACCCCCACCGAGGACGCCTGGACCGAGGCGGTGGACGACGTCGCCCCCGCGCCCCAACCCGGGCCCGCCCCGGAGCCCATCACCGCGTACGTGCCCGCGCGGGAACCGGAGCGGGCGGCCGAGCCCGCAGCCAAGGCCGAATAGGGGCGGCGCATGGACTTCTGGCTCACGGTCCTCGTCCTGTTCCGCCGCTGGTACGTCTCCGTCCCGACGTTCCTGCTGGCCGTGGGCGCGGCCGCGGCGGTCTACTCGACCGTCCCCGCCCTGTGGACGTCGAACGCCGCCATGGTGCTCACCACGCCGCCCACGGGCGGCAGCCTCCCGGTGCCGCCGCGCACGGCCAACGCCCCGGTCAACCCGCTGCTCAACTACGACCGCGGGCTCGCGATGGCGGCCTCGATGCTGACCGCCCGGCTCACCGCCGCCGACACGGCCGCGGAACTCGGCATCGCGCCGGGCGGTGACGTGCAGTTCAAGGTGCACAACGGCAGCACCAACGTGGAGGCGCTGGCCACGGGGCCATTCGTGTTCATCCAGGGCGAGGCGAACGCGCCCGAGGCGGCGCGGGAGATCGTGCGCAAGGTCGCGGCCCGGGCCAGGCTGGAACTGGTCAGGGGGCAGCAGGCCATCGACGCGCCGCCGGTCACGTTCGTCCGACTGACCGACGTGGTGCCGCCCACCGAGTCGGTGCGCGAGCCGGGGCGCAAGCTTCGGGCCGGCGTCGTGGCGCTGGCGCTCGGCGGCATGGCGAGCCTGACGGTCACGTACGCGTTCGACAGCCTCGCGGGGGCCCGCAGGCGCCGCAGGGCGGCGACGGCCGCGAGCCGGTCACCGGAGGGCGGCGAGCGGGTCCTCGTCGCCGCGGAACCCCACCCGAACGGCACGGCACCGTGACCGACAGAGCCGCGACCGACAGAGCCGCGACCGACAGAGCCGCGACCAGCGGAGCCGCGACCAGCGGGGCCGCCGGCGGGGTCGTGACCAGCGGGGCCGCCGGCGGGGCCGCTACCGGCGGGTCGGGGCGGGGGCGCCGGGGGGCGGCCGGGACTCCGGCGGAGGTCGTGCTCGCGCCGCCGGTGCTGACGGGCCGGCCGCGCCGGGCCGACGCCGCGACGCTGCTGTGCCTGTTCGTGCTGACGCTGACGCTGATCCCGGCCCGCATGGTGATCCGCGGGCTGCCGGTGTCGCTGTCGGTGGCCAGCGTGCTGGCGCTGGCCGCCGGGCTCATGTGGCTGTGCGCGCAGCTCACCGGGACGCTGGGCGCGGCCAAGGGCCGCAACCCGGTCAGAACCCTGGTCTTCCTGTACGTCGCCTCCGCCGCCGCCTCCTACGGCTACGGCACCTACGGCTACCTGCCCGCCGACGAGCTGAACCTGGCCGACCAGAAGATCGTGCTGGTCCTGGCCAACGCCGGTCTGGCGCTGGCGGTGTGCGACGGCGTCCGGGCGCGGGAGCGGCTCGACTTCGTGCTGAGGACCGTCGTGGCCGGCGGGGCGATCATGGGGTTGGTCGGCGCGGCGCAGTTCCTGCTCAACGTGGACGTGACCCAGTACCTGCGACTGCCGGGGCTGCGGTTCGCGATCGAGGAGGCGTTCGTCTTCGACCGGAACGCCATGCGGCGGGTGGCGGCCACGGCGGCGCACCCGATCGAGTTCGGCGTGCTCTGCGCCATGATCCTGCCGCTGGCCGCGCACTACGGCTTCCGCGCCCGCGAGCTGGGCCGGCCGGCGCTGCGCTGGTGGTTGTGCACGGCCTCGATCGGCATGGGGCTGATGTTCTCGGTGTCGCGGTCGGCGGTCCTGGCGCTGGCCGGCGTCGGGTTCGTGCTGCTGCTCGGCTGGCCGGCGCGCCGCCGGGTGCAGGCCGTCGCGGTGCTCGCCGGCTTCCTGGTCGTGGTGCGGATGATCGCCCCGGGCCTGCTGGGCACGATCTTCGGCCTGTTCGCGAACTTCTTCAAGGACAGCAGCATCGACTACCGCACGCACGACTACGCCGTCGCCGCCGAGGAGATCGCCAAGCATCCGTGGCTGGGCCGCGCCATCGGCACCTGGTACGCCCCCAAGTACCAGATCTTCGACAACCAGTACATCCAGGGCGCGATCGACACCGGGATCATCGGGGTGGCGATCTTCCTCGGCCTGTTCGTCTGCGCGTTCGTGTGCGCGCTGCGCGCCCGCCGCCTCGGCGCCGATCCCGGGGTCAGGGAGCTGGGCCTGGTGCTGGCGAGCTGCCTGGTGGCCCCGGTGCTCGGCGCCGCGACCTACGACCTCGCCACGTACGCGCACGTCACGGGCCTGGCGTTCCTGCTGATCGGGGCCACGGGGGCGCTGGCGCGGATGGCGGGCGACGAGCGCCGCGGCGATCATTTGCCGTTGCAGACGAGCGGCCGGACGAGGGAGGTGACCCGGTAGTCGTCGTCGATGGTGACGATGTGGTTGTTCTCGAACACGATGCTGTCGAGGCAGTCGCCCGACGTGGGGGCGTGCTCCCACGTCTTGTCGACCACGAGGTTGTTCCTGACGACCAGGGAGCCGTGGATATTGTGCAGCTGGACCGTGAAGGTGCCGCCCATCACGAGGTTGTTGGTGATCGTGACGTCGCGGTTGCCGTCGGCCCGGTCGTCGAAGAAGATCGGCGCGTTGTAGTTGAGCACGTTGCGCATGTCGAGCGTGGTGTGGTCGAGCGTGACGTTCCTGCCGCCGTGGTAGGCCTGGATGCCGTCGGCGTAGTTCTTGTAGCCGTCGGAGCAGAGCCTGGCGTACGAGTCCCTGATCAGGATGTTGTCGCCGGAGTCGCGGAAGGCGTCGGCGTGGCCCTGCACCAGCACCCGCTCGGCGGTGTACTCGGCCACCCCGACGGCCGGGATGGTCTCGCAGGCGTCGGTGGTGCCCACGGTGGTGTCGGCGACGGTGAAGGAGTGGCTCCGGTCGTCGTAGTAGTTGTCGATGTGGCCGTCGACCCGGCTGTTGACGATCTTCACGTTGTCGGCGGCGATGAGCAGGTCGCCGGTGACGTGCACGCCGTCGAGGACGGTGCCGGGCCGGACCACCCGGTGGGCCGGGCCGTCGTTGGGCTCCAGCATGCGTAGCCGGGTGCCGGGCGGCAGGCCCGTGCAGGCGGGCGTGGGGTGGTCGGGGCAGCGGCGGCCGTCCGGGGCGACCACGGGGCGGGGCACGAGGGAGCCGGCCGGTGACGGGGTCTCCGAAGGCGTGACGGCGGTCCCCGACGCCGAGGGCGACGGTGTGGGCGACGGCGTGGGCGCGGCGGTCACCGTGACCGTCACGGTGGGCGCCGGCGCGGCCGCGCCCCCGGAACCGCAGGCCGTCGCCAGCACGGCGGCACCCAGGAACAACCTTCGCATGGACGGCACCCCTTCAGACCAGCCGCTCGGCGAGCCGCGCCCACGACCCGGCCCGGAGATCGCGCGGGCTGACCGCCGTCACCGGCAGCGGCCAGTCGATCTTGAGGTCGGGGTCGTCGTAGCGTACCGACCGATCCTCCGCCGGATCGTGCTCCCTGTCGATCCGGTAGCAGGTGTCGGCCTCGGCGGTCAGCGCCTGGAAGCCGTGCAGGAAGCCGGCGGGGACGTACAGGGTGACGAAGTCGCGGTCGTCGAGGCGTACCGCGAAGTGCCGGCCGAACGTCGCCGAGCCGGGGCGGGCGTCCACGATCACGTCGTGGACGGCGCCGCGGGCGCACCGCACCAGCTTGGCCTCGCCGCGCCCCGACCTGCCGTGCAGGCCGCGCACGGTGCCCCTGCCCGACCTGGACTGGCTGTCCTGCACGAACGCGGCCGGGTCGAGCCCGTGCGCGGCGGCCACCCGGGCCTCGAACGTGCGGGTGAACAGGCCGCGCTCGTCGCGGTGGGGCGACGGCACGAACAGCAGCGCCCCGTCGAGCGGGGTCCGCACCACTTTCATGGAATCGTCCTTTCGGAAGGGGCCGGCGGATGGATCCCGTCGCGAGCGTCGTCATCCCGGCGCACAACGAGGAGGCGGTCATCGGGGCCGGCCTGGCGGCCCTGCTGGGGGAGGCGGCGCCGGGCGAGTTCGACGTCGTGGTGGTCGCCAACGCCTGCGCGGACGGCACCGCCGCGGTGGCGCGGGCGGCCGGCGTACGGGTGATCGAGACCCCGGTCGGCGGCAAGGCGAACGCGCTGCGGCTCGGCGACGCGGCCTGCCGCGCGTTCCCCCGCCTCTACCTGGACGCCGACGTCGAGCTGACGACCGCGTCGGCGCGGGCGCTCGTGGCCGCGCTGGCGCGGCCGGGGGTGCTGGCCTGCGCGCCGGTGCCCGTGCTCGACCTGTCGCGGACCGGCTGGGCGGCGCGGCGGCTGCACCGGGTGCACGACCGGCTGGTGGCGCCGTCCCGGGTGCTGGCCGGGGCGGGCGTCTACGTGCTGGGCGAGCGCGGCCATGCCAGGGTCTTCCCGCTACCCGACGTGCTGTCCGACGACGGCTGGGCGCACGCGAGCTTCTCCGGCGCCGAGCGCGTCGCGGTGCCCGGCGCCACCTCGCTCGTCCGCCCGGCCAGGACCGTCGCCGCCCACCTGCGCCGCCGCGTACGCGTCCGGCTCGGCAACCGCCAGCTCGAAGCCCTCGGCCGCCCGGTGACGCCGCACCGCCTCCGGCTCGGCGCGCTGCTCGCCCTGGTGCGCCGGGGCGAGGCCGGCGTCCTCGACGCCGCCTGCTACCTGGCCGTGCTGCTGCTCGACCGGGTGCTGACCGCGTTCCGCCGGTCCGGCCCGGTGCGCTGGGGCACCGACACGAGCAGCCGCGCCGGCTGAGCCGGGCAGCAGGTCGTAGATCCGGAAGGTCCCGAACGGCGGCCCGAGCGGGTCCGGGGTGAGCGGGATCGTCCGCACGTGCCGGAAACGTCCCGTACCCAGCAGGTACGCCTCCTCCACCGGGTTGTAGTAGATCACCCGCACCGGCCGCGGCGCCCGGTCCGCCGAGGCGACGAGCCGGTCGATGACCGCGCTGAAGATCGGGCCGCGGAACGGGTTGTTGAAGAACGTCACCGTCACGTCGTCCGGGATGGCGTAGTCGAGCACGTCGGAGACGACCAGCTCGATCTCGCCGCACCGCCGCCGCACCCGCATGTTCCTGACGTTGTCGCGGGCGATGCCGGCCAGCTCCGCCGACAGCTCGACCCCGATGACCCGGCGGAACGGGTACCGGGCGGCCTCCACGACCACCCGGCCCTTGCCGGAGCCGAAGTCCAGGAACACGTCCCGCCCGCTCACCTCGCCCTTCGGCAGCGCCTTGCGCAGCGCGCCCCACCGGAGCGGGACGTAGTAGACGCGATCGGCGCCGTCGAGGCCGAGGTCGGCCAGGTCGACGCGGTCGGCCGTGCGGACGCCGTACCGGCGTTCGTACAGGGCCCGGCCGAGGCCGCGCAGCCACGCGTGCGCGCTCATGCGCGCCCGCCCCGGCAGGCGGCCTCGTACGCGGCGACGAGGGCCTTGCGCGACTCGGCCCACGACAGCGGCCCGCTCACCCGCTCCCGGCCGATCTCGCCCATCCTGCGCCGCTCGTCCGGATGGTCCAGCAGGTACGACACCAGCTTCGCGAACTCGGCCTCGTCGTCGGCCGGCGCGTACACGGCCGCCTCGCCCGCCGACACCCGCGCCTCGCGCAGCTCGAAGGAGACGATCGGCTTGGCCATGGCCATGTACTCCATGACCTTGTTCATCGTGGAGACGTCGTTGAGCGGGTTGAGCGGGTCGGGCGACAGGCACACGTCGGCCGTGGACAGGTAACGCATGAGGTCCTCGTCCGGGATCCGCCCGGTGAACTCCACGCGGTCGCCCAGCCCCAGCTCCTCCGAGAGCGCCACCATCGCCTCGTACGTGTCGCCGCCGCCGATGAACACCGCGTGCCAGTCCCGCCGTTCCAGCTTCGCGAGGGCGCGCAGGGCGTAGTCCACGCCGTCCTGCGGCCCCATGACGCCCAGGTAGCACAGCAGGTACGGCTTGCCGCGCTTGACCGACTCGTCCGGCGGCACCCGGTGGAACCGCTCGACGGCCGGCGCGCTGCGCACCACGAACACCTCGCCGGGCCGCTTGCCGCCCCTGGTCAGCGCCAC
This sequence comes from Nonomuraea sp., assembly GCA_036276095.1. GTDB lineage: Bacteria > Actinomycetota > Actinomycetes > Streptosporangiales > Streptosporangiaceae > Nonomuraea. Next base: position 6,757 of record DASUCK010000372.1, on the reverse strand, counting down.
CTGGCGGTAGCTCTCGTTGGTCGCGATCACCACGTGCGCGGCCCGGTACGTCATCCGCTCCAGCGCGCGCACCGCCCGGTACAGCAGGTCCTCGCCGCGCCCGAACCGCGACAGGTACAGCTCGGGCACCAGGTCGTGCTGGTCGAAGACGAACCGCGTGCCCCTCCTGCCCAGCCACCGGGCCACCAGGAAGAACAGGTCGGGCGGGTTGCACCCGTGCACCACGTGCACCGGCCCGACCTTCCTGGCCAGCCGGAACGTGTGCCACAGCGCGGCGGCGTACTCCCTGAGGTAGCCGAGCGGCCCGCCGGTGGCGGCGGCGAGCGGGTAGCGGTGGACGGCGATGCCGTCGATCATCGCCTCCGGCTCGGTGTCCTGCCTGGTCCCGCGCGGGCAGATGACGTGCACCTCCCAGCCCGCGTCGCGCAGCGCGACGGACTCCTGCCACACCCGCCGGTCCATCGGCACGGACAGGTTCTCGACGAGGACGAGCACGCGCCGGCCCGCCGGCGTCCTCGTGCCGGCCACGGTCTCGTCGCCAGGCGCGCTGTCCTTACCGGCCACGGTCTCTTCACCAGCCAAGGCCCACGTATCCCGGGGTGGCCCGGCGCTCGGCGGCGTCGGGGAGGCGGACGAGGTCGATGATCGTACGGGTGCCCGCGCGGGCCACGGCGTCGAGCACGGCCGGCTCGCGGGAGCCGATCACGCACACGTCGGCGTGCGCGAGCACGTCGTCGACCGAGGTGGTCAGCAGGTCGCCCAGGTGGGGGAGACGCTGCTCGATGTAGTTCCGGTTGGCGCCCACGAGCCGTGACAGGGTCACGTTCTCGTCGTAGATGCGCAGGTCGTACCCCTTGCCGAGGAGGCGTTCCGCCAGCTCGACCAGGGGACTCTCGCGCAGGTCGTCGGTCCCGGGCTTGAACGACAGGCCGAACAGCCCGACCTTGCGGCTGTCGGCCGCCGCCACCAGTTCGAAGGCCCGCTGCAGGTGCGCCTCGTTGGACGGCAGCACGTGCGACAGCAGCGGCACGGAGACGTCGGCCCGGTGCGCGGCGTACACCAGGCCGCGCAGGTCCTTGGGCAGGCACGAGCCGCCGAACGCGAAGCCCGGCCGCAGGTAGGCCGGGCTGAGGTTGAGCTTGCGGTCGGCGAGGAAGACGTCCATGACCTGGTGCGAGTCGAGTCCGAGGGCCTGGCAGACCGCGCCCAGCTCGTTCGCGAAGCTGATCTTGAGTGCGTGGAAGGAATTGTCCGCATATTTCGTCATCTCGGCGACGGCGATCGGGACCTGGAACACCTCTCCGGGCAGGCCCTCGTACAGCCCGGCCACCAGCTCCCCGGTCCGCGGGTCGCCCGCGCCGATCACCGTCTTGGGCGGCGCGAAGAAGTCCCGCACGCTGCTGCCCTCGCGCAGGAACTCCGGGTTCACCGCCACCCCGAAGTCCGGCCCGGCCGTCAGCCCCGACGCCTTCTCCAGGATCGGGATCAGCAGCCCCTCGCAGGTGCCGGGCAGCATGGTGCTGCGGAACACCACCGTGAGCCCGGGCCGCAGCGCGCCGCCGATCTCCTCGGCCACCCGTTCCAGGTAGCGCGTGGACAGGCTGCCATTGGGCGCCGACGGCGTGCCGACGCAGACCAGCAGGACGTCGCTCGCCCGCACCGCCTCGGCCGCGTCCGCGGTGGCCCGCAGCGTCCCCGCCCGCACCGCCTGCTCGGTCAGCGCGCCGATGCGCTCCTCGACCACCGGCGCCCGCCCCGAGGAGATGAGGTCCACCTTGGTCGGGTTCACGTCCACGCCCACGACCTCGTGCCCCATCGAGGCGAGGCACGCGGCCGACACGCAACCGACGTAACCGAGTCCTAAGACGCTGATTCTCACGGTCCGGGACCTCCCCCGTCGCGTCAGGAGCCAGGTCCGCATTCGCCATGCATGACCTGGCTCACCCTAGTTTGTTCGGATCATCTGATTGGAGCGTTACAGGTTCCTGAACCCGCGGACCAGACCGCGGATCAGTTCCGACCGCTTCGCCGCGCCCACCAGCGAGTCGCGGGCCCTGCGCACCGCGAGCCGTCCCGGGCTGCGCGTGACCAGCCCCTGGCACACGACGCTCTCCCCGGTCCTGGCCCGGCGCTTGTACTCGTCGTCGCCCCGCCCAAGGTCGATCCTGGCGATCCCGAGCCGCGGCGCGGCGGCCACCAGCTCGCGCAGCAGGATCCAGCCGGGCGCCAGCTTGGCGTGGGCCGGGTCGTACACCGGGAACCACCAGTGCAGCACCCCGCCCGAGCGCAGCCCGAAGTGCGCCGCCAGCAGGTGCGGCCCGGCGCGCACGGTCGACAGCACGCCGCCGAAGTCCGGGTCGCGGGTGTGCAGCAGCTTGACCAGCAGCTCGGCCCGGCCCGGTGCGGCGAAGTAGTCCCTGGCGCCGGTGGCGGCGTACTGCGCCCGCTTCAGGCGTACGACCTGGTCGAGCGCGTCCGGGTCGACGGTGTCCGCCTCGAAGCGCACGGGTCCGAGCGTGCGCTCGGCCCTGGCCGTACGCCGCCGCGCCTGCCCCAGGTTGTCCTTGCCCGTCCTGGACGCCCGCCCGAGGTACCCGTCGAGCCCCCCGGTCACGTCCACGTACGGCGAGGCCCGGCGCGAGACGATCCACGGCTCGAACCCCTCAGGCTCCAGCAGATGGTCGAACTCCAGCCCGCGGGCCCCGCGCCCCAGCAGCTCCGACGGCCGGAAGGCGGTGCCCGGCGCGCGCACGGGCCCCTGGAAGTCGGCCCCCGGCCAGCCGACCGGCCGCAGCAGCCGGCCGTCCCGGTGGCAGGACATGAGCGCGGTGACCTCCCCGCTCCCGTCCCGGACCACCGCCACGCGCACCGGCGCGAACTCATGGACCGCCGCCGCGAAACCGGGATGGAAGTACGGGCTGTCCAGCGCCGGGTTGGCCGCCCGCAGGCGGTGCCAGGCGTCCAGTTCCTCCGTGGTCAGCTCGTCGAACGGCTTCATGGCCGCACCCGCGCGGGCCGCAGCAACGCCGCGAACGACGCCTTCGAGATCCTGCGCCCGGCCAGCGCCCGCGCCCCCTCGCCCAGCAGCACGGCCAGGTAGTAGACCGCGCCCGCAAGCGGCCCCCGCCGCCCGCGGAACAGCCGCACCTTGTTGACGATCAGCAACGCGGCCAGCGCCGGGTTCACGCCCGAGTCGCCGCCGATGTGCTCGATCACGGACGCGGGCTCGTACCAGGTGATCCAGCCCTGGTCGGCGGCCCGCAGGCAGTACTCGGTCTCCTCGCTGTAGAGGAAGAACGACTCGTCCCACCGCCCGACCTCGCGCATCGCGGGCACCGACAGCAGCAGCGCGGCCCCGGTGGCCCAGGCGTACGGGCCGGGGCGCTCGTACTCGCGGGGGTTGGTCACCAGCTCGCCGAGCCGCCACAGCCGCCCGGCCCGGTCCCCGCCGATGATCGCCTCCGCCACCGCCCGCCCGATCGTCGGCCGCCGCCGCAACGACGGCTGCAGCGACCCGTCGGGATTCACCATGTACGGCGCCGCGATGCCCCGCCCCGGCACCGCCAGCGCCGCCGCCAGCGGCGCGATCGAGCCCGGCCGCAGCCGGCAGTCGGGGTTGAGCACGTAGACGGCGTCCAGCTCGTCGAGGTCGAGGGCGTCCACGCCGGCGTTGACCGCGGCCGCGTACCCGGCGTTCCTGCCCAGCTGGACGGCGACCACCGGAAGGTCGGTGGCCTGCTTGGCGATGGTCATGGAGTCGTCGGCGGAGGCGTTGTCGGCCACGACGACCGCCGCCAGCTCCACCCCGCGGGCGCCCTCGGGGAGGCTGCGCAGGCAGCCGTCCAGCACGCCGGCGCTGTTGTAGGTCACGATCACGACCGCGACGCGCATCCGGGGTCAGCCCCGCGTGCGCTTGTAGAGGCGGGCGGCGGCCTTCCTGGCCTGCTCGGCCAGCGGCGGGCTGCCGTCGAGCACCTGCCGGATCCACCGCTCGTCCGGGTCCTGCCGCAGGCTGGTGCGGGCCTGCAGCCACGAGCCGGCCGCCGCCCGGCCGCCGTCACTGGTGTAGGCGCGGGTCACGCCGATCGTGCGCAGCCGCCCGAGCACGTGCCGGTCGTACGAGCCGAACGGGATGGCCACCCTTGTCACTGGATGTCCGCATAAATCGCTGATCACCTGGTGCGCCGCGGACAACTCCTCGTGGATCTGCACCGGATCCAGCCGCCGCCAGTCGCGGTGCTCCCACCCGTGCGACCCCACCCGCATGCCCGCCCTGGCCAGCTCGGCGACCCCGTCGGTGGTCAACCGCCCCGGCTCGCCGATCAGCCCGGCCAGCACGAAGAACTCCCCCCGCAGCCCGCGATCGAGCAGCCGCGGCAGCGCGATCTCCACGTCGGAGGCGTTGCCGTCGTCGAACGTGAGCCGCACGTCCCGCCGGTGCCGGACCGCGTCAAGCACCCGATCGAACTGCTCGACGCTGACCCAGGTGGCGCCCTCGCCCGGATCGAGGGGCCGATCGGTGTCACCGATGCCGTGAACGGTCAGGTTGATGATCGTCCCCGTCAGCGTCATAACCGTTCCCCCCAGTCCGGCTCGGCTCTTGTGTATCCGGCCTTCACCGCGGACCGTTACAAGACTGTCCAGATCCGGCCGTACCACTCGACCGTGCGCCGCAACCCCTCCTCCAGCCCGGTCCGCGCCCGCCAGCCGGTCAGCTCCAGCGCGGGGCCGGGATCGGCGGTCTGCGGCACGTCCAGCGGCCGGTCCGGCACCGACCCGAACGGCGGCGCCGCCTCCACCCCCGCGATCCGGTACAGCAGCTCGACCACCTCCCGCACCGGCACCCGCGTCCCCGTGCCGACGTCGAACGCCTGCCCCGCGGCCCGCCGGCTCCCGGCCGCCAGCACGAACGCCTCCACCACGTCGTCGACGTAGACCCAGTCCGCCGGCTTGGCCCCGCTGGTCAGCCGCGGCTCCTGCCCGCGCAGCAGCGCCAGCGTCACGTACGGCACCAGCTTGGCGGTGTCGCGCTGCCCCGGGCCGTACACCATGGTCGGCCGCACGATCGTGTACGGCAGCCCCCACAGCCGCCCGTACAGCTCTGCGTACCCGCTGGCGGCCGCCTTCGCCATCGCGTACGGCGACGGCGGCGGACTGTGCCCGTTCCCCGGCCGCGGCTCCTCGCTCGACCCCGCCAGGACCACCCGGCACCCGTACGGCGCCGCCGCGCCCAGCACGTTGACCGTGGCCGCGAGGTTGCCCTCCAGCGTCGGCCGGACCACGCCCGCGTCCCTGGCCCCGTCGACCTCCCCCGCCAGGTGGAAGATCACCTCCGGCGCGACCGCCGCGACCAGCTCCTCCGTGGCCCGCGCGTCCCGCAGGTCCACCCTGTGCCCGACCCGGGGCCTCTCCCCGCGCCCGACCCCGGTGCCCTCCCCGGACCCCGCTCCGTGCCCGGCTGCCGGCCCGCGCTGGTGGCCCCGGCTCGTGCCGTGCACGTGCGCGCCCAGCGTCGCCAGCCGTGCCGCCAGTCGCGCGCCGATGAAGCCCGAGGCCCCCGTCACCAGGACCCGCCTGCCAGCCCACTCCACGAGCGACTCCTCACCACGGCCGGCGGGCATGCGAAAGGGGCCCGCTCCGACGAGCAGGCCCCATCCAATCGCGAACGTCAGTTGATCCGCCAGGTGTCGCCGCCCATGAGCAGCTCGCCCAGGTCGCCGGCGCCCTTCTGCTGCTGGGCCTCCGCCAGCTGCTCGGCCATGAGCTGGTCGTAGGCCGGCCGGTCGACGCTGCGGAACACCCCGATCGGCACGTGCTCGAACGCCGGCTCGTCGAGCCTGCTCAGCGCGAAGGCGATCGACGGGTCGGGGCTGTGGGCGTCGTGCACGAGGATGTCCTCCTCGGGCACGCTGTCACGCGCCACCACCTCGACGCCCCCGGACGCCGCCCGCACGACGGCCTTGGAGGCGCTCACGATCGGCTGACCGTGCTCCAGTCGCAACGTGACGTCGTCGCGCACCCCCGGGTCCTTCAGCGGCTCGAAGGCGTTGTCGTTGTAGATGTTGCAGTTCTGGTAGATCTCCACCAGTGACGTGCCGTGGTGGGCGGTCGCCTCGCGCAGCACCGACTGCAGGTGCTTGCGGTCGGAGTCGATGGTGCGGGCCACGAACGACGCCTCGGCGCCGATGGCCAGCGAGATCGGGTTGAACGGCTTGTCCAGCGACCCCATCGGCGTCGACTTGGTGATCTTGCCGACCTCGGACGTGGGGGAGTACTGGCCCTTGGTCAGCCCGTAGATCCGGTTGTTGAACAGCAGGATGTTGAGGTTGATGTTGCGGCGCAGGGCGTGGATCAGGTGGTTGCCGCCGATCGACAGCGCGTCGCCGTCACCGGTGATCACCCACACGCTCAGGTCGGGACGGGAGGCCGCGAGCCCGGTCGCGATCGCCGGCGCCCGCCCGTGGATCGAGTGGAACCCGTACGTGTTGAGGTAGTAAGGGAACCGCGAGGAGCACCCGATGCCGGAGACGAACACGATGTTCTCGCGCTTGAGCCCCAGCTCGGGCAGGAAGCTCTGCACCGCGGCCAGGATCGCGTAGTCGCCGCAGCCGGGGCACCAGCGCACCTCCTGGTCGGACTTGAAGTCCTTCAGGGTCTGCTTGACGTCGGTCCTGGGGACGAGGCTGAGCCCCTTACCGTTCACCGGGGTCCTGCCGGAGGCGGACAATGGTTCACTGGTCACTGTCGATCACGTCCT
>DASUCK010000371.1:0-50491 GCA_036276095.1 Nonomuraea sp. | reverse complement strand
CACCGCTACCGCCATAGTGCCTGGTTTCGTCCCTTCGTGCGTACTGCCTGCCTTCCGGACCGGCAAAGCCCGTTTAAACCTGCAACGCCTCAAGACCCTCCTGAGTTCCCGTCCTGGCGTGTCTCCCCTAGGCTGCGATCGGTGCCAATCACGCGGACCAATCGCACGAAAGCGGGGGAGGAGGCCGATGACCAGTCAGGTGGAGGCCACTCTGGCCTATGCGGAGCAGTTCCATCAGGAAGATGAGATCCTGCACGCGGCGCGGCAGCGCGGGCTGGAGATGGGAGCCACGCCCATCCTTCCCGGCGGCGGGGCGGCGTTGTGCTTCCTCGCCACCGCCGTCAACGCCAAGTCGGTCGTGGAGATCGGCACGGGCTGCGGCGTCTCCGGCTTGTGGCTGCTGCGCGGCATGCGTCCGGACGGCACGCTGACCAGCGTCGACGTCGAGCCGGAGCACCAGCGGCTGGCCCGGCAGGCGTTCGCGGCGGCGGGGTTCTCCGGCGGCCGGGTCAGGCTCATCGCCGGGCGCGCGCTCGACGTGCTGCCGCGCCTGTCGGACGGCGGCTACGACATGGTGTTCGCCGACGGCGCGAAGCAGGAGTACGCCGACTACCTCGCCGAGGCCGTCCGCCTGCTGCGCGTGGGCGGCGTCGTGGCCTTCGACAACATGTTGTGGCACAACCGGGTGGCCGACCCCGCCCAGCGCGACCCCGACACGGTGACGCTGCGCGAGGTGGGCAAGCTCGTGCAGTCGGACGAGCGGCTGCGGTCGGTGCTGGTGCCCCTGGGCGACGGCCTGCTCGCCGCCGTGAAGGTAGCCGACTGAGCAGCCCTCCGGCCCGCCCCGACCGAGGAGATCCCCTTGCGATCCCCCGGCCCGGCCCCTACGCGCGGGTGAGCCACTCCAGCAGAACCCGCACGCCGAACCCCGTCGCGCCCTTGCTCAGCGTGCCCTCGTCGGCGGTGCCGCGCCCGGTGCCGGCGATGTCGAGATGCGCCCACGGCCGCCGGCCGGCGAACTCGCGCAGGAACAGCGCCGCCGTGATCGACCCGGCCCCGAACCTGGACCCGGCCTCGACGTTGGCCAGGTCGGCGATCGACGACTCCAGCGCGGGTGTGTAGTCCTCGATCAGCGGCATGCGCCACAGCCGGTCGTCGCTGGCCTCCCCGGCGTCGAGCAGCTGCTTGGCCAGCCCGTCGTCGGAGGCGTAGACGGCGCCGACGCTGCGGCCGAGCGCCACGCTGATCGCGCCGGTGAGGGTGGCGATGTCGACGACCGCGTCGGGGTCGAGCGCGGCGTCGGCGTAGGCGAGCGCGTCGGCCAGCACGAGCCGCCCCTCGGCGTCGGTGTTGAGCACCTCGACGGTGCGGCCGCCGTAGTGGGTGATGACGTCGCTGGGCCGCTGGGCGGTGCCGGACGGCATGTTCTCGGCGGCGGCGACCAGCCCCGTGACCCGGACCGGGGCGCCCAGTCTGGCCAGCGCGCCGAGCACGGCGATCACGACCGCCCCGCCCGCCATGTCGGTCTTCTGGAACTTCATGTTGTCGGTCGGCTTGAGCGACAGCCCGCCCGAGTCGAACGTGATGCCCTTGCCCACCAGCACCACGTGCCGGTCGGCCGGCACGGCGGGCGCGTAGGAGAGCTGGATGAGCCGGGGCGGCCTGGCCGAGCCCCGCCCGACGGCCAGGATGCCGCCGAACCCGTCGGCGGCCAGGCGCGACTCGTCCCACACCTCGACCGGCAGCCCCGTCTCGACGGCCCGCTCGGCGAGCCAGGCCGGGCTCTTCACCGAGGAGGGCGTGTTGGCCAGGTCTCTGGCCAGCGCCACCGCCTGCGCCACGGTCTCCGCGCGCCGCACCGCCGCCTCGTCGGCCCCGGCGAGCTCCAGCGCCCGCACCGGCTTCCGGCCCGGGTTGCCGATCTTGAACGAGTACGCGGCCAGCAGCGCCGCCTCGGCGAACGCCGCCACGTCGCCCTCGGGCGCCACCACCGTCAGCGTTTCCCTGCCCCTGGCCCGGCGGGCGAGCGCGGCCCCCGCCTTGCGCAGCGCCCGCGCCGAGGCGTCGCCGACACCGTAGAACAGCACCCGCCCCACGCCCCCGGCCCGCGGCACGGGCACCTCGACGATCTCCCCCGCCTCGCCCTTGGCCTCGTAGTGGGCCAGCAGGTCACGCACCGGCAGGTGCAGCGGCACCTCGTGCGCGGGAGCGAGGTCGGCGGCATAGGGGACGGCCAGCAGCTCGGCGTCGCCGGGAACGGCGGCGACCACCGAGGCCGCGGTCTGAATGGGCACGGGGACTCCTCGAACGTCAGCGACCCTGGCGCGACAGCTACGCCAGGGTCGTGGATCATCTGGTCTCGGGGAGCGCTCAGCCGACGACGTTCTTCAACGCCTCACCGAGCGCCTTCGCCTCGTCGGCGGAGATCTCCACGACGAGCCGGCCGCCACCTTCCAGGGGGACCCGCATGACAATGCCGCGCCCTTCCTTGGTGACCTCGAGCGGACCATCGCCGGTCCGCGGCTTCATCGCCGCCATGCGTGCATCCCTTCCTGCCTTGGGCTCCCGCGGCCCGCGATTTCCGACCTCCCAGAGGGGTGGTCGGCGCATTCACGTCTTCTGTGATGTCCTATTCTCCCGCATCGAGAGCGCTCATGGGTAACGATCTCCTCCCAGAATGCGTTGTCGAGGCGTCCGATGACGTCCAAACTGGACTGCGTGCACGCTCGCGCCGCTCTCTTCGATCTCTACGGAGACCACCTGCGCTCGCGCGGTGGGCAGGCGTCCGTGGCCGCGCTCGTGCGGCTCATGAAGCCCCTGGAAATAGCCGCTCCCGCCGTGCGCACGGCGGTTTCGCGCATGGTGCGGCAGGGCTGGCTGACACCGGTGCGGCTGCCGCGGGGAGCCGGATACGCGCTCACCCCCAAATGCGTGCGGCGCCTCGATGAAGCGGCGTTGAGAATTTACCGAGCCGGGACCATCACCTGGCACGGCCGGTGGCATGTGATCGTCCTGGAGCCGGTCAAGGAGCGGCCGCGCAGGGAGCGGCTGCGGGCCGATCTGACGTTCCTCGGCTACGCCGCGCTGTCGGAGACGACCTGGATCGGTCCACGCTCGTCGATCGAGCTGGACAACCTGCTGGAGGGCGAGGACGTGCGGGCCGACAGGTTCGACGCGGCGCTGGAGGGCGACCCGCGCGAGCTGGTGGCGCGGGCCTGGGATCTGCAGGCCATCGGCGAGGCGTACGAGCACTGGCTGGCCGAGGCTGTCACGCTGATCAGCACGTTGCCCGAGTCGGCGCCCGGCGACCAGGTGTTCGCCGCCAGGAGCAGGCTCGTGCACGGGTGGCGCAACTTCCTGTTCCGCGACCCCGGCCTGCCGCCCGAGCTGCTGCCCGCCGGCTGGCCCGGCGAGAAGGCCAGGGCCTATTTCGAGCAGGAGGCCACCAGGCTGCTGCCGGCAGCAGCCGCCTTCGTCGACAGGGAGTTGATGTGATCCGCTACGACGTGGCCGACGCCGTCGCCACCATCGCGCTCGACCGTCCCGACGCGATGAACTCGCTGACCGTGGAGCTGAAGGAAGCCCTGCTGGAGGCGCTGCGGCGGGCCGCGGGCGACCCCGCGACCCGTGCCGTGCTGCTCACCGGCTCGGGGCGGGCCTTCTGCGCGGGCCAGGACCTGCGCGAGCACGCCGCCAACCTGGAGGCGGGCCGCGGCCTGGCCGACACCGTGCGCCTCCACTACAACCCGATCGTGGAGCTGCTGGCCACCATGCCCAAGCCCGTGGTGGCCGCGGTCAACGGCGTGGCCGCCGGCGCCGGCGCGTCCCTGGCCTTCGCCTGCGACCTGCGGGTGGCGGCCGACACCGCCAAATTCGCGCTGGCGTTCGCGGGCATCGGGCTCGCGCCCGACTCAGGCGCGTCGTGGACGCTGCAGCGGCTGGTGGGGCCGGCGCGGGCCGCCGAGCTGATGCTGCTCGGCGAGCCGATCGACGCGGCCCGCGCGCTGGAGCTGGGGCTGGTCACGCGGGTCGAGCCGGCCGGGGAGCTGCACAAGACGGCCCGCGAGCTGGCCGCGCGCCTGGCGCAGGGCCCGACGCTCGCGTACGCGGCCACCAAGCGGGCGCTCGCCTACGCCGCCACGCACGCGCTGCCCGACGCCCTCGCCCTGGAGGCCCAGCTCCAAGACCAGTGCGCGGCCACCCAAGACCACCAGGACGCCACCCGGGCCTTCCTCGCCAAGCAGCGCCCCACGTTCCATGGGGAGTGACCTCGACCGCCTCCGGGCGAGGGCGCTCGACGTGCTCACCGGCGGCGTCACCGGCCCCGCCTACGCCCGGCCACTGGCCCGGCTGAGCCGCACGGCCGCCGACCTGCTGGCCACGCTGTCGCCCGGCGCGCTCTGGCCCGACCTGCCGCCCGACGGCCGCCCCGGCAACGTGACCGGCAGCCACGCCAGGCTTCGGCAGATCGCCACGGCCTGGGCCACGCCCGGCACCGCGCAGCACGGCGACGACGCCGTGGCGGCGACCGTGGTCGACGCGCTCGACGTGCTCCACGAGCGCCACTACAACGAGCGGCTGCCGGAGACGGGCAACTGGTGGTTCTGGGAGATCGGCACGCCGAGCCAGCTGAGCCGCACGTGCGTGCTGCTCGGCGACCGGCTCGACGACGCGCGCCGGAAGGCGTACCTGGCGGCGATCGACCGGTTCTGTCCCGACGCCGACCGGCGGGCCGGCAACCCGGCGGCGTCCGAGAGCGGGGCGAACCGGGCGGACAAGGCGTTCATCGTGGCCGTCCGCGGGCTGGCGGGACGCGACGCGGGCAAGCTGGCGCTCGCTCGCGACGGGCTGTCCGACGTGCGCGACGGCGGGCGGCACAGCGTGTTCGCCTACGCCGAGTCCGGCGACGGCTTCTACCGCGACGGGTCGTTCATCCAGCACGGGGACGTCGCCTACACCGGCTCGTACGGGCTGTCGCTGCTGATCGCGGTGGCGCACACGCTCGCGCTGCTCGACGGGTCGCCGTGGGAGGTGACCGACCCGGGGCGGCGGGTGGTGCTCGACGCGGTGGAGCGGTCGTTCGCCCCGTTCACCCACGACGGGCTGCTGATGGACACCGTCAGGGGGCGGGCGGTCACCCGGCAGGCGTTCCCCGACAGCGTGGCCGGGCACGGGCTCATCGGGGCCGTGCTGCTGCTGGCCGGGTGCGCGCCCGAGCCGTACCACGGGCGGTTCGCGGAGCTGGCCAAGGGATGGATCGAGCGCGGCCGGCAACGGCCCTACCTGGAGCACGCGGACGTGCCGGAGACCCGGCGGGCGGTCGCCGTGCTGGACGACCCGGCGGTCGCCGCCGCGCCCGGGCCGGTCGGGCACTTCGTGTTCCCGTCGATGGACCGGGTGGTGCACCGGCGGCCGCGCTGGTCGTACGCGATCAGCATGTCGTCGCGGCGGATCGCCGCGTACGAGGCCATCAACGGCGAGAACCCGCACGGCTGGTACACCGGCGACGGCATGACCTCCCTCTACAACGGCGACCTCGGCCAGTTCGGCGTGGACTTCTGGCCGACGGTCGACCCGTACCGGCTGCCGGGCGTCACCGTCGACACCCGCGAGCGGGACGACCTGTCCTTCCGCGCCTACCGGCCGGACAACGCGTGGGCGGGCGGCGCGGTGCTGGCGGGCCGGTACGGCGCGGCCTCGATGGAACTGGTCGGCGACGGGGTGAGCCTGCGCGCCCGCAAGTCGTGGTTCTGCCTGGACTCGGCCGTGGTGGCGCTCGGGGCCGGGATCACCTCCACCGACGGGCGCACCGTCGAGACCGTGGTGGACAACCGGGCGACGGACGCGGAGCCGTACCTGGGGGACGGGTGGGCGCACCTGCCCGGCGTGGGCGGCTACGTGGTCGACGGGGTGCGGTGCCTGGTGGAGACGCGTACGGGGCGGTGGCGGGACATCAACGCGGGCGACGACACCGCGGGCGCCGCCGAGCCCGTCTCGCGGCGGTACGTCACGTTCTGGTGCGACCACGGCGTCAACCCCGCCGACGCCTCCTACGCCTACGTCCTGCTGCCCGACGCCTCCCGCGAGCGCACCCGCGCCTTCCACGCCAGGCCGTCCGTGCGGGTGGTGGCCAACACGCCGCGGGCGCAGGCCGTGCGGGCGCGCGGGCTGCTGGCGGCCACGTTCTGGGCGGCCGGCGAGGCCGGCGGGGCGCACGTGGACGCGCCGTGCGCGGTGCTGGTGCGGCGGACCCGCGAGCGGGTGTTCGTGGCCGTGGCCGACCCGAGCCGGACCGTGGACCGCGTGACGCTGACGCTCGACCGGCCGGCCCGCGGCGTGGTCCGCGCCGACGACACCGTCTCGGTACACCCCGGCGCCCGCCCGTCCGTCACCGTCGAGCTGGCCGGCTCGCTCGGGCGCACCCACGCGGCCGAGCTCAGCGTGAGCGCGCCACGCAGCCCTCGACATGGTCGTTGACCAGCCCGATCGCCTGCATCAGCGCGTACGCCGTGGTCGGCCCGACGAACCGGAAGCCGTGCTTCTTCAGCTCCTTGGCCAGGGCCGTGGAGCCGGGCGTGGTGGCCGGCACGTCGGCCGACGTGCGGGGCGCCGGCGCGTCGGGGTCGGCGAACCGCCACACCAGCTCCGACAGGCCGTCGGGCAGGTCGAGCGCGGCCCTGGCATTGTGGATCGCCGCCTCGATCTTGGCGCGGTTGCGGACGATGCCGGCGTCGCCCAGCAGCCGCTCCACGTCGCGCTCGGTGTATCCGGCCACCTTGGGGACGGAGAACCGGTCGAACGCCCTGCGGAAGTTCTCCCGCTTGCGCAGGATCGTCAGCCACGACAGGCCCGACTGGAACGCCTCCAGCGCCACCCGCTCGAAGACGGCGTCGTCGCCCTTGACCGGGCGGCCCCACTCCTCGTCGTGGTAGGCGAGGTACATCGGGTCGGTCAGGCCGGGCCAGGCGCAGCGGATCGGCTCGGTCACGGGCGCGCGTCCCCCTCCTTGCCCGACGACGCCCGCACCGGCTCGTCCGGCTCCCCTTCCGCGTCGGGTTTCTGCTCCTTCTCCTCGGAGGCGTGCTCCGGCGTCCGCCCGTCATGGCCGGGGTCGGCGTCCTCCTGCGACGTGACGTCAGTGCCGGGGTCGGCGTCCTCCGGTGGCTTCTCGTCGGTGCCGGGGTCGGCGTCCTCCGGCGGCTTCTCGTCCGCGTTCGTGCCGTTGGCGCTGGGCTCGGCGGCGCGGATGCGCCACTCGGGCTCCTCCGGGCGGGTCGCCGGCTCCACGCCGCCGTCCCACGCCACCGCGGCGCCGCTCGCCGACACGGGGTCGCCCTGCTCGGGCAGCTCCCGGCCGGCCCTCGGCGGCTCAGGCGCGTGCTCGGTACGCAGCCCCGCCCCCGGCGCCGCGTAGACCTCCTGGCGCGCGTGCAGCCGGCTCGACAGCAGCTCCGACACCCGCTGCTCCAGCACGGCGATGCGGGTGTCGCGGGCGCTGATCGCGCTCGCGGCCCTGCGCAGGGTCTCGTCGACGCTCCCCGTGTGGTAGCCGACCAGGTTGACCGGCAGTTGGAGCGCCATGAAGTCGACGGCCGTGAGCTGACCCGGCTCGGGCAGGTCGAGCGGCGGGACGTCCGGCGGGAACTCGGTCAGCTCACCGCCCCTGCCGAGGGAGACCAGGACCACGCAGGCCAGGATGGCGATGGCGGCGATGGCGAGTATGACCAGCACATTGGCATCGTACTCATAGCATCGGGGCAGGAGTCCCGCTATTGCCTCAGCCGGTGCGTCATCGGACGTGCCGCCCCGGTCAGCCGATGGACTCGCCCAGCTCGGCCACGCTCGGCCGGACCGGCTGCGACCGGGCCTCCACGTAGGCGAACGCCTCCTCGACCGTCGTGGCCCACGAGATCGCGTCGAAGACCTCGGGACGGGTGAAGCCCTCGTCGTAGAGGTGGCTCATCAGCTTCTTCAGCGGGTCGTACAGGCCCCAGGGGTCGAGCACGACGAGCGGGCGGTCGTGGATGCCGAGCACCCGCGCGCTCCAGATCTCGAACAGCTCCTCCAGCGTGCCGAGGCCGCCGGGCAGCACGAGGAACGCGTCGGAGCGGGCGTCCATGACGCCCTTGCGCTCGCGCATGCCGTCGGTGACGACCAGCTCGTGCGACTCCTCGTCGGCCACCTCGATGTCGACCAGCACCTGCGGGATCACGCCGATCGTGCGCCCGCCGGCGGCGCGGGCGGCCGAGGTGACGGCGCCCATGCAGGAGACGGTGGCGCCGCCGCTCACCAGGGTGTGGCCGCGCCGGGCCAGCTCGGCACCGACGCGGGCGGCCAGGTCGATGTACTTGGGGTCGATGTGGAGGCTGGAGGCGCAGAAGACGCAGATGTTCACGTGGAGGAAGCCTATTGGGGTTCGGCGGGCTGGGCGGCGCCGGCCGCCAGCTCCTCCTCGCGCTGCTGGGAACGGGCGAGGTCGGCGTCGACGATGACGCGCACGGCCTCGTCGACGTCGTCGGTGACGCTGATCAGGTCGAGGTCCTGGGCGGCGATCTTGCCGGTGCCGAGCAGGGTGCCCTTGATCCACTCGGCGAGCCCGCCCCAGAACTCCGTTCCCAACAGCACCACCGGGAACGA
The DNA here is from genome assembly GCA_036276095.1 of Nonomuraea sp. Lineage (GTDB taxonomy): Bacteria > Actinomycetota > Actinomycetes > Streptosporangiales > Streptosporangiaceae > Nonomuraea. The sequence goes on along the minus strand of DASUCK010000371.1, from coordinate 41,854 downwards.
GGTGACCTTCTGCGTCTGCACCAGCGTGAGCGCCTCGAACAGCTCGTCGAGCGTGCCGAAGCCGCCGGGCAGCGCGATGAAGCCGCAGGAGTACTTCACGAACATCGTCTTGCGCACGAAGAAGTAGCGGAACTCGATGCCGAGGTCGACGTAGTCGTTCATGCGCTGCTCGAAGGGCAGCTCGATGCCGAGCCCGACCGAGATCGCGCCGTCGACCTCGCGGGCGCCGCGGTTGGCCGACTCCATGACGCCCGGCCCGCCGCCGGTGATCACGGCGTAGCCGGTCTCGGCGAGCCGCCGGCCGAGCGCGCGGCCCATCTGGTAGTCAGGAGAGTCGGGCGGAGTGCGGGCCGAGCCGAAGACCGTCACCGCCGGCGGCAGCTCGGCGAGCTGGCCGAAGCCCTCCACGAACTCGGCCTGGATGCGCAGCACCCGCCACGGGTCGGTGTGGACCCAGTCGGAGGGCCCCTGGCGGGCCAGCAGCCGCTGGTCGTGGGTGGAGCTGGGGACGAGGTTGCCGCGCACGACCGCCTGACCCTGGCGGTGTTCGCGGCGCGGTTCGCGACGTGTCTGTTGCATGTGGATCACGCTAACCTCTCTCGGCCACGGCCCGCGCACCTACCCGTTCGGGCGCCGGGGGTGCCTCCCGGGCGGGAAACCCCTGGTGGGCCGGGGGAAGGGGTGGCCTAAAAAATCTTGGAAAAAGCAGGGAACCGGATTTCGACCCGCCCGCGTCTAATCGGCGAGGGTGCTGCTCGGGACTGAAAGTGGTCTTCCCCGCCAAATGGCCGGCGAGGAGGGCCACTTTCATTTTGTCAGCCGGTGAGCCAGCCGAGCATGGCCCGCTCGCACTCGACGATCTTCGGCAGCATGACGTACTCGCCCTGCTGGTGCGCCAGGTTGGGGTCGCCGGGGCCGTAGTTGACCGCCGGGACGCCCAGGGCGGAGAAGCGGGAGACGTCCGTCCAGCCCAGCTTGGCCCGCGGGACGCCGCCGACCGCCGCCGTGAACGCCGCCGCCACCGGATGCGTCAGCCCCGGCCGGGCCCCCGCGGCCGCGTCGACGAAGCTCACCGCGAAACCCTCGAACACCTCCAGCACGTGCTCCTGAGCCTGCTCGATCGTCAGGTCGGGGGCGAACCGATAGTTGACGGTCACCACGCACAGGTCGGGGATGACGTTGCCGGCCACGCCCCCGCGCACGCCGACCGCGTTGAGCCCCTCGTGGTATTCCAGGCCGTCCACGACCGGCCGCCGCGGCTCGTACGCGTTGAGCCTGGCCAGCACCGGCTCGATGCCGTGGATGGCGTTGACCCCGAACCACGACCGCGCGCTGTGGGCCCGCTTGCCGGTCACCGCGACCTCGGCGCGCAGCGTGCCCTGGCAGCCGCCCTCGATCACGCCGTCGGTCGGCTCCATCAGCACCGCGAAGTCGGCCCGCAGCCAGTCGGCGTGGTCGCGGGCCACCCGGTTGAGCCCGTTGCGCGCGGCCTCGACCTCCTCGCAGTCGTAGAAGACGTACGTCACGTCCCTGGCCGGCGCGGGCACCGCGGCGGCCAGCTTGAGCGCGACCGCCACGCCGGCCTTCATGTCGGACGTGCCGCAGCCGAAGAGCTGCTCGCCCTCCACGCGGCTCGGCAGGTTGCCGGCCACGGGCACCGTGTCGAGGTGGCCGGCGATCAGCACGCGCTCGGCGCGGTCGAGGTGGGTGCGGGCCACGACGGTCTCGCCCGACCGGTCGACCTTGAGGTGCGGCAGCGCCGACAACGCCTGCTCCACGGCGTCGGCCAGGGCCTGCTCGCCGCCGCTCACCGACTCGATGTCGACGATCGCGGCGGTGAGCGCGCGTACGTCCTGGGTCAGGTCCAGCATCAGGCATTCACCCCGTGTTCCCGCAGCACCTCGTTGAGCGCTGACTTGTCGTGCCGCTGCCCCGGCTCCAGCCGCTTGATCACCAGCACGCACGGCAGCCCGTACGTGCCTCCGGGGAACTCCTTCTGCCGGGTGCCGCCGACGGCCACGCACCAGTCGGGCACCCGGCCGCGGGCCAGCTCCCGGCCGGTCTCCGCGTCGATCACCGGGATCGTGGCCGACAGGATCGTTCCAGCGCCGACGACCGCGCCCCGGCCCACCCGCGCGCCCTCGACGATCATCGCCCGGCTGCCGATGTACGCCTCGTCCTCGACGACCACCGGCACGGCGCCCGGCGGCTCCAGCACGCCGCCGATGCCGACGCCGCCCGACAGGTGCACGTTCCTGCCGATCTGGGCGCAGGATCCGACGGTGGCCCAGGTGTCGACCATGGTGCCCTCGTCCACGTACGCCCCGATGTTCGTGAACGACGGCATCAGCACCACCCCCGGCGCGAGGTAGGCCCCCCAGCGGGCGATCGCGCCCGGCACCACGCGCACCCCGTCGAAGGAGCTCTTCAGCGGGACCTTGTCGTGGTGGTGGAAGTCGCCCACCTGCGACCGCGCCATGCCGAGCACCCTGAACGCCAGCAGGATCGCCCGTTTGGCCCGCTCGTCCACCTCCACCGCGCCGCCCACCAGGCGGGCCGCCCTGGCGACGCCTCTGTCGAGCAGGTCGACCGCGCCGACGACGAGGTGGCGCGCCTCGGCGTCGGCCGGCGACAGCTCCGCGCGGCGCTCCCACAGCTCGTCTATGGCCGCGGATATCGGAGAGGCGGTGGTCACGTCACTCATGGCCACGGAGCTTATCCGGCCGGGTAGGTTTCTCAGGGTGCGCATGCGCTTCTCCCGTGGAGTCATCACCATCGCGATCATCGTGGTCGTGCTCGCCGTGGGCATTTCCGTCGGCGTCTACCACCTGCTCAAGCGCACCCCCCACCTGGCGCCCCCCGAGGCCCACTGCACCGTGCGCGCCCCCGACGGCGAGCGCACGCTCGACCCCGAGCAGGCGCAGATCTCCGCAACGATCGCCGCGGTCGCGGCGCGCAGGAAGCTGCCCGAGCGGGCCGTGGTGATCGCGTACGCGACGGCGATCCAGGAGTCGAAGCTCTACAACCTCGACTACGGCGACCGCGACTCGGTCGGCGTGTTCCAGCAGCGCGAGTCGCAGGGCTGGGGCAGGAAAGAGCAGATCATGGACCCGGTCTACGCCACCAACCGGTTCTTCGCCGCCCTGGAGAAGGTGAAGAACTACCGGAAGATCCCGCTGGCCGAAGCGGCGCAGGCGGTGCAGCGTTCGGCCGGCGGTTACGCGTACGCGCCGCACGAGGCGGAGGCCGAGATCCTGGCGGCCGCGTTCACCGGGCGGGTGCCGCAGGCGGTCCACTGCTGGTATCCGGCGGCCACGACGCCCGCGCCGCGGCCCAGGACCGGCGAGGCGCGCAAGCAGCTCGCCAGGGCGTTGGGGAGCACGGCGATCACGTCGAAGAAGCGGGGGTGGCTGATCGCCGCCTGGTCGGTGGCCCACGCCGAGAAGTACGCGCTGAACCGCGTCCGCTACGCCGGTGCCACCTGGTCCAACGACCTCGAAGCCGACGGCTGGCAACCCGGCGACACCACCCCCGCCGCCACCCGGGTCGACCTGTCGTAGCACCTTTCGGCTCAGTCGCTGTCGGCTCGGTCGCTGTCGGCTCGGGTCGTGCGGGGGCTTGTCCGCGGCGTCGCGGCGGCTTCTCGTGCCGGCGTGCCGACGCCCTTTCGCTTGATTGCGCGCAATACCGGCGACATTGCGGACGCCATCCCTCAGCGGAGGCGCGAAGCCCGGCATCCGGCCCGGGATCGAGCCGGGGCCGTGACCGGGGTCGGGGCCGGGATCGGGGTGCGGTCAGGAAGCGCGGCGGGTTATCGAGATGGAGCCCGGAGGGAGGGGTTGGGCGTAGCTGGCAGTCCAGGCGCTGCCCTGGATGCGTTCGAAGGAGAGGAGACGGCCGTCGGAGGCGCGGTAGTCGGCGAAGTCGAGCAGCCCTCTTTCCGGGTAGCCGGTGTCGCCCTCGCTCCGGAACGCGGCCGTGCCGCGCTCGATGGGGAAGAACTCGACGCCCTCCATGATCAGCATGCTCTTCGCCGGGACCATGCCCTGGGCGGGCACCTCGGTCCACAGCAGCACCTCCAGGTGGGGCGGGTCGGCGACGTGCTCCTCGACCGACAGCCACTGGTAGCGGCGGCCCGCGTCACGCAGCAGGAACTCGGTCCACTGCTGGCCCTGCCAGGAGATGTGCATCGCGCCCAGCACGCGCGCCGGGGAGCCGTGCACCTCGATCCGGTCGCCCACCCGGATCGTGCGGGGGTCGGTGTAGTCGGTGCCGGCATGCCCCGGCACACTCACCGGAGCCGGCAGCGGGCTCTCGACGGGAGCGACCTCGACCGCCGCCGGCGGCGTGCTCGTACGGCCCTTGCGGTCTTGCCGCATGGTGGCCAGGAAGGCGACCAGCAGCAGCAGGACCAGGGCGATGCTCAGCCCGAGTACGACCATGGAGGTCATGCTCATCGATCAGCTCGCTCCACTCGCGGTCTGTCCCGGCGTAAGCCCTTATCGATTTATGGCGTCAAGCCAGTTTCGCTTGTTTATGACCGGCGATCCTACTGGAGGCGGCGCACCGCCGCACGGATGCGGTCGTCAGTGGCGGTGACGGCGATGCGGATGTGCCGCCCACCTGCCGATCCATAGAAGTCGCCCGGCGCGACCAGAATGCCGATTTCGGATAGCTTACTTACCTGATCCCAGGCGTTCTGTCCGTTCGATGCCCAGAAGTACAGCCCTGCCGTCGAATGGTCGATGTGCCAGCCGGCCTGCTCCAGGGCGGGACGGAGGAGGGCGCGGCGGGCGGCGTACCGCTCCCGCTGGGCCTCGGCGTGGGCGTCGTCGCCGAGCGCCGCCGTCATCGCGGCCTGGACCGGGGCGGGCATCATCATGCCGGCGTGCTTGCGGGTCTCCAGGAGCCGCTTGACCAGGGCGGGGTCGCCGGTCACGAACCCGGCGCGGTAGCCGGCCAGGTTGGAGCGCTTGGAGAGCGAGTGGACGGCCAGCAGCCCCTCGTGGGAGCCGCCGCAGACGTCGGGGTGGAGGATCGATACCGGCTCCTCCTCCCAGCCGAGTTCGAGGTAGCACTCGTCGGAGGCCACGACCGTGCCGCGCTCGCGGGCCCAGGAGACGATCTTGCGAAGGTGTTCGGCGGGCAGCACCCGGCCCGTGGGGTTGCCCGGCGAGTTGACCCAGAGCAGGTCGACGTGCTCGGGGCCGAGCGCGAGCGTGCTGTCGGAGGCGGTGGCCACGGCCCCGGCCAGCCGGGCGCCCACGTCGTACGTAGGGTAGGCCAGCTCGGGGAGGACCACTCGCCGCGCGCCCAGGTAGGCGGGCAGCCAGGCGACGAACTCCTTGGAGCCGATCAGCGGCAGCACGTCCTGCTGGTCGACGACGACGCCGTGCCGGCGCCTGAGCCACCCGGCCGCGGCCTCGCGCAGCGCCTTGGTGCCGTGGGTGACGGGATAGCCGGGACTGTCGGCCGCCTGGATGAGCGCGTTCCGCACCACCTCGGGCACGGGGTCGACCGGCGTGCCGACGGACAGGTCGACAATGCCGTCGGGATGAGCGAGCGCACGCCTCTTGTACGGCTCCAGCCGATCCCAGGGGAAGTCGGGCAAGTTGTTCACGGTTCTCCAGGGTGTCGCGTCGCCGTACGAAAAGCGCACGCCGGAGGGGCGCATCCGGCCAGGATGCCCCCCGCACGGCGGATCGGGACCGGTCAGTGACCCTCGCCCTGCGGCGGCAGGGCGGCCACCACCGGGTGATCCTTCTCGATCTTCCCGACCTTCGAGGCGCCACCGGGCGAGCCGAGGTCCTCGAAGAAGTCCACGTTCGCCTTGTAGAAGTCCTTCCACTGCTCGGGAAGGTCGTCCTCGTAGAAAATGGCCTCGACGGGGCACACAGGCTCACACGCGCCGCAGTCCACGCACTCGTCGGGGTGAATGTAAAGCATGCGCTCGCCCTCGTAGATGCAATCGACGGGGCATTCCTCGATGCACGCCTTGTCCAGGACGTCCACGCAAGGCTGCGCGATGACGTAGGTCACCTCGAGCTCCTTCTTCTTCGCCACCATGGCATGACTCTGACCGCGGTTTGCTACGCCCTAGTATTGCCGTGCTTGCCAGCTGGCCGAAACGGAGGGTGGCAAACTCGTGGCCGGACGCCTCGTCATCACGATCACAAGCCAGGACATCGGCGCACGGATCACCACGCGCAGGCGCGTCCCGGGCGGGTTTCGCGATGCGGTCGGCGTTCTCGAGGCGTGGGAGGGCGGCGTGTTGAGGGTTCGTAAAAAGGATGGCACGGTCGTGGAGATCTCCGAGGAATCGCTGGTCGCGGCCAAGGTCGTTCCCGCCGCGCCTCCTCGACCTGGGCGTTCTTAGCGGAGAGTATTCGCTGTGTGACCGTTCGTACCTGTGCCGCCGCAGCCGCCATCCTCGCCAGCGCCGCCGGATGCGGCGCGTCGTCCACGGAGACCACCTCGGCCAAGGACCTGCCGCCGGTCAACGTGCAGGCGGGCTCGCTGAAGAGCGGCTTCGCCACCATGGAGCGGCTCGCCGAGGCCGCCAAGCGCGAGGGCGAGCTGAATGTGATCGCGCTGCCCCGCGACTGGGTCAACTTCGGCGAGGTGATCGACACCTTCGCCGACACGTACGGCCTCAAGGTCAACGAGCTCGAACCCGGCGCGAGCAGCGACCGCCAGATCGCCGCCGCCGCGCAGCTCAAGCCCGACGTGTTCGACCTGACGCTCGACGTCGCCGTGCGCGAGGCCGCGCGGTTCGCGCCGTACAAGGTGCAGGGGTGGCAGGACCTCCCCGACCATGTCAAGGATCCGTCCGGCGCCTGGTACGCCGCCTACGGCGGCTACATGTCCATCGGGTACGACCCGCGCGCCGTCAAGCCGCCGGCCTCCTTCGCCGACCTGCTCAAGCCCGAATACCGGGTGGCGCTCGACGGCGACCCGCTGCGCTCGGCGTCGGCGTTCGGCGGCGTCATGGCCGCGTCCATGCGGTCCGGCGTGCCCCGCCCCGACCAGGGGGTGCAGCTGTTCGCCCAGCTCAAGCAGGCCGGGCGGCTCACCGATCCGGCCAAGGCCAACACCATCGTGGCGTGGGACCACCTCAACGCGGCCCGCGCCGCCGCGCTCCCCGACAAGTGGCGGGTGACGATCCCGCGGGACGCGGCGCTCGGCGGCTACCACATCCAGGCGATCAACAAGTCGGCCCCGCACCCGGCGGCCGCCCGGCTCTGGCAGGAGTTCCTGTTCTCGGACGAGGGCCAGAACCTCCTCCAGAAGGGCTGGGCCCGGCCGGCCCGCGGCGAGGCCATGCTCATGAAGGGCACGCTCGACACCGAGCAGGCGGCGAAACTTCCCAAGGCGCCCGGTCCGCCGGTGCTGATGACGATTCCGCAGGCAGACGCGGCGAAGGCGTACCTGAAGAAGGAGTGGGCGAAGAGCGTGGGATGAGTCCGAAGTGACTTGATATGTCGTAGGGACGTTCAGGCTCTAAAGTGAACAGACAGCACGGCCACGGGGGCCCGTTGTCTGACGAATGAGAGCTGATTGTCTTGCGATACGACACACCGAGTTTGGAGCGGTGGAACAGTCGCGCCTACGACAGCAGCTTCGGCTACGTCTCGACACAGGGCGCGCCGCTGGTCGACCTGCTGGATCCGCGTCCCGGCGAGCGGGTGCTCGACCTCGGGTGCGGCACGGGCGTGCTCACCGCGCAGATCGCCTTCAGGGGCGCGGAGGTGCTCGGCATCGACGGCTCGTCCGCCATGATCGAGAAGGCGCTGGCGCAGTACCCGGGCATCGACTTCATCATCGGGGACGGGCACGACTTCAGCGTCGTGGACCCGTACGACGCGGTCTTCTCCAACGCCGCGCTGCACTGGATGAGCCGCGACCCCGCGGCGGTGATCGCGAACGTGCGCGAGGCCCTCGCACCCGGCGGGCGCTTCGTGGCCGAGATGGGCGGGGCCGGCAACTGCGCCGAGCTGACCGCCGCGATGCTGACCGCCTGGCGCGAGTACGGCCTGCGCGAACCCGACCTGCCGTGGTATTTCCCGACCCCGGCCGAGTACGCTCGCCGGCTGGAGCAGGAGGGGTTCGTCGTCCGGCTGCTGGAGTACTTCGACCGGCCGACCCCCCTGGACGAGTGCCCCGGCGGGGCCGCCGACTGGGTGCGGATGTTCGCCGCGTCGGCGCTGGAAGGGCTTCCCCGGGAGATCGTGGAGCCCCTGCTGCGCCGGGTCAACGAGCTGGCGGCACCCGCGCTCCGCAGGGAGACCGGCTGGATGGCCGACTACGTGCGTCTACGCTTTGCCGCTGTTCGGCGCTGATGCGTAGTGCATGATGCGTAGGGCTGATTTGCCGGACTATGGTCTGTTCCGTGGGCGGCGAGATTTATGGCTGCACCGCTGCGGCGGCGTGAGGGGCTGGTGAACGGAACGGGATGAATTTCTGCCTGAGCGACCTCGTACCACCGTTGAGGTGGAGCGACGTGTCGACGATCACGCTGTTGACCGGGCAGCCGGACCTGCCGGAGGCGTGGTGGCGCAGTTTGCCCATGCCGCACGTCCTCGCCGCCATCGGGCCCGATCCCCTCGGCGAGCTTCTGACGGAGATCTGCCTGGAGTGCTGGCCCGCGGCTGCGGTGGGCGACATCCTGCCCGCCCTGCACGTCCTCGACCCGGACGACGCCGACGAGCCGGCCGTCGCCATCGCGATCGACCGGGCCGGCTCCTGGACCGGGCTGCTGCGGCTGACCAGCCGCGAACTGGTCGACCAGCCGTTCGTCCAGGCGCGACCGGTGCTGAACACGCTGTTCGCGGCCGTCTTCACCCGCATGGCCCGTCCACCGGCGGTCACGGCCACCGAACCGGCTGCCCCGCTGGAGGGCGTGCCCGCGGAGCAGGGCGAAGGCGACCCCGAAGCCGCACCGGGCCGTGAGGGTGCCGAGGGTGCGGTGCCTTCGCCGGCGGAGGGCGGTGCTGAGGGCGGTGCGGAGGACGAACCCGCCGGTGCCGGTGCGCGGGTGGTGGATGCCGAGGTCGAGCCGGTCGCCGAGGCGGGCGACGGTCCCGAGCACGTGCTCCACGCCGCCGAGGAGCCCGCGGCGGACAGCGCGCCCGCCGACGACGCGGAGGCCACCGACGACGACGAGCGAGTCGACTACCGGCCGCAGTTCGCGACAGCCGGCCCCGAACAGACTGCCGGGGACGAAGCGCCTGCCGGTGACGAACCGTCTGCCGATGACGAAGCGCCTGCCGGTGACGAGCGGCCCGCGAGCGACGAGCAGTCCCCGAGCGACGGGGCGCCCGCGAGCGACGGGGACTCCGCGAGCGGGAAGGAGCCCGCGGAGGAAGCGTCTCCGGCGGCGGCATCGGCGGCGTCGGCTGAGGAGCCGGAGGAACGGCCCGAATCGCCCGCCGTGCGGCCGAAGCCCGTGAGGGCGGGGTCGCGGCAGGAGTTGACCGCGCTGATCGAGGCGGCGTTCGCCGGGCTGGACGACAAGAGCTGGGCCGTGGCGCAGAACCGGGTGTTCACCGACGAGCCGTCGGCCGTGGACCAGCTGGCCAAGCTCTTCGCGGTGCCGCCCGCGGAGATCTCGGCGACGGAGACCGAGTTCCGTGCGCGGCTGGAGCAGTGGCTGGCCAGCGAAGAGGCGGCGCCGTACCGGGCGCATCTGGAGGAGCTGCGGCGGACGCTCGGCCCGGCGGCGCCCAAGGAGCGGCTGATCGGCGCGGCCGACTGGCACCGGGTGGAGATCCGGGCCCTGGAGGTGCCGGCGTGGCAGTTCGTGCTGGCCACGCTTCCTGGGCAGCCGCGGGCCCAGCAGGCGCCGCCGGTGGAGCAGCCGCCAGTTGAGCAGCCGCCGATGGAGCAGCCGCCGGTGGAGCAGTCGGCGGTGGAGCAGGCGGCGGTGGAGCAGGCGGCGGTGGAGCAGGCGGCGAGGCCGCAGCCGCCGATCGAGTTCCCGCCGATGGACCTGCCGGCGCACTCGGCGTTCGGCCCGGTGCCGATGCCGCCACCGCCTCCCGGGCCGCCGCAGTTCCAGGCGTTCACGCCGGTCGCGGAGGGCGAGGCGAACGGCGGTTCCGGCGAGCAGAAGCCGTACCAGCCGCTGAAGGACGTCTCCCAGACCAGGCGCTGCTTCCGGCAGCCGGACGGCCGCTGGTGGCTGCGCATCGACGTGACCGCCGAGCAGCTGGCGGGCGGCGAGTGCGCGCTGCCGACGGGGTTCGCGGCGTACCTGGGGTTGTCGCCGGGCGAGACCAAGACGGTCAGGAGCGCGGCGGGCGAGCTGACGATGGCGTGGCACGGCCGCCCGGTGCTGGAGTCGATCGAGCGCCTGCTGGCGGACGTCGGCGCCCGCGAGGGCGGCCACCTGTTCCTGACGCTGTCCGACGAGGGCGTGCTGCGCGCCAGGCACCTGCCGGTCGCCGCCCAGGGCGCGGAGCAGATCACCAAGGCGTTGCGCCTGGTCGGCTACACCGCGCCGGGCGGCACCCGCGACCAGGCGGCCCGCGTGATCGCCACCCGGATCGGGATGACCGGCCCGGTCAGCCTCCCCGACCTGCTCACCAGGCTCCGCGAGCGCGGGGACCGCGACCTGCTCGCTCTCCTGGACTGAGCCGGTGCCGCGGCTCGCGATCGGCCCTGAGTTTCCCAGGGAGCTCAGCGCACTGGCCCAGCCGGTGCGCAGGGACGCCGTGGTCGCGCTGCGCCGGTTCCTCCTGAACGTGGCCGGCGCCCCGCATCCCGAGCGGGTGAGGGGCGCCAGGGACCCGCGGGCGGCCACCATGCGCCTGGCCGGGGGCCATCGCGGCGTCGTGGTACGCCAGCGGGACGTGTACTGGCTGCGTACGGTGCTCCCCGACCCCGAGGCCTGGTCGTACGCCCGCCGCCACCGCTACGGCGTCAACCCGGTCCTGGGCGTCGTCGAGGAGTGGGACGCCGAGGCGCTGGAACGGGTGGCGCCCGCGTTACGCAGGCCGATGCGGACGTCCGGGCTGTTCGACGCGATCTGCGACGGCGACCTGCTGGCGCTCGGCCTCGACGCGCGCGCGCTGCCGCTGTTCCGCCTGATCAAGACCGAGGCGGACGTGGCCGCCCTGGAACCCTTGCTGCCGCCCACCCAGCATCTGCCGCTGGCCGTGCTGGCCAGGGGCGGCTCGCTGGCCGAGGCGTGGCGCGAGCTGGACGCCTGGCGCTCCGGCGGCCTGGAACAGGGCCCCATCGACCCCGACGACCTGTACGCGGCGCTGCTGCGCAGCCCGGACCGGGCGGCGTTCGCGCCCGACAAGGTGGCGCTCGACCGGGTGCTGGAGGCGCCGGAGTGGTGCACGTTCCCGCGCCCGGCCCAGCACCGCCTGGCGAGGGCCGCCCGCTACGACCACCCGGTGCTGGTGATCGGCGGCGCGGGCACCGGCAAGACGGTCGCCGCGCTGCACCGGGCCGCCCACCTGGCCGCGCACGGCAGCGGTCCCGTGCTGCTGGTCACGTTCACGCAGGGCCTGGCCGAGGAGCTGTCGGCCCGGCTGGACGTCCTGATCGAGGACGAGATCATCCGCAAGCGGGTCGAGGTGGACAACCCGGAGCGTCTGGCCCTGCGGATCGTGGCCGCCGCTGAGGGCCGCCGCCCCGCCCTGGTCGGCCCCGGGGCCCGCACGCTGGCCCAGCTGACCGACGAGGCGCGGCGGCTGCTGTCGTTGTCGACCGGCGACCTGCTGGACGACGTGGAGCCGGGGCGGAAGCCGTACCGGCACATCGTGGTGGACGAGGCGCAGGACATCAGCTCGGCGCAGTGGCGGCTGCTGCGGGCGGCGGTGCCGCACGCGCGCGACGACCTCTTCATGGTCGGCGACCCGCACCAGCGGGTCACCGACACGCGCGTGGTGCTGGGGGCGGTGGGGATCCCGGCCGAGCAGCACACGTTGCAGGTCTCCTACCGGCTGCCGCAGGAGCTGCTGTCCTACGCGGTCCGGCTGCGCGGCGGCGGGCCCGCGCCCGGCCTGGTCAAGGGCGTGACGGAGATGTACGGCTACCGCGCGACCCACTACGGCGGCCGCCCGGTCGTCAGGGCGTACGACTCGCCGGAGTCGGAGCTGGCGGGGCTGCGGAGCACGGTGGAGTCGTGGCTGGCCGACGGCGTGCCGGCGGCCGAGATCGCGGTCGGCGCGCGGACGGCCCGGCTGGTGCGGCAGGCCAGGCAGGCGCTGGCGGGCCTGGGCGTACGGGCGGCGACGTTCCAGAACCTGAAGGGGCTGGAGTTCGAGCGGGTGGCGCTCGTCGGCGTGGCGGAGGGCGTGGTGCCGGCGGCGCCGCCGGACGAACCTGGCGCGCGGGCTCGAGCGCTGCAACGCGAACGGAGCATACTGTTCGTCGCCTGCACGCGCGCCCGTGCGATGCTCTATATCTCCCATTACGGAAGAGGAAGCCCCTTTTTACCACCCTGATCACATAGTCTGAACTGCGGAAATATATTCCCTTTGCCGGTTGGACCTCAATGAACCTCAGCCTGAGCGACCTCGCGCCACCCGTGCGCTGGACCTCTCCTGGCCAGATCGCGCCGATCGTGGAGGATTCGCAGCTGCCCGAGGCCTGGTGGCAGGCGCTTCCACTCGACCGCGCGTGCGCCATCGCCGGCACGCAGACCGTGGCGGGCCACCTGGCCGACCTGGCCGTGGCCTGCTGGGGACACCTGCAGGTCGGCGACATCCTGCCGCTGCTGCGATTCTCCGACCCCGCCGAGGCCGAGCGCACGCCGGAGACGCTGGGCAAGGACGTCGTGCAGAAGCTGTTCACCGGCGTGTTCGAGCGGCTGCTCGAACCCGTGCCCGAAGCGGTGCCGGCGCCGTCCAGGCCGCTGCCCGCCGTGATCGACGAGCTGTTCGCGAGCCTGGACGAACGGCAGCGCGCCATCGCCCGCGACCGGCTGTACGCGGCCCAGCGGGCCACGCTCGACGAGCTGGCGCAGCGGTTCTCCGTGACGCGGGAGCGGATCAGGCAGATCGAGCGCGACCTGCGCGAGCATGTGGAGACCTGGCTCGCCGCGCCCGGCGCGGCGGGGCTGGTCACGCACGTGGCGTGGCTGCGCACCCGGCTGGGCTCGGCCGTGCCGGCCGACGACCTGCCGGCGGCCGTGCCGTGGCACCGTACCGAGCTGCGGGTGCTGGGGATCCCGGCGTGGCGGTTCGTCCGTACGCTGCTGACCGGCTACGAGCAGTCCGACGGCTGGCTCGTGGCCGGCGGGGCCGACGAGCTGAGGGAGAAGACGCGCCAGCTGTTCACCGACGGGCCGAGGCCGCTCGGCGAGGCGGTGTCGATGGTCGCCCAGCTCGGCGTGCGCGAGGACGTCGCCGAACGCTGGATCCGCGACGTGCCGCAGCTGCGCGTGCTGGGCACGCACGTGGTGCCCTGGCCGCGCAGCATCAACGAGAAGGCCGAGGCGGTGCTCGCGGTGGCCGGCACGCCGCTGTCGCCGGAGGAGATCCAGGAGCGCATCGGCGAGGACTACAGCCTGGTCGGCATCCGCAACCAGCTCACCGCCGACGAACGGTTCCTGCGCGTCGACCGCAACAAGTACGGCCTGGCCCGGTGGGGCGGCGACGAATACCTGGGCATCAGGGAGATGATCGCCAGGGAGATCGAGCGGGCCGGCGGCGAGGCGTCGGTGAGCACCATCGTGACGAACCTGACCTCCCGGTACGACGTCAGCGAGAGCTCCGTGCGCGCCTACTCGGGCGGCCCCGGCTTCGAGCGCACGCAGCGGGGCTGGATCCGGGTGGCGGGCACGTCGCCGCGCGAGGCGGAGCCGTACCAGCCGCGCAAGGACGTCTCCGAGACGCGGCGCAGCTTCCGGTCGCGGGACGGGCGCTGGTGGCACCGGGTCGACGTCAACGCCGAGCACCTGCGCGGGTCGGGGTCGCCGCTGCCGACGGGGTTCGCGGCGTACCTGGGCATGGCGCCCGGCGGGCAGCTGACCGCGTCGGCGCCGTCGGGTGACGTCGTGATCAGCTGGCACAACCAGCCGACCATGGGGTCGATCAGGAACATCCTGGCCGAGTACAAGGCCGCCGAGGGCGACCACGTCTTCCTCACCGTGTCCGACGGCGGCGAGCTGCTGACCCGCTACCTGCCCGCCGCGCCGGTCGGGATGCCGCCCGTCAACCGGGCGCTCTACCTGCTCGGCTACACCGCGCCGGTCAGCTCGGAGATGGAGGGGCTGCGGCTGATCGGGGCCAGGATCGGGCTGCCGGAGACGGCCGCCCGCGAGGAGGTCCTGGCCCGGCTGCGCGAGCGCGGCGACCGCGACATCCTGGGGTTCCTCGGCGGCTGAGCGACGGGAGCGGGCTAAGCTCGGTGGATGGTGCGGATCTACGACACGCGCGCCCGCCGGGTCGAGCGGCTCGCCCCCGGGCGGGTCGTGCGGATCTACTCCTGCGGGCCCACCGTCCACCGCCGCTGCCACCTGGGCGACCTCCGCTCCCATCTGCTGTCCGACCTGGTCAGGCGGGTGCTGGAGCGGCGGCGGGTACGCGTGCTGGCCTGCCGGAACATCACCGACGTCGGCCACCTGACCGACTCGGGAGTGGACAAGGTGGTGGAGCGGGCGCAGGCGGAGGGGCGCTCGGCGCGTGAGCTCGCCCGCTTCCACGAGGACACCTTCCGCGCCGACACCACCGCGCTCAACCTGCGGCCGCCCGAGCACACGCCGCGCGCCAGCGAGACGATCGAGCTGACGATCGAGCTGATCGCCAAGCTGGTCGAGCGGGGGCACGCGTACGTGGCGGATGGCGGGGCGGTGTTCTTTGACGTACGAACTTTTCCCAGTTATGGCGAAATTTCGGGAAATCGTGTGGATGACCGGAAATCTGGTCATCTCCTGGACGCCGCCGACCCGCGCCGGCGCTTCCACGCCGACTGGACCCTGTGGAAGCCCGCCGACGGCGAGCTGACCTGGGAGGCGCCGTGGGGGCGGGGGTTCCCCGCGTGGCACGTCGAGTGCTCGGCCATGTCCCTCCACTTCCTCGGCGACCGGTTCGACCTCCACACCGGCGGCATCGACCTGCGGTTCCCGCACCACGAGGACGAACGCGCCCAGTCCGACTCCGCCGCCGGGCACGAGGTCGTACGCCACTGGGTCCACGGCGAGCACCTGCTGTTCGACGGCCGCAAGATGGCCGGGTCCACCGGCAACGTCGTGCTCATGTCCGACGTGACGGCCGCCGGGCTCGACCCGCTGGCCGTGCGGACGGCGTTCCTCGAACACCGCTACCGGCAGCAGCTCGACCTCACGTGGGAGACCCTGCGGGCCGCCGACGACACCCTGCGGCGGTGGCGGCGCCGGGTGGCCCAGTGGGCCGAGTCACCCAGCGCGCCCATGGCCGCCCCGTACGTCGAGCGCGTCGAGTCCGCCTTCGACGACGACCTCGACACGCCGGCGGCGCTGCGCGCGCTGCGGGAGCTGGAGCGGGACGACGCAGTGCCGGCCGGGGCCAAACTGGAGACGTTCCTGCACGTCGACCAGCTGCTCGGGCTCGACCTGTCCGTCGACATCGGCAAGGTGCCCATGCTGCCGCCGGGCGCGGGCGCCCTGCTGGAGGCCCGAGCCAGAGCCCTGGCCGCCCACGACTGGCCCGAGGCCGACCGCCTCAGAGACGACCTGGACGCGATGGGCGTACACGTCTCCGACACCCCGGAAGGCCAAACCTGGACCTGAGCCCCGCCAAGGCCCCCGGCCCTCACTTCTCCACGCGGAACCGGCGCAGCGCCCCAGCCCGGCCCTCCTTGGGCCCTCGGCCCCAGCTCAACGGCCTCACTGGCGGACGTCCCCTCCATCCGGCCCTCCCCCGCTCCCCGACGACCTCGACCATCCACGGCGGAGGGCTGGCTTGGGGTCTGCTGTGAACCGGGTTGAAGGCGGACCGAGGAGTGATCCAGAACTGCCAGACTTGGGTGCCTGTTCGGCTCAGATTGGAGGACTCGGTGAGGCCCTATGCGTGGATGCCGTGGCCGTTACGGTGGTTCGCCCGGGTGTCGACCGTTGTTCTCGCCCTGGCCGTCGTGCTGGCAGGGGTCCTCGTCCACACCGTGCGGCAGTCGTTCCCGCAGGTGGAGGGGACGTTGCGGGTGCCCGGATTAACCGGGAACGTGGAGATTTATCGTGATAAATCAGGGATTCCCCACATCTACGCCTCCAACGCCGCCGACCTCTTCCTGGCCCAGGGATTCGTCCACGCCCAGGACCGCTTCTTCGAGATGGACTTCCGCCGCCACACGACGGCGGGCCGCCTCTCGGAGCTGTTCGGCAAGGCCACGGTCGAGACCGACAAGGCCATCAGGACCATGGGCTGGCGCCGGGTCGCCGAGCAGGAACTGCCGGAGCTGACCCAGCAGACCCGCGACTACCTGGAGGCGTACGCGAAGGGCGTGAACGCCTGGCTCAGCGGCAATCCCAACGCCTCCGACCGCAGCCTCGAATACTCGATCCTCAAGCTCCAGAACGGCGCGTACGCGCCGGAGCCGTGGACTCCCGCCGACTCCCTCGCCTGGCTGAAGGCCATGGCGTGGGACCTGCGCTCCAATCTGGAGGACGAGATCGACCGCGCCCTCATCGCCGCCAAGCTGCCCAGCGAGCGCGTCGAGCAGCTCTACCCCGGCTACCCGTACGACCGCCACTCCCCCATCGTCACCGAGGGCGCCATCGACCGGAACCGCTTCGACCAGCGGGCCGAGCCGCGGCTGCGGACCGGCGTCGGCGCGCTCACCCGGGCGGCGAAGACGCTGGCGAGCGTGCCGAGCACGACGGGCGGCGGCGACCGCGCGGGCGTCGGGTCGAACTCGTGGGTGATCTCCGGAGAGCACACCGCCGGCGGCAAGCCGTTGCTGGCCAACGACCCCCACCTGTCGCCGCAGCTGCCGTCGGTCTGGTACCAGGCGGGGCTGCACTGCCGGGAGGTCACGGCCGAGTGTCCGTACGACGTGACGGGGTTCACCTTCTCCGGCGTCCCGGGCGTGATCATCGGGCACACGAACAAGATCGCCTGGGGCTTCACGAACCTCGGCCCCGACGTGGCGGACCTCTTCCTGGAGAAGGTGGACGGCGACTCGTACCTGTACAAGGGCGAGCAGGTGCCGCTGGAAACCAGGCAGGAGCAGATCAAGGTGGCCGGCGGCGACCCGGTCACGATCACGGTGCGGAGCACCGTGCACGGGCCCCTGATCAACGGGGTGATCGCCAGCGCCAAGCCCACCGGCGAGGCGAACGCGGTGGCGCTGCAGTGGACGGCGCTCACTCCCGGCCGGACCGCCGACGCCATCTTCGCGCTGAACAAGGCCGGCGACTGGACGGAGTTCAGGGCCGCGGCGGCGCTGTTCGAGGTGCCCGCCCAGAACCTCGTGTACGCCGACACGACCGGCAAGATCGGCTACCAGGCCCCCGGACGCATCCCCGTACGACTCCAGGGTGACGGCACCTGGCCGGTCCCCGGGTGGACGGGCGAGTACGACTGGCGAGCCGCGCCCATCCCGTACGACCAGCTCCCGTCGGTGGAGGATCCGGCCGCCGGGTTCATCGTGACGGCGAACAACGCGGTCATCGACCCCAGACGCTACCGGCCGCTGCTCACCCGGGACTGGGCTCATGGCTACCGCTCCGAACGCATCCGCGACCTGATCACGGCGGCGATCGAGAAAGGCGGGGTCGACGCGGCGACCATGGCCGAGATCCAGCGGGACACCCGCAACGGGTTCGCCGAGACGCTGGTGCCGGCGCTGATGAAGGTCGACCTGGCCGGGCCGGCCGTACAGGCCAGGGAGATGCTGAAGACGTGGGACGGCACCCAGGACGCCGGCTCCGCCCCCGCCGCGTACTTCAACGCGGTCTGGCGCGAACTGCTCGTCCTGACCTTCGACGACGAGCTGCCCGAAGGAGCCCGGCCGAGCGGAGGCGACCGCTGGTATGAGGTCGTCAGACGGCTTCTCCAACTGCCGGACGACCCCTTCTGGGATGACGTGACCACCAAGGGTCGTACGGAGCGGCGCGACGACGTGCTGCGGCAGGCGATGGCGTCGGCGTACCAGGAACTGTCGGACCGCCTCGGCGCGGACGTCACGGCGTGGCGGTGGGGCGACCTGCACCGGTTGGAACTCGTCCACGGCTCACTCGGGACGTCCGGGATCGCGCCGATCGAGGCCCTGTTCAACCGCGGCCCGCTCGCGGTCGCCGGCGGCAAGGACGCGGTGAACGCCACCGGCTGGAACGTCCAGGACGACTACTCGGTGAACGCCGTTCCGTCGATGCGCATGATCGTCGACCTGTCCGACCTGGACAAATCCCAGTGGATCAACCTAACGGGCGCCTCCGGACACGCCTTCCACGAGAACTACTGGGACCAGGCCGAAGCCTGGGCCAGAGGCGACCTCCTGCCGATGCGTTCCAAGCCCGACTCCGTCAAGGGATCCGCCACCCACACCCTCCGCCTCACCCCCTGACCAGGGTCGGACGCCCACCCGGCGTCGGACGGCCACGTACGGCTGCGGTCCGGCGCCGACCGTTTCGCGGCCGTCCGACCGGACTCTGCGGCCAACCCCAGGTCTGGCGGGATGAGGTGGATGGCGCGGCCGGTGCAGCGCGCGGCCGGTGTCTACACCACTGCCTTCGCCGCATAGGACCGGTGTTCGACGCCTTGTCCCGCCTGGCGTACCACGGTCGTCGTAGTTGCGATCCAAACCGTGGGCTGACGCGTAGCCTGGCCCGTCCTGCCAACATGGCGGCATGAATCGCCTCTTGTATCTCGTGGGGGCCCTGCTGCTGGTGGCGGGCCTCGTGCACT
Organism: Nonomuraea sp.; assembly: GCA_036276095.1. Lineage (GTDB taxonomy): Bacteria > Actinomycetota > Actinomycetes > Streptosporangiales > Streptosporangiaceae > Nonomuraea. Next base: position 23,015 of record DASUCK010000371.1, on the reverse strand, counting down.
TGGGCGTGTTCGTCGTGGACGACGTGCCGTGGGAGGGCCCGGTTTCATGGCGTAAGCCCTTCACGTTCGGCGTGTCGTTCGGGCTGAGCGTGCTGACGCTGACCTGGGTCTCCCAGTTCGTACGCATCCGCGCCCGCCCCGTCTGGCTCGGCGTCTTCGCAGCCGCCTCCACCATGGAGGTCGCCTTGATCACTCTGCAGGCGTGGCGCGGCGTCCCCTCCCACTTCAACATGGAGACCGCTGTCGACACGGCCATCTCGAGAACCCTCGCGGTGGGCGGCGGCACGCTGGTCGCCATCTCGATCGCCATGACCATCGCCGCCTTCCGGGCAAATCCTGACGTCCCGCCCAGCATGCGCCTGGCCGTACGCGCCGGCTTCGCCACCCTGCTCGCCGCCATGGCCTTCGGCGCCGTGATGATCGCTCGCGGCATCGTCGAGGTGATGACCGGCGACCAGCGACTCGCCTACACGGTGGCGATCACGCTCAAGCCGGCCCACGCCGTGTTCATGCACGGCGTCCTACTCCTGCCCGCGCTGGCCTGGCTCCTGACCCGTACGCTGCCGTCCGAGTCCCAGCGCCTACGCCTGATCCGCCTCGCGACCTGGACGTACATCGCGTTCGCCACCGTCGTCTCGGGTCTCGCCCTGGTCGGCGTGACGCTTGTGACCCCGTCCACCGCATCGTTGCTCTGCGCCGGCGCGATCTCGGGCCTGGCGATCGCCGCCCTGGCGCTGGGCCGCCTCACACGACGTCCTTCCGGCCACCAGCCCAACCCCGACGCATCCACCCGCACACCACTCCAGGAAACCCAGCACTGACCCCCCACCTCACCAAGCCCCGACCTGACCCCACTCACCCTCACCCGACCCGACCTGCCCGACCCGGCTCTTCCGCAGTGACTGCTTGAACTGGCTGTCTGGCTGCACGACGACGATTATGAGCGCCACGTGCGCGATGACGGGCTGCCACGTCGGCCACCCTGACCGAGGCGTGAGTCTTGGTGAGAGGGGCTGCTGGCCCGGGTCCGTGCGCGCGAGTGAAGGGGAACCCTGCCCCGCGGCTGGGCTGCGGGGTTAGCCGCCGGGCAGGGTTGGCTCACATTGCGGGGCGTTCGCGTGGTGAAGCGTGGTGGTAGAAGGCACCTGGCCCCGGCGGGTCGACATACGTGACGGGTGATCGGGTCATCGGCCATCCACGGCGGGAATGGCAAGCGCCACCGCGAGGTTGCCGTCGAGGAACATCAGGCCGCGGCGCTGGAATTCGATGAGAATCTCCGTGACGGCTTCGACCGGCAGGTCGAGTGCCAGCCGTTCGCGAATCGCCGCCGCGGTGACCGGTCGATCGCTGCAGGCGCGATAGATGTCGGCGAGCATTCCGTCGAACGTGTACGTGCCGTCCCTGCCCTGTTCGCGACCGTCGAAGATCTGCAGGTATCCGGGAGCCGATCTGTAGGTCAGCGCAGGCCGGTGCGGCCCGCGCCACGCCTGCAGCCACCCGTCGACCGCCTGGGCGAGCCCCTGGTAGGTCTCCGCTGGGACACCGGTGTCCAGTTCGTACTCGAAGAAGTAGGCCACGTGGTCCAGGTCGACATTGTCGGGGTAGACGTATTCATAGCTGCGCTCGGGTTTCTTGGTGCGTATTCCGAAGTCCTCCGACGCGGTGAACAACGGGCTGAACCGCTCCAGCCAGATGCGTCCGGCCCCCGCGGGCGGTTGCAGGTGCCGCAGATGCGATACGACAGCTGTTTGCTCCGCGTAATCCGCTTCCGTCTCGCCCGGAAATCCCCACAGGACGTTCCACATGACGGAGATTCCGTAGTATCGCGACCAGCGCAGCACATTGACGTTCTGCGCGGCCCGGACCCCTTTTCGCATGAGGCTCAGCACGTGCGAGCTGAGCGATTCCAGACCTGGCTGGATATGCCGGACTCCCGCCTGAGCCAGCAGCCGCAACTGAGCCCGGTTGAGGTTGGCCTTGACCTCGTAGAACAGCGCGTAGTCGGTGGCGCTGTCCAGCAACGCCGGAAACAGTTCCTTCACGTGGGCGGGGTCGAGGATGTTGTCGACCGCCGCGAACCGGAACGAACCGTACCGTCGCGACTGGCGGGCCAGCTCATCCCGTACCGTCGCGGCCGACTTCGACCGGAACGCCATGGCGGATCCGTTGAGGCCGCAGAAGGTGCAGTGGTGCTTGGCTCCCCACCAGCAACCGCGCGCCGACTCGAACGGCAGCCACACGGAACCGGCGCCGCCACGGGGCAGGAGGCCGAGTTGTCCGGCTCGCTCGAAATACTCCCCGTAGTCCGGCACCGGCAGGTCGTCGAGGCGGCGCAGCAGGGGCGGCGGTGGGGTGCGAACCACCCGGTCCCCGGCCCGCTGCGCGACGCCGGGAACGGCGGCGGGGTCGTCCCCGTTCGCCAGCGCGGACAGCAGGAGAGGCAGGGCTACCTCGCCCTCGCCGATGACGGCGAAGTCGATGCAGTCGATGGTGCGGGCCAGTTCGACGCCCATGTCACCATCGAAGTTCGCGCCGCCGAACACCGTCACGATGCCGGGATAGCGCTCCTTGAGCCGGCGCGCCAACGCGAAGGACGCGGCGCTCTGCTCGAACGTGCAGCTGAACCCGACCACACCGACGTCGTCCCAGGCGTACCCGTCGGCGAGATCGTCGAGATAGGCGGGGACGTCCTGCTCACGGACGCGTCGCAGCAGTTGCCGTACCTCGTGCGGGTCCTCGCCGAGATGGGCGAGGTCGTCGTCGGTGAGGTCGTCCACCAGGCGGCCGTCCGGATCAGGCGCCTGCTTGCGGAAGGCTTCGACGGAGAAGAGCCAGTCGCCCAGCATGCGGCCGCGGTGAGCGTACAACCGCCGGTAGAGGTCTGCGCCGATCCGGGCGGCGAAGTCGAGGTTGGCGTGCAGGGTGCCGGTGGGGAAACCGTGCGCGCGGGCGACTTCGGCGAGGAGCCCCAGTTGGATCGACGGCCGATCGATGTCCATGAACGGCATCGAGACCAGCACGGTCGCGCCCAGCGACAGGTGATCGCCGGGCGCGCTCTCGACCTCCGGCCTGATCCGCATTTCGGTCATCTAGCTGGACACCGAACCGCCGCTGCCGAAAATGCTGCCCGGGTCACCGGCCGCGAAGATGCTACCGGGGTCGCCGCTGCCGAAAATGCTGCCGGGGTCACCGGCGGCGAAGATGCTACCCGGGTCGCCGCTGCCGAAAATGCTGCCCGGGTCACCGGCCGCGAAGATGCTTCCCGGGTCTTCGGAGGCGAGAGTGCCACCGTCCAGGATGCCGTCCAGGCCCGCGCCGTCGCCGGCACCGGACACGGCTGGCGTGAAGGCGCTGTCGAACTGTGCCCGGATCTCGTCGAGCTGCTGGTGGGCCGCCGGACTGGTCAGCGCGTCGGCCGCCGCCGTTCCCTCGGAAGCCGTCACACCGGCCGCGATGGCGCCGAGCGACAGCACCGAAACGGCTATCTTCCGCTTGGTATTTTGCCTGCTCTCATCGCTGCTCATGAATCTCCTCCTCATCGTCAGAGAAGCCATTGGCGGGTCATCGTCATGGTTCTGACGTAGCGGCATGACGGTATGCCGCGTTGGCTTCGCATCGGCTTCATGGCTGTTCGCGCGCACGTGGTGCGCCCGCACGCCGCTCAGACTGCCGCTCAATCTGACTGGGAGGAGTCAACCCCGCCGGCGCCACGGCGCCGCCACCACAGCGGGGCTCGGGGGTAGCCGCCGTCGTCCAGGCCGGCCAGGCGCTCGAACACGTTGTACGACGCCTGGTGGCCGCACACCATGACCGAGACCAGCATGGCCAGCACATAGAGCGGCAGCATGGGCAGCCCGAGGCACCAGGCCCACTGTGTGGCGTGCCGGCCCTCATGATGGACGAGCCGGTCGCTCAGCACGTTCGCCCTAGTCAGGACCACGTTTCCGACCGTGAACGCGCCTGCGACGGGGAAGCGGTAGCGGTAGCCGAAGGCGAGGATGAGGCCGTGGGGGCCGGGTCGGCGGGTGGCGCCGCCGACGACGGAGATCAGCAGACCGAACGGAGTGGCGAGGTTGACGAAGTTCGCCACGCGCCGGAACCGAAAGCGTCTGTCCATGCGTCTCAGTCTTGACCAATCTTGACATGTCGGAATAATGGCCAGGGTCCTGAAATCTCCCACAAGAGCAGGATTATGAGACTCTCCATCCTGGGCGCGCTGCTCGGCACCGTCGCACTGGCAGGAGCCGGCGGAGCAGCGATCACCCAGACGTCAGCGTCCGAACCCCTACAATTCACCGACACTCCCCTCAACGCGCGAGCGGCCTTAACCACCGAGTCGCCTCCAGCCGAAACACCACCACCTGAGGGCTACGTCGTCACGACGAGAGTGGTCAAGCAGAGAGGCGTTTCCCATCTGAACGTCTCGGTGGAGTACAGCGGAGCCGCCGTCTTCAGCGTCAAGCAGCGAGTGTGCAAGCGCAAGTCGTGCGCGACCGTGACCGCCGACATCCCGGTGACCACAGGAGCCGGACAACTCACGAAGAGGCTGGGCAAGGGCACGTTCAAGAAGCGTGGCGCACCCGCCGTCACCCTGACCCCGCTGCCCACCGTAACGATCACTGAGCCGGGCCCGACGGTCACCGTCACCGAACCCGGCCCCACGGTCACGGTGACGGTCACCTGTCAGCCGGCGCTCCCGTCGCCGACCCTCTCACCGACCGACGTCCCCACAGAGACGCCGACAACCGCTCCGACGGAGACGGTGACTCCCACGGAAACGGTCACACCGACGGAGACGCCACCCACGACCCCGCCGGAGACGCCGACCGGAGGCCCCACAGAAACCGTGACGGCGACCCCGACGGACACCGTGTCCCCCACCGTGCCCCCCACCGTGTCCCCGCCTGTGTCGCCGACCGACACCGTGTCTCCGCCGGTCGCTCCCACGGGCGTCCCCGTCTGTCCGCCGGTGCCCTCGGAGACACCGACGGACGCTCCGACCGGCACGCCGACGGAGACGCCGCCACCGACCGACGTCCCGACCGACGTCCCGACCGAGACGCCCACCACCACACCCACGGAAACGGTCACCCCGCCTCCCGCTCAGTAGCAGCGGGACAAGGCGATCGACCACCTCACCGGGCCAGGCCACCGCGCCTGGCCCGGCTTCCGCGGGCGCGCGCCCGCTCAGCCGCGCAGTCCACCCTGCTGGGCCGTGCAGCGCACCCGCTCAGGCGTGCAGCGCATCTGCTCAGCCGGGTTCGGAGGGTTGCGTCGTTCCGCAGGAGTCCCAGCCTCCGCCGAGCGTTACGGCCGCTTGTAGCCGCCCTCGTGGAACAGCAACGGCGGGCCGTCGGACGGCATGTCCATGGCGGTCACCCGGCCCACCAGGATGGAGTGGTCGCCGCCCTCGTGTACGGCCGTGGTGGCGCATTCCAGGGTGGCGATCGCCTTGTCGAACAGCGCCACGCCGGTCTCGCCCCGGTGGTGGGGCCAGCGGCTCAGTTGGCCGTTCAGGGGTCGGCCGCGGTGGGCGAAGAAGCGGGAGGCGTCCTCCAGCGCGGCGGGGAGCACGGACACCCCCCACACTCCGGCGGTCAGCACCGCGTCGTGGAAGCGGGCCAGTTTCTCGGCGCAGAACAGGACGAGGAGGGGGTCGAGGGACACCGACGTGAACGAGTTGACCGTCATCGCGTGATCGATCTCGCCGAGCCGCGTGGTGACAATGGCGACTCCGGTGGCGAAGCGGCCGACGACCTCGCGGTAGGTTTCCGGATCCACGTGCCGCCCTGTCGAATGCACGAAGATACTTTATGCCGCTAAGTCGGGTTCTTCGGAGAGTACCCCCGCAGGAGCCACGAATCCCCACCTGACGACGGCGACAGCACGTACGCCAGCACGAGGGCCACGAGGCCGCCGTAGAGGTAGACGTAGCCGGGCGCGCCGGAGGCGATCACCAGGTCGCCCATGCCGAGCTGCAGCGTGAACGGCATCGTCACCAGTACCCAGCCCACGGCCGTCACCACGACCCCGAGCCGGGACCGCATCAGCTTGCCGGCCCCGAGGCACACACAGAAGAGCACGAGCACCCACAGAACGGCCGACACCGGGACCGACCCCTCCTGCCACGCCGGGTGCGTGAACCCGCCGACGACCGCCATGACGACGCCCAGCACGAACAGCATGCCGTACGCCGCCCCACCCAGCGCCGACTCGGCCTGGCCGCGATGCTCCATGTCGAACGAGGTTAGTGGATGCCCGCGAAGAGATCGTTCTCGCGGTCGTGCGGCTCGCCGAGGCCGCCGGCCTCGATCGGCGGCCCGGGCACCGGCGGGCCGGGCACGCCCCTGGCCAGGATGTAGTGCTCGACACCCAGCACCTCCTGACCTATGCCGTTGGACAGCGCGAACCAGTGGCCCCGCACGGTGATCTGCGTGGCGTGGGCGCGCATGGCGTCCAGTTTGCCGCCGATCCAGGGGCGGGCGTCGATCTCGGTGGTGATGTCGTCGTCATGGCAGCCGTACGGCAGGTCGTCGGCGTCCTCGACGAGAAAACCGGTCTCCGCCTCGCGCAGGGCCTCGACCGAGCGGCGCATGACGGACTTGGCCAGTGCCGTGTGGTAGAACTTCGCGATCTGCCAGGGCTCGCCCTCCCCGTGGCCGGGTTCGGCGGCCAGCTCGTACGCCCGTAGCGAGACGCGGTGCGCCTGGATGTGGTCGGGGTGGCCGTAGAAGCCGTTGCCGTCGTACGTGACGAGCACCTGGGGGCGTACCTCGCGGATGACCTTGACCAGCTCGCCCGCGGCCTCCTCGAGGTCGGCGCGCCAGAACGACCGCGGGTGGTCGTTGGAGGCCGCGCCCATCATCCCCGAGTCGCGCCAGCGGCCCTGCCCGCCGAGGAGGCGATGGTCCTCGACGCCGAGCGCGCGGCAGGCGGCGGCGAGCTCGCCGGCGCGGTGGTGGCCGAGCGCGTCGTCGCGGCCGGCGGCCAGGTGGGCGAGGCTGGTGGGGATGATCTCGCCTTCCTCGCCCAGCGTGCAGGTCACCAGCGTGACGTGGGCGCCTTCCGCGACGTATTTCGCCATGGTCGCGCCGGTGCCGATCGACTCGTCGTCCGGGTGGGCGTGCACGAGCAGCAGCCGTCGATCCGTCATGGCCACGAGCGTAACAAGCGCCCTTGATCAGCAAGAGGCCGCTCATCGCCGCCGCCGGGGCGTGGCCGCGCGCAGGCGGAGGGGAGCGGCCCGGGCGTGTCGGCTGGCAGGATTGAGCCCATGAGTGAGAGCTTCCCGCGACTGTCGGCCAGGACCCGCCGGTTCACCCTCGGGGTGCCCAGGGGCTTCACGATCTCCCCGGACGGCGGCCGGGTGGTCTTCCTGCGCACCCGATCGGGCACCGACCCGGTCACCTGCCTGTGGGAGCTCGACACCGAGACCCATGTCGAGCGCCTGGTCGTCGACCCGCGCACGCTCCACGGCGACGAGGAGGACCTGCCGCCTGAGGAGCGCGCGCGGCGCGAGCGCAGCCGCGAGGCGGCGGGCGGCGTGGTGGCCTACGCCACCGACCGGGCCGTGACGAGGGCGTCGTTCGCGCTGTCCGGCGCCCTCTACGTCGCCGAGCTGGCGACCGGCGAGGCCCGCCGGCTCGACACACCGGGCGCGGTCATCGATCCCCGCCTGTCGCCCGACGGGCGACATGTCGCCTATGTCACGAGCGGCGCCCTCCGCGTCCACGACCTCATCACGGGCGAGGACCGCGCGCTGGCCACACCGGAGTCCGACACGGTGACGTACGGCCTGGCCGAGTTCATCGCCGCCGAGGAGATGGACCGCATGCGCGGCTACTGGTGGGCGCCCTCCGGCGACGCGCTGCTGGTCGAGCGCGCCGACGAGGCCCCGGTACGGATCTGGCACATCGCCGACCCGGCCAACCCCGGCCGCCCGCCGGCCGCGCAGCGCTACCCGGCGGCCGGCACGCCCAACGCGCTCACGGAGCTGTACGTGCTGGGGCTCGACGGTTCGCGGGTCGCGGTGCCGTACGACGAGGAATATCTCACCACGGCCGCCTGGGACGACCACGCGCTGTCGATCGTGACGCTCACCCGCGACCAGCGCACCATGCGCCTGTTCGCCGTCGACCCGGCGACGGGCGCGTCCACCCTGGTCCGCCAGGATGCCGACCCGGCCTGGGTCGACATCGTCACCGGCGTCCCCGCCCACCTCGACGACGGCTCGCTCGTCTGGGTGGCGAGCGCGGACGGCGGCCACCGGCTGTTCGTGGGCGACCGCGCGGTGACGCCGCCGACCCTGCAGGTGCGGACGGTGCTCGACGTCGATCATGACAGCGTGCTGTTCAGCGCGAGCGGCGACCCGACCGAGATCCAGCTGTGGACGTGGGACGGCCACTCCCTGCTGCCGGTCTCGACCAGGTCGGGGGTGTTCTCGGGGCGGATGGCCGGCGGCGTCGGCGTGCTGACCGAGCAGAGCCTCGACGCCGAGGGCGTGTCCACCACGGTCGTCCGACGCGACGGGGTGGCGATCCCGATCCCGTCGTACGCCGAGCGCCCCGGCCTCGACCTGCGCGTCTCGCTCGGCCGCTCGGGCCGGCGCGAGCTGGCCACCGCCGTGGTGCTCCCGTCGTGGCACGAGCAGGGCGCGCGCCGGCTGCCGGTCCTGATGGACCCGTACGGCGGCCCGCACGCGCAGCGGGTGCTCAACCGGCGCGGCGCGTTCCTGGAGAGCCAGTGGTTCGCCGAGCAGGGCTTCGCCGTGATCGTCGCCGACGGCCGCGGCACCCCCGGCAGGGGCCCGGCGTTCGAGCGCGCGGTGCGGGGCGACCTGGCCACGCCTGCCCTCGACGACCAGATCGACGCCCTCCACGGCGTGGCCGAGCAGTACGCCGACGACCTCGACCTCACCCGGGTGGCCATCCGCGGCTGGTCGTTCGGCGGCTTCCTGGCCGCGCTGGCGGTGCTGCGCCGTCCCGACGTGTTCCACGCGGCCGTGGCCGGCGCCCCCGTGACCGACTGGCGCCTGTACGACACCTGCTACACCGAGCGCTATCTGGGCCACCCGGACGAACAGCCCGAGGTGTACGAGAACTCCTCGCTGTTCGGCGACGCCGCCAAGCTCGAACGCCCGCTGCTGCTGATCCACGGCCTGGCCGACGACAACGTCGTGGCCGCCCACACGCTGCGACTGTCCTCGGCCCTGCTCGCGGCCGGCCGCCAGCACAGCGTGCTGCCGCTGTCCGGCGTCACCCACATGACGCCGCAGGAGGTGGTGGCGGAGAACCTGCTGCTGCTCCAGGTCGAGTTCCTGAAGCGGTCGCTCGGCGTCAGCCCCTGACCGGTCAGGTCGGGCCGGTCGCCGCCGGGGTGCCGTGCCAGCTGGCCCACAGGGCCGCGTACGAGCCGCCCTCGGCCACCAGCTTCTCGTGCGAGCCCAGCTCGCTGATCCGGCCGTCCTCCACGACCGCCACCCGGTCGGCGTCGTGCGCGGTGTACAGCCGGTGCGCGATCGCGATCACCGTCCGGCCCTCCAGCACGGCGGCCAGCGACCGCTCCAGGTGCCGGGCCGCCCGCGGGTCGATGAGTGACGTGGCCTCGTCGAGAACGAGGGTGTGGGGGTCGGCGAGCACCAGTCGGGCCAGCGCGAGCTGCTGGGCGTGGGCCGGGGGGATGGCCCGGCCGCCCGACCCGACCTGGGTCTCCAGGCCGTCGGGCAGCGCGAGCGCCCAGTCGAGGGCGTCCACGGCGGCCAGGGCCGCGCGTACGGCGACGTCGTCGGCGCCGGGGCGGGCGATCAGCAGGTTGTCGCGCACGGTGCCCTTGAAGATGTGGTGTTCCTGGGTGACGAGGGCGACGTGCCCGCGCAGCTCGCCGAGCGGCAGGTCGACCAGCGGCACGCCGCCGACGCTCACCGACCCCGTACGCGGCCCGTGGATGCCGGCCAGCAGCCGCCCGAGCGTCGACTTGCCCGCGCCCGACGGCCCGACCATGGCGAGGCGTTCGCCGGGCCGGACCGCCAGGGAGACGCCGTGGAGCACGTCGCGGCCCGCGCGGTAGGCGTAGCGGACGTCGTCGGCCTCCAGCAGCTCGCCGGCGGGCCGCGCGGCCGACGGGGTACGGTCGTCGGGCACGTTGGCCACGCCGAGCAGGCGCGCCATGGCCGCCCCGCCGACCTGCAGCTCGTCGATCCACATGAGGAACCGGTCGAGCGGGTCGACGAGCTGCTGGGCGTACAGGGCGGCGGCGGTGACCTGGGCGAGCGTGACCCAGCCGCTGGTGTAGAAGAGCCCGCCGACCATCAGCGCGCTCACCACGGGGATGACGTAGGCCAGCTCGACGGCGGGATACCAGACGACGCGGAGCCCGAGGGTGTAGCGTTCGGCGGCGTAGGAGCGGGCGATGTCGCCGTCGGTGCGGGCCCGGCGGCGCTCGTGGAGGCCGAGCGCCTCCACGGCGCGGGCGCCTTCGACGGTCTCGGCCAGGCCCTCGGTCATGTCGGCGTAGGCGGCGTTCTCGCGCAGGTAGCCGTCGCGGGCGCGCTTGAGGTACCAGCGGGTGGCGATGTACAGCACGGGGCCCGCGATCAGCATCGGCAGCATGAGCAGCGGGCTGACCAGCACGAGCGCGCCCACGGTGATCAGGAACGTGACCATCGCGATGAGCGTCTCGGGCACGGCGTGCCGGACGGTGCGCGACAGCGAGTCGACGTCGCGGGACGTCCTGGTGATCAGGTCGCCGGCACCGGCGCGCTCCACGGTCGACAGCGGCAGGGCGAGCACCTGGTCCACGAAGTCCTCGCGCAGTTCGGCCAGCACCTTCTCGCCGAGCCTGGCGGAGGCCAGCACGGCGTACCGCATGAGCACGCCCTGCAGCAGCAGGAAGCCGCCGATGGCGACGGCGACGAGGAGCACGTCGACCTCGGCGCCGCGCTCGACGTTCTCGACCAGGTCGCCGAGCTGCCACGGCACGACCAGGCCGGCGACGGCGGCCAGTCCGTGCAGGAGCAGGGCGGTGGCGAGCCGGCGCGGGTATTTGAGCGTCAGCCGCCTGGCGTAGGCGCGCACCTGTTTCCGGTCGGCGACCGGCAGGATCTCCCTGGCCATGCGTCAGTCCTCTCCACGCGTCACGGTCGCGGCGTATTCGGGTGAGTTGTCCAGGAGGTGGCGGTGGGTGCCCTCGGCCCGTACGCGGCCGTTCTCCACGTAGATCACGTGGTCGGTGCGGTCGAGCACCAGGGGGCTGGTCGTGCAGACGAGCGTGGTCTTGCCGGCCCGGCTCTTGGCCAGGCGTTCGGCGACGCGGGCCTCGCTGTGGGCGTCGACGGCGCTGGTGGGCTCGACCAGGATGAGCACCTCGGGGTCGGCCAGCAGCGCCCGGACGAGGCGCAGCCGCTGCTGCTGCCCGCCGGAGAACTCCCGCCCGGCCTCGGCCACCCGGGTGTCGAGCCCGTCGGGCAGAGCCTCGACGATGTCCTCGGCGCAGGCGGCGTGGAGCGCCTGGCGGACCAGTTCGTCGTCGGCCCCGCCCCTGATGTCCAGCTCGTCGCGGAGGCGGCCGGTGAACAGCCGGGCGGAGTTGTCGGCGACGAGGATGCGGCGGCGCACCTCGGCGAGCGGCAGCGTACGCAGGTCGGCGGCGCCGAAGGTGACGTCGCCGTCGGCGTAGCGGCCGAGCCGGTCGGCGATCGCGATGGCGTCCTCGGGCGCGGCCGCGGCCACCGCCGTGAGCAGGCCCGGCTGCAGCGTGACCCCGCTGTACGAGTCGCGCAGCACCCCGCCCTCGCTGCTCCCGTCACCGCCCTTGACCTCGGGCTCGATGGCCAGGATGCGGATCACCCGCCCGGCCGCCACGTGGCCTTTCGTGAGCCGGTCGGCGGTCTCGGTGAGCGTGCGCATGGGGCCGATCAGGAACACCGCGTACAGGTAGAACGAGACGAGCTGACCGGTCGGGATCTCCCCGGCGACGGCGAAGGAGGCGCCGACGCCGGTGACGACCGCGATGAGCAGGCCCGGCAGCACGATCTGGGCGCCTTCGAGCACCGACTCGACCCGCGCCACGCCGACGCCGGCCTGCCGCGCCCGCTGCGACTCGGCCCGGTAGCGCTCGGCGAACACCTGCTCGCCGCCGATGCCGCGCAGCACCCGCAGCCCGGCCACGATGTCGGCCGCCCGCGTGGACAGGTCGCCGGTCAGCTCCCGCTGCCGGGCCTGCCGCCGGTGCAGGGGTCGCAGCAGCGGCCCGACGGCGGCGGCCATGACCGGCACGCCGAACAGCACGAGCAGCCCGAGCGGCAGCGAGGTCGAGATGAGGATCACGGTGACGGTGGCGATGGCCACGACGGAGCCGGTACCGCGCAGCAGGATGTCCATCGCGCCGCCGATGTGGGCGATGTCGGAGTTTCCGACGCTGACGACCTCGCCGGTGGAGATGCGCTTCGGCAGCGTCGCGCCGAGCCTGGCGGCCTGCCGGGCGGTGAGCTGCACCGTACGGTACGCCGCCGCCAGCCAGCAGTAGACGGCCATCCGGTGCCGCATGATCCCGGTGAACGCCTGCACCAGCCCCAGCGCGAGGAGAACGGCCGACCAGGTCAGCAGCTGCCCGGTGTCCTTGGCGGCGACGGCCTCGATGCCCTGCCCGAGCACGGCCGGCATCAGCGCCTGCACCAGCCACCACACGGTCGCGAAGCCGATGCCCGCCAGCAGGGATGGGGCCTGCCGCCGCGCGTTCCACCACAGGTAGCGGAGCGGGCTGCGGATGTCGGGCATGCCGGGATCGGCTTCAGGAAGGGAGCGCATAGCCTGACAACCTTGACAAGGCGCACCCTGGCCCGGCAATCGGTTTTACGGCCGCCGCCGGCGCGGCTTTACAAGGTGCACGCGCCGACCAGGACGGGGCTGGCCGTCCTTTTCCCGGCCAGCCGCCTGATGCATGAGCTTTCCACCCTGTTGGGCTGTTTGTCCCGTCCTTACATCGTGTATCGGAGGTGAGCGAGGTAACCTGCGGCGGGTCCCGCGAGGGGGTCAGGTGCGCCAGAATCGACCCTTGTGAAGCACGGGTACACCAACAGCACGTTCGGCGACGGCGCCCTGGTCGTGAAGTGTTACGAGGGTCCTGAGGCGGAGTTCAGGCTGAGCACGGAGAGCAGATACCTGCGCCGCCTGCGCGGCCGCATCCCGGTCCCGCGCGTTCACAAGATCACCTCGACGAGCCTGACCACCCGCTTCGTCTCCGGGGCCCACGGCCAGGACCTCCTGGACGACGGCCGCGCCGTGGAGGTCCTGACCGAGTGCGGCCGCGCCCTGGGCGGGATCCACCGCCTCGGCATCGTCCACGGCGACTACGGTCCCCAGAACATGCTCTTCGACCCCGCCACGTTCAGGACCACCGCCATCCTCGACTGGGAATGGGCCCACCCGGGCCGCCCGGTCGAAGACCTGGCCTGGTGCGAATGGATCATCCGCATGCACCACCCCGAGCACGTCCCCCTGATCTCCCACTTCTTCACCGCCTACGACGGGGCCGTTCCCGGGTGGCGCGAACGCCGGGCCGCCATGCTCGCCCGCTGCCGCTCCCTGATCGACTTCTGTGCCCGCTGGGAGCCGGGCGGCGACGGCGAGAAGCTCTGGCACCAGCGCCTCGACACCACCGCGTCCTGGACGGATTAGCGGCGGGAGAGCAGCTCTGGCCGTCGCCGGGCCACCCGGACCGGTCAGGAGGTGGTGACGATGCAGTGCGACTTCGTCTCAACATCCGTGTGGCTGCCGAGGATGGTGTGGACTTTGACGATGCTGCACCACGAGTGGGATCCCCTCGGCATGGCGATCGAGCCGGTCGACGTGGCGCAGCGCACCCTCCCGCAGGGGCCGATCCGCTTGTGAGCCACGTGGCGCGTGTCCAGGTAGAGGTCGACGTCGAGGTAGCTCGCCGCGTGGCCGCCGATGCAGCCGTTGGAGCCACCCGCGCCGTAGACCCGCGCCTGCCGGTCCACCTTGTCGGTCAGCACCCAGAGCTTGCAGGCGGGCTCTGCCTGGGCCGGGCCCGTGGTCAGCGCCGTCGCCGCGGCGGCGGTGAGCACCACCGCCCCGAACAGCCGGGAGAGACGTGCGGTCGTGCTGGTCAATGTCGATGACATGGGGATTTCCTTCCTGCCGCCGCTCCGTGCGGAGCGGGAATTCTCGGTCTTTTCCGAACGAAGACACTCCGGGAGACGAACCGGCCCGGCCGAGGGCCCGCCACCGGCCGAGCTGGTCAATCGGGTGGCGATCGAGAAGGTCAGTGGTAGAGGACGTTCCCCCATTTCACCTGATTCCATACTCCGCCGTACGTGGCCTTGGCCTGCCATTTCTGGTTGCCGGCCGTGGTGTCGGCGAACTCCACGCCGGCCCAGCAGCTGTATTTGCCGTGGCAGGCCCTGGTGGTCGCCGCCACTTTCGTGCCGTTGCGGTACAACTCGACGAAGACGATGAGCGCCATGTAGTCGGGCGTCAGGACCTTGTCGCAGGACAACGACCCGCCACCGGACACCCGGTTGGTGCGGTCGACGACGTCGGTCAGCGTCGTGGTCCGGCAGCCCCACATCGCGCTCTGCTGGGCAGACGCCGCGAACGCCGCCGGTGGGGCCGAGGCCGAGGTCACCACGAGCGGGAGGATGGCGGATCCGGCGAGCAGCGCGGCTGCGCGCCGCCGCCGGCCCCTTGTTACGCGTCGATTATGCATGACTACTCCTTTCCTGATAGGTGCTTTCGCCTCTATGACGTTCGCAGGGTAATGAGCAGGAACGCCGGCCGAGGTGATTCACAAGCGTGGCGTAGGCGAGTCATTCAGTTTGCGGCGCGACGATCCGCGTCCCACGGCCGTTTTGTCCTGGATTGGGCGGGGAGATATCATTCGTGCGCGGAACGTTCAGCCGTCGTTACCAACGGCGAGCGCCATGGATCTGGGCGTCCTCTCCGTAACCGGGAGGCTCCGACTTATCCGAACTATGCTGGGTCATTCGCGGTCACGGCCAGGCCATAACCCGGACTTCCACCGGACATTCATTGCCCGCCGCCTATTCACCTTTGTCATTGAACGTCCGCGATCAACCGCGGTGATATCCGAATGCCGTGAATGACCCGATTCCGTGTGCCACATTGCCGATGAGAGAGCGCTCCCCTTCCTTGCCCACGCCCCAGAAGGAGTATGCTTTTCGACCCCTCTGCAGGGTAACGGGAGGTTCATAGGTTCTTGACACGAGTCAAGGCGGCGCGCATGCTTCCGTGAGAGAGCGCTCCCTCAGCAAGGCTTCGCGCAAAGACGGGAACGTCGTGAGTCCACCCCCCAGCCCGGGCGTGCGGCGCCTGGGACACTTCTCGCCTCGTCCTGCCCCTGCCGCTCGCCGTGGGCGGCCACCGGCCAGGGGGCCGGACGCCTCCACGGCGTGCCCGTCCCCGATGATCGCCGACCACGTGAGGGGCTACCCATGATCAAACGCTGCCTACGCCTGCTCGCCGTCCTCCCGTTGCTGCTCCTCCCCCTGCCGCAGCCGGCCTCGGCCGCGGTGATCCGGGTGGCGGAGTTCCCCGCCGACTGCCCGTTCAGCCACCGACTGCCGGACGACCCGATCGTCTTCCCCGGCCTGCCCGGCGCCTCGCACATGCACAGCTTCTTCGGCAGCCGGGTCACCAACGCCCACACCACCCTGGCCGACCTGCAGAACGGCGCCACGACCTGCAACCCGTCCGTGGACAGGTCGTCGTACTGGGTGCCGACCCTCTACCGGGACGGCGTCGCCGTGGAACCGGCCATCGTGACCTTCTACTACCTCGGCGAAGGCGTACGCGACGACGTCATCGCCACGACCCAGCCCACCCCGCTGGGGCTGCGGGTCGTCGCGGGCAACGCCAAGGCCACCGGCCCGGACGGCTCCTCCATCGCGCGATGGTCGTGCCTGCACGCCGGGCAGGTGGCGCCGTCCAAGGACTTCGTCACCTGTCCGGCCGGGACGATGCTGGAGTCGTACCTGGACTTCCCGCAGTGCTGGAACGGGCGCGACCTGGACTCCGCCGACCACAAGAGCCACATGGCCTACCCCGTGGCGGGGCAGTGCCCGAGCACGCACCCGGTGGCTGTGCCGAAGCTGCGGCAGGTGATCCGGTATCCGGTGAGCGGGGACCCGTCGCGGTTCCGGCTGTCGTCCGGCGGCGGGTTCACCATGCACGGCGACTTCTTCAACGCCTGGCCCCCGGCGGAGATGGAGCGGCGGGTGCGCGACTGCATCCGGCCGATCGTCAAGTGCGGCCCCGACGGCCGGCCGTTGTGACCCCTGGTCCGTCCGGGCGGGCCCGCGTCCGCCCGGCCGGGCGCGTCCGACGGGTCGCGGCCCGGGCGCTGGCCTTGGTGGTCGCCGCCCTGCTCGCGCCCGGATGTTCCGCTCCGGAGGACGGCCCGGCGACCGTTCGGCAGGAGCCGCCGTACAACGCCACCGACGTGGCGTGGCTGCGACTCGCCGAGGCGCTGCACGGGCGGGCCCTCCCGATGCTCGCCCTCGCGCCGGAACGCTCCCGCTCCCGCCCCCTGATCGGCCTGGCCGGACGGCTCGCGGCCGCGCACGAGACCGGACGGGCGCGGCTGCGTACGCTGCTCGCCCGGGCCGGTCAGGCCGGGGAGAACCCGCATGCCCAGCACGACATGCCGGGAATGCCGACCTCCGCCGACCTGGAGGCGCTGAGGGGCCTGCGCGGGGACGCCTTCGACCGGCGGTTCGCGCGGCTCGCCGGGGCCTACCTCGATCAGCTGGTGCTGGTCGCCGAGGGCGAGCAGCGCTCCGGCGGGGACGCGGAGGTGCGCCGGCTCGCCGCCGGCATGGCCCGCCGCCACGCCGCCGAACGCGCCGAGCTGCGGAGGTCGGTGCCGCATGGGATAAATGGGTGGGATTTTCCTCCTGGTCGCGCGAAACTCATCAGCGACCAGTGAGGAGATTTCTTTCATGCCGAACCAGCCCGCACCGAACCTGCTGTCGTGGGCCAGCGAGATCGACGAAGGCGCGATCACGCAGGCCGCGCGCACTGCTCGCCTGCCGTTCGTCGCCGGTCACGTCGCTCTCATGCCCGACGCGCATGTCGGCATCGGCGCGACGGTCGGATCGGTCATCCCCACCGAGAACGCCATCATCCCCGCCGCCGTCGGCGTGGACATCGGCTGCGGCATGGTGGCCACCGAGACCACGCTCACGGCCGCGGACCTGCCCGACACGCTGGCGGCGCTGATGCCGCTGGTGGAGCGCCGCATCCCGGCCGGCGTCGGCAAGGGCCACGACGACCCGGCGATCGACCGCACACTCAGCGACCTCGGCCTGCCCCACACCGACCTCGACCCGAAGCAGACCAGGAAGGTGGCCGACCAGTTCGGCACCCTCGGCTCCGGCAACCACTTCGTCGAGGTCTGCCTCGACGAGCGCGACCGCGTCTGGACGGTCCTGCACTCGGGTTCGCGCGGCATCGGCAACCAGCTGGCCACGATGCACATCACGGGCGCCAAGAAGCTGATGAGGAAGCAGGAGGTCGGCCTGGAGGACCCCGACCTGGCCTACCTGGTGCAGAGCACGCCGGAGTTCACCGCGTACGTCGAGGACATGCTGTGGGCGCAGCGCTACGCGATGGCCTCGCGGGCCCGGATGGACAAGGTCCTGATCAACGCCCTGTTCGGCGTCGTCGGGAACGGCCGGCGGGTCCGTACGATCAACTGCCACCACAACTTCACCCAGCGGGAGACCCACCACGGCAAGTCGCTGTGGATCACCCGCAAGGGCGCCATCAAGGCGGACAAGGGCGACGAGGGCGTCATCCCCGGCTCGATGGGCACCCGCTCGTACATCGTGCGCGGCCGGGGCAACCCGGATTCGTACCACTCCTGCTCCCACGGGGCCGGACGCCGCATGTCGCGCAGCAAGGCGAAGCGGGCGCTGTCGGCCGACTCCCTGACCGAGGTGATGAGGGGTCGCACCTGGAACAGCGATCGCGCCGCCGCCCTGGTGGACGAGCACCCTGAGGCGTACAAGCCGATCGATCAGGTCATGGCCGACCAGAAGGACCTGGTCGAGGTCCAGCACACCCTGCGCCAGATCTTCAACTACAAGGGATGACGTCCCGGGACGGGCATGTCTCGCGAGCGCGCCACGCGCGCGGCCGCGAGGCATGCCCGACACGCCTCGGACAAATCATGGCGACAAGAGCCATTGTCGATGGTAGGCAAGGGATATAGTCTGCCGCGTGTGGTGGAACGAGACGACTATGCGGCCATCCGCGATCGGATCATCCGGCTCTCCCACCTCCATGGCTTGCGCTGCGACTGGGCGGAAACGACGAAGCGGCAGCGATTCCTCTTGCTGTGGGATGCCGAGGGCCGCGTGGCGGCCCGGGCCGTCGTCCCGCTGTACCCTCGGGAGGCCCCGCAGCTGGTGGACTCCCTCGAACGGGGGCTCGCACACCTGTTCGGCGACGACTGGCTAGAGGACTGACCATCCGGGTTGGAGAGCTCATGACCCCCGCAGACCGCGTTCACGTCCACGTCACCATGGCCGGCAACCTGTGGCTGGCCGAGGTGGACGGCGTGGCCGGCGGCATGTCGGCCCGCACGCTGAAGGAACTGCACGCCGACGTCGCCGAGGGTCTGCCGTTCCTGTTCGCCGACCGCGCCCAGCGCCCGAAGCCGGTCTACCACTACACCCTGCCGGGCCTGTCGGAGCAGGACCTCGACGACTTCGCCGCCCTCCAGCGCCAGGCCGCCGCGATCGCCGAGGACTACACGCGCACGCTGAAGAAGCGCGTCAAGCACATGCACGAGCTGGGCCTGTCCGACGGCGACATCGGCGAGCTGCTCGGCCTGACCAAGCAGCGCATCCAGCAGATCCGCACGAACGCCAACGACGAGGCCCGCCAGACCGGTTAGGCCCGGCGGGCCCGCGGTCACGGCTTCCCGCCGGTCCAGCCGGCCTCGACCACGGCGCCCGCGGGCGCCGGCCCGGCCGCGGGCGGCGAACGACTACTTGGCGTTCGCCTTCAGGTAGTCGGCGTTCATGCGGGCGATCGTCTCCAGGGGGATGCCCTTGGGGCAGACCGCGGTGCACTCGCCGGTGTTGGTGCAGCCGCCGAAGCCCTCGGCGTCCATCTGGTCGACCATGGCCTTGGCGCGGGCGAGGCGTTCGGGCTGGCCCTGCGGGAGCAGGCCGAGATGGGTGATCTTGGCGGCGGTGAACAGCGAGGCCGAGCCGTTGGGGCAGGCCGCCACGCACGCGCCGCAGCCGATGCAGGTGGCGGCGTCGAAGGCGGCGTCGGCGTCCTCCTTGCGGACGGGGATGCTGTGGGCGTCGGGCGCCGAGCCGGCCGGCACCGAGACGAACCCGCCGGCCTGGATGATGCGGTCGAACGCGCTCCGATCCACGACCAGGTCCTTCACGACCGGGAACGGAGCGGCGCGCCACGGCTCGATGGTGATCGTGGCGCCGTCCGCGAAGTGGCGCATGTGGAGCTGGCAGGTGGTGGTGGCGCGCTGCTCGCCGTGGGCGACGCCGTCGATGACCATGCCGCACATGCCGCAGATGCCCTCGCGGCAGTCGTGGTCGAAGGCGATCGGGTCGTCGCCCTCGACGATCAGGCGCTCGTTGAGCACGTCGAGCATCTCCAGGAACGACATGTCCGGAGAGACGTCCTCCACCTGGTACGTCACCATCCGGCCCTGGTCGGAAGGACCGCTCTGCCGCCAGACCTTGAGGGTCAGGTTCACTTGTAGCTCCGCTGGGTCATCGTGACGTACTCGTACTCGAGCGGTTCCTTGTGCAGGATCGGCCCGTCGGGCCCCCGCTCCCAGGCCGACACGTGCGCGAAGTTCTCGTCGTCGCGCAGGGCCTCGCCGTCGGCGTCCTGGGACTCGGCGCGGAAGTGGCCGCCGCACGACTCCGTGCGGACCAGGGCGTCCAGGCACATCAGCTCGGCCAGGTCGAAGAAGTCCGCCACCCGGCCGGCCCGTTCCAGCACCTGGTTGAGCTCTTCGGCGGTGCCGGTGACCTTGACGTTCTGCCAGAACTCGGCCCGCAGCTCGGGGATGCGCTCCAGCGCCTTGCGCAGCGACTCCTCGGTGCGTTCCATGCCGCAGTAGTCCCACATGAGCCTGCCGAGCTCGCGGTGGAAGGAGTCGGGGGTGCGGGTGCCGTTCACGGACAGGAGCCGGTCGATCCTCGTGCGGACCTTGGTCTCGGCCTCGGCGACGGCCTCCTCGTCGACCTCGCCGAACGGGCCGGCGGCCAGGTAGTCGCCGATGGTGGTCGGAAGGACGAAATATCCGTCGGCCAGGCCCTGCATCAGCGCGGACGCGCCGAGCCGGTTGGCGCCGTGGTCGGAGAAGTTCGCCTCGCCGATGACGAACAGGCCGGGGATCGTGGACTGCAGGTCGTAGTCCACCCACAGCCCGCCCATCGTGTAGTGGACGGCGGGGTAGATGCGCATCGGCACGTCGTAGGGGTTCTCACCGGTGATGCGCTCGTACATCTCGAAGAGGTTGCCGTACTTCTTCTCCACGGCGTCCCGGCCGAGGCGGTGGATCGCGTCGCGGAAGTCGAGGTAGACGCCCAGCCCGCCGGGGCCGACGCCGCGGCCCTGGTCGCAGACGTTCTTGGCGGCGCGGGAGGCGATGTCGCGCGGGACGAGGTTGCCGAACGCCGGGTAGATGCGCTCCAGGTAGTAATCGCGCTCGTCCTCGGGGATGTCGCCGGGGGCGCGGGTGTCGTTCTCGCGCAGCGGCACCCATACGCGGCCGTCGTTGCGCAGCGACTCCGACATCAGCGTCAGCTTCGACTGGTACTCGCCCGAGACCGGGATGCACGTCGGGTGGATCTGCGTGTAGCAGGGGTTGGCGAAGTACGCGCCCCGCTCGTGCGCCCGCCAGATCGCCGTGGTGTTGCAGCCCTTGGCGTTGGTGGACAGGAAGAACACGTTGCCGTAGCCGCCGGTGGCCAGCACCACGGCGTCGGCCAGGTGGCGCTCGATCTCGCCGGTGACCATGTCGCGCACGATGACGCCGCGCGCCCGCCCGTCGGACACGATCAGGTCGAGCATCTCGTGCCGCGTGTGCATCTCGACGGTCCCGGCCGCGACCTGCCGCTCCAGCGCCTGGTACGCGCCCAGCAGCAGCTGCTGCCCCGTCTGCCCGCGGGCGTAGAACGTGCGGGAGACCTGGGCGCCGCCGAAGGAGCGGGTGTCGAGCAGGCCGCCGTACTCGCGAGCGAAGGGCACGCCCTGGGCCACGCACTGGTCGATGATCTCCACGGAGATCTGCGCGAGGCGGTGCACGTTGGACTCGCGGGCGCGGAAGTCGCCGCCCTTGACGGTGTCGTAGAAGAGCCGGTAGATCGAGTCGCCGTCGCCGCGGTAGTTCTTCGCGGCGTTGATGCCGCCCTGGGCGGCGATGGAGTGGGCGCGGCGCGGGGAGTCCTGGTAGCAGAACGACGTGACGTTGTAGCCCAGCTCGCCCAGCGTCGCGGCGGCCGAGCCGCCCGCCAGGCCGGTGCCGACCACGATGACGGTGAGCTTGCGCTTGTTGGCCGGGTTGACGAGCTTGGCCTGGAACTTCCGCTTCTCCCACCGCTCCGCGATGGGCCCGGACGGAGCCTTGGTGTCCCGGATCTCCGGACCCGCGGTGTACTTCACTTCACAACTCCGAACGTGATGGCGAGGGGCGGGGCCAGGAAGCCGGCGACCAGCACGGCCGCGAGCAGGCCCGCCGACAGCCGCAGGACCCTGTCACGGTCGCGGTTGGCCCAGCCGATGGTCTGCAGGGCGCTCCAGACGCCGTGCCGCAGGTGCAGGCCGACCATGACGACGGCCACGAGGTAGATCAGCGTCACCCACCAGCGGGACGGGTCGAAGCCGGCGATCATGCGGTCGGCCGGGGCGGAGTCGAAGCCCTTGGGATTGACGACGCCGAAGGTCA
Source organism: Nonomuraea sp. (assembly GCA_036276095.1). Classification (GTDB taxonomy): domain Bacteria; phylum Actinomycetota; class Actinomycetes; order Streptosporangiales; family Streptosporangiaceae; genus Nonomuraea. Next base: position 1,043 of record DASUCK010000371.1, on the reverse strand, counting down.
GGTCGAGCAGGTGCCAGACCACGAAGAGCGCGATCGTCAGGCCGCCCCAGCGCATGATGTGCGTGGTGTAGCCGGCCGCCTGCGACTTCCTGGCGACGTACTTGACCGGGCGGGCCCTGCCGGCGCGGCGGGCGAGCGCGATCGCGGCCCACATGTGCAGGACGACCGCGACGACGAGGCCGATCTCCAGGATCGTCAGCACCGTCCGGTACGGCACGAACGGCTCCAGCAGCGTGCGCAGCCAGTGGGCGTACTCGTTGAAGGAGTCACGGCCGTAGAAGATCTTCAGGTTGCCCAGCATGTGGAGGACGAGGAAGGACACCATCACGGCGCCCGTGACCGCCATGACGACCTTCTTGCCGTTCGACGAGCCGAGGAACCCGCGGCCGCCGCGCCGGCGCGCGGGCGGGTCCCCGGCGGGCGGGGCGGGCTTCTGAGGTGTAACAGGCGCGGTGGCGGCGCCGCGCTCAATCGTCGCAGTCACGTCTTCACACGCTAGGTACGCAGCGATGATCCGTCCAAGTCATCAAGTGCCTGGTTTCGATAGCCGGAAGCTATGATGCTGGTGCAAGGGGCTTTTTCCGGACAAGCCACGTGGCCGGTGCGAGGAAAATCACATGCAGCTGCACCAACTCGCCTACTTCGTCGCCGTGGCCGAGACCAGGCACTTCACCCAGGCCGCCGAGCGCATGCGGGTCGCCCAGCCGTCGCTGAGCAAGCAGGTCAAGGCACTGGAGACCGACCTCGGCGCCCCGCTGTTCACCCGCGCGCGCGGCAACGTCACGCTCACCCCCGCCGGCGAGGCGCTGCTGCCGCTGGCCCGGCGCATGCTCGCCGACGCCGACACCGCCCGCCAGGAGGTCGCCCAGCTCGCCGGGCTCAGGCGGGGGCGGGTGCGGCTCGGCGCCACGCCGTCGCTGTGCGCGGGGCTGGTGGCCGACGCGCTGGCCCGCTTCCACAGGGCGTACCCGGGGATCGAGCTGCTGGTCGAGGAGGGCGGGTCACGCGACCTGGTCAGGGCCCTGGCGCGCGGGCAGCTCGAC
>DASUCK010000370.1:0-54708 GCA_036276095.1 Nonomuraea sp. | reverse complement strand
GGGCCATGGAGGTGGGGGTGCCCGCGCTGGCCGTCGCCCGGGACGTCCCGGCGGCGACCGGGGTGCTGGTGGCGGCGCTGTCGCTGGGCGGGGTCGCCGGGGCCGCCGCGTACGGGGCCCGCAGGTGGCGGGCGGCGGCCGAGACCCGGCTCGTGGTGCTGATGCTGGCCCTCGGCGTCGTGCTCGCGCCGCTGGTGCTGATCGGGCCGCTGCCGGCGTTCTGGGCGATGCTGTGCTGCGCCGGGATGCTCCTCAACCCGCCGCTGACGACAGCCTCCCTGCTCGTGGACGAGTACGCGCCCGGCGCGCGGGCGGAGGCGTTCGGCTGGCTCTCCACGGCCATCACCGTGGGCGGGGCCGCCGGGTCGGCGCTGGCCGGGGTGGTGGGCGAGCGGTGGTTCACCACGGCGCCCTTCCTGGCGGCCGCCGGGTTCGCCCTGCTCGGAGGCGGGGTGGCGGCGATCCTGGTCAGGCGTGGGCGACCTTGAGCGCGGGCGGGATGGCGGCGACCATGGTCAGGCGCGGGCGAGCTTGAGTGCCTCGGTGAAGCGGGCGTACCGGTCCAGCTCCGTCGCCACGGGGTCGAGCACGTGCTCCTTGCCGACCTGGCCGATGGCCGCGCGCAGCGCCTTCGACGCACGACGGGCCCGCCGCCGGCCCCCCGCCCAGGCGGCCAGCCGGGACAGCAACGCGACCAGCACGCCCGCCAGCGCCCCGCCGATGAGCAGCGCCGTAGGCCACGGCAGCGGCCCGGCCGTGGGCAGCGGCGGCTGCGGCAGACGCAGGTAGTCCATCGCGAACAGCCCGCCCAGCCAGAGGGCGCCCGCCGCCATGGCCGCGAACACCAGCCACTGCAGCACGTTCACGGCCCGCCACCAGCGCGGACGCCGGGTCGCCCCGGCCGACGTGACGCCCACGGCCCGGTCCACCGCGTCCGCGAGATCCGCCGAGCGGGAGCGGGCCGCCTGCCGCACCGCCGCGGCCCACGGCCCGGGCAACCCGGCCGCGGCCTTCTCGCCGACGTCCCTGATCGCGGTCTCGACCTGGGCCCGCTGCATGACGGACGCCGCCGGCACGGACGTACGCCCCACGATCTCCGGCCTCCCGCCCGCAGCGACGGCGCCGAGGCGGAGCCGGCGGATCGGGTCCGGCCGGAACCTGCGCATCCACCGGGTGACCGGCCAGCCGGTGGCCACGACCGCCCGGTGCCGGTGCCCCCTGGCCACGGCCTCGACCACCGCCGGCACCCCGGCCGCTCTGGCCAGGGCGTCGGTGAGCGCGCCCGCCGTGGACGGGTTCTCGGGCGGCGGCGTCGGGTCGCCGAGGCGGGCGGCGGCGGTGGCGATGTCCGCGGTCAGGCGGGCCGACCACGACCTGCGGTCGGCCACCCGGTCGGCCAGGTGCCTGCGCAGCTCGGGCAAACCCGTGCCGGTGCGGGCGGAGACGGCCAGCACCGGCACGTCCGCCAGGCCGTCGTCCTCCAGGAGGCGGCCCAGGTCGCGTACGCAGCGGTCGACGGCGTGCGACGGCAGGCGGTCGACCTGGTTGAGCACCAGCAGCATCACGTCGCGGTGGGCGGCCAGCGGGCGAAGGTAGCGCTCGTGGAGCGCGGCGTCGGCGTACTTCTGCGGGTCCACCACCCACACCAGCAGGTCCACCAGCTCGACCAGCCGGTCCACCTCCAGGCGGTGGGACAGCTCGATGGAGTCGTGATCGGGCAGGTCGAGGAGGACAAGCCCAGCCAGTTCGGACGGCCCCCCTCGAACGGCCGCCCCGGCCGCCCCCGCCACCCGGGACGCTCCCGCCGGGCCGGGCGGGCCCCCCGCGCCGGGCGGCTCGGCCAGGTCGATGCGCTCCCCCAGGGCGGGTGTCCCGGTCAGGTCGGACCGTCCGGGTCCGGCGGAGTTCGGGCCGGACGGGCCGGCGGTCGCGGAGTGGCGGCGCGGGATTTCCAGCCAGTCGAGCAGCGGGCCCGCGCCCTCGCCGTCCCAGACCGCCGCCTGGGCGGCCGAGGTCGTGGGCCTGGTGACGCCGACGGCGGCCAGGGCGTGCCCGGCCAGGGCGTTGTAGAGGGACGACTTCCCGCTGCCGGTCGCGCCCGCCAGCGCGGCCACGGTGTGGTCGAGCGACAGGCCGCGGCGTACCCCGGCCCGCTCGGAGACCGCCCGCGCCCCGGCCACGACCTCCTCCGGCAACCGGCCCTCGGCCAGCTCGGCCGCCTCCAGCAGCCCGGCCAGCCGGGAGTCCAGCGAGGGGCCTTCCTTGCGCCGCAGCAGCTTCACGACACCTCCCGCCCGTCGGTCTCCTCGCCGGCGCCCGGGTCGTCGCCGGCCCCCGCGGACGGCCGCCCGGCCACGGGCGGGCGCGGGACCCCGGCCGTGCCGGGGGGTGGAAGGTCGGCGCGGTGGGCGCGGACGGCGCGCAGGGCCTCGTGGAGGGCGTTCGCCGTGTCCCTCGGCGGTTCGACGGAACCCAGGAGGGCGGTGAATCGGTCGGCCTCGGCCTCCATCAGCCCCCGTACGCGTTCGCGCAGGTCCTCCCGCGCCTGCACGGTCAGCGTGCGCACCGCCTGGTCCCCGAACACCGCCTCCAGCAGCTTCTGCGACAACACGCTCGTCCCGCCGGCGATCCCCACCTCGATCCCGGTCAGCCCGCCCGTGGACGCGAACACGGCCAGCATGAGCAGCAGCCCCGCCCCGTTCACCCCGAACGACGCCACCCTGGCGGCCGTCCGCTTCTCGGCCCCTTCCTGGCGTACCAGGTCCAGGACGTACTCCTGCCACCCGCGTACCGCCGCCTCGGCGCGTTTGCCCAGGCCGGGAGAGGCGCGGCCGAGGCGGGCGGACTCGACGGCGCCGAGCCGGTCGAGCAGCCCCGGCCCGCCGGGCGCGGCCGACCACCCCTCCAGCGCCCGCTCGGCCGCCCCGTCGGCGGCCCCCTTGATCAGCGACTCGACCCCGCTCTCCAGCGCCTCCTTGAGCTCGGCCTCCGGAACGCGGCCGGTGAAGAAGCCGACGATCCGGTCCCGCAGCCATCCCACCCGGCTCTCCAGGGAACGCATGAGGTCGCCGGTGCCGATGAAGTCCTGCCAGCGGGCCAGCACCTCGCCGCGCAGCAGCGACCCGTCGCGCATGCCCTCGTCGAAGTCGGCCATGCCGCCCCCGTACGCGCCGGACACGATCGACCGCAGCCCGTCGAAGGCGGCCCGCTGCCGCGACACGGCGGCGGCCAGCGCCGGCACCCGCGTCTCCAGGCTGTCGAGCGCGCCGGACAACGTCTGGCGTACGACCCTGGCCCGTTCCGCGGCGTCCTCGGCCAGGCCCGCCAGCCAGGCCACGATCGGCCGCACCAGCTCCTCCGGCAAGCGGGCCTTCTCCGACGGCAGCGCCGCCTCCAGCACAGTGAACAGCCGGACGCCGTCGAGCCCGTTCTCGGTGAGCAGGCGGGCGAGATCGCGGGAGACCGGCTGCACGGCGTCGGGCGGCACCCGGTCCAGCACGACGGCCAGGGCGGTGCTGCGTTCCCTGGCCGAGCGCAGGAAGCTCCACGGCACCTCGTCGGCGTACCGGGCCGCGGTCGTGACGAACAGCCACAGGTCGGCGGCGGCCAGCAGCTGCGCGGCGAGTTCCCGGTTGGCCGTCACCACCGAGTCGATGTCGGGGGCGTCGAGCAGCGCGAGACCGGCTCCGAGCGCGGGCGAGGTCACCACGCGCAGCGCGCCCGGCCCCTCCCCGGTCGCCCGCGACAGCCCCGGGAGCACGTTCTGGCCCATGAACCAGTTCTGGTCGGCCGGATTGACCACGAGGGTCGGCACCAGCGTCGTCGGCCGCAGCACCCCCGGCTCGGCCACGTCGGCCCCGACCAGCGAGTTGACCAGCGTGGACTTCCCGGCTCCGGTCGAGCCTCCGACCACCGCGAGCAGCGGCGCGTCGATGGCGGCGAGACGGGGCAGCAGGTAGTCGTCGAGCTGCCCGGTCAGCTCCCGCAGCGCGCGCCGATCCGCCGCCACCTCACCGATCGCGAGCGGGAACAGGTCGCGATCGAGCGGCCGCCGCAGGGACTCCAACGCGCCCAGCAGGTCCATACGCCCAAGCTAGATGATTGTTGGGACCTTATGGGGTGGTCCGTGCGGGACGCAGGCGTTGGGAGCGCCATGTCCGGGTCAAGTTTCCCCCGCGTGCGGCCGGGCGGCGACCGCGGGCCTGCCTAACCCGGGGGCGGCTCGCGGAGCACGTAGCCGACGCTGCGCAACGTGTGGATGAGCCTGGGCTCCACGTCGTCCACCTTGCGCCGCAGGTACGACACGTACGACTCGACGACCCCGGCGTCCCCGCCGAAGTCGTAGTTCCACACGTGGTCGAGGATCTGCGCCTTCGACAGCACCCGCCCTGCGTTGACCATGAAGTAGTGGAGCAGCTTGAACTCGGTGGGCGACAGGCGCACCTGCCGGCCGCCCCGCCACACCTCGCGGGCGTCCTCGTCCAGCTCCAGGTCGGCGACCATGAGCCGGCTGGCCGGCGCCCCGTCCATACGGGTGCGCCGCAGCACCGCCCGGATCCTGGCCTGCACCTCCTCCAGGCTGAACGGCTTGGTCACGTAGTCGTCCCCGACCCGCAGCCCGGCGATCTTGTCCTCGGTGGCGTCGCGGGCGGTCAGGAACAGCACGGGCGCGTCGATCCTCCTCGCCACCTCCAACCCGTCCAGGTCGGGCAGCATCACGTCGAGCACCACGAGATCGGGCGAGGCGCGCTCGGCCACCTCGACGGCCTCCTGCCCGTCGGCGGCGGTCAGCACCTCGAACCCGGAGAAGCGCAGGCTGGCGGAGAGCAGGTCTCTGATGCTGGGCTCGTCGTCCACCACCATGATCAGCGCCTCGGGTTTCTTCACCTACTCAGAGTGACGCAGCACCCTGAGGGTTTGCTGAAGGCTTACTCCAAGGCGAGTGGGAGTTCGACGCGGAACGTGGAGCCGCGCTCGGGCGAGCTGTCGACGGTGACCGCGCCCCCGTGGGCCTGGACGAGCGCCCGGACGATCGCCAGCCCCAGCCCGCTGCCGCGGTCCTCGGCCGACCGGCGGCGGGAGCGGGCGGAGTCGGCCCGGTAGAAGCGTTCGAAGACGCGCTCGACCTGCTCGGGCGTGAGCCCGGGCCCGCTGTCGGCGACCTCCAGGAACACCTTGTCGGCCGTGGCGCCCACCCGGACGATGATCGGCGAGCCGGGCTCGGTGTGGACGATGGCGTTGGTGACCAGGTTGCTGACGACCTGCCGCAGGCGTACCTCGTCGCCGGAGACGATCAGGGCGGCGCCGCCGACCACGTCGAGCTTGACCAGCCGGTCGGGGGCGAGGATCCGGGCATCCTGTACGGCGTCCGCGGCCAGCGCCAGCATGTCCACGGGGCGCATCCTCAGCGGCCGCTGCTGGTCGACCCTGGCCAGCAGCAGCAGGTCGTCGACCAGCAGGCTCATCCGCCCGGCGGCCTTCTCCACGCGCTGCATCAGCTCGGCGGGGTCGGCGCCGGGGTTCTGCCGGGCGTACTCGGCGAAGCCGCGGATGGAGGTGAGCGGGGTGCGCAGCTCGTGGGAGGCGTCGCCGACGAACTGCCGCATGCGGTCCTCCGAGCGCCGGGCCGCCGCCTCGGACGCCGACCGCGCCTCGAACGCCGCCTCGATCTGGGCGAGCATGCCGTTGAGCGACCCGGCCAGCCGGCCCACCTCGGTGCGGGGGTCACCGTCCGGCACCCGCCGGCCCAGCTCGCCGCCCGCGATGGCCTCGGCCGTGCGCTCGATCTGGCCGAGCGGCCGCATGCTGCGGCGCACGATCGTGATGCCGGCGACGGCCAGGATCAGCAGGATGCCGCCGCCGCCGAGCAGCTCGATGAGCGCGAGCCGCCGGGTGATGGCGTTGACCTCCTCCAGGTCCACGGCCACCACGAGCGTGCTGCGCCGCACGCCGCTCTCCAGCACCCGCCACTCGCCGCCGCCGGTGCCCGCGGGCGCGGTGTACGGCTCGGGGCCGGGCGACGGCTGCAGGACGGGCTTGGGCTTGAGGTCGACGTCGCGGTCGGTGAGCATGGGCTCGAACGTGTCGCCGGCCGCCCTGACCAGCACGATCGCGTCCGACTCGATGAGGATGGGCCGGTCGGCGGTCTCCCTGTCCTTCTTGCCGTCGTTGACGATCTTCTTGTGCATGCGCACGGTGAGGAGGTGGAGCTGGCCGTCCACCCGGTCGAGGAGGTAGCCGTGCAGCACCGAGACGCTGACCACGCCGATGAAGGTCAGGCCGAACCCCAGCAGCGCCAGCATCGACGCGATCAGCTTGAACCTCAGCGGCAGGCCGCTCATCAGGGACTCGGTGGCAGGCGAAGGACGTATCCGACCCCGCGGAGGGTGTGGATGAGCCGGGGGCTGCGGTTGTCGATCTTGCGGCGGAGCACGGACACGTACGACTCCACGATGCCGACCTCGCCCCGGAAGTCGTAGTCCCACACGTGGTCGAGGATCTGCGGCTTGGACAGGACCCGCCCGGCGTTCGTCATGAAGTACCGCAGCAGCTTGAACTCGGTCGGCGACAGCGCCACCGCGTGGCCGCCGCGCCACACCTCGTGGCTCTCCTCGTCCAGCTCGATGTCGGCGAACGTCAGCCGCGGCGGCGCGGCCTGCTGCTCGCCGCTGGTCCGGCGGAGCACCGCGTGGATGCGCGCCACCACCTCCTCCAGGCTGAACGGCTTGGTCACGTAGTCGTCGCCGCCGATCGTGAGCCCGCGGATCTTGTCCTCGGTCTCGTCACGGGCGGTCAGGAACACCACCGGCGTGCGCAGCCCGCCGCCGCGCAGCCGTTTGACGATCTCGAAGCCGTCCAGGTCCGGCAGCATGACGTCGAGCACGACGAGGTCGGGGCGGTGTCGTTGCACGGCGGCGACGGCGTCGTGGCCGCTCTTGGCCGTGGTCACGTCGAATCCCGCGAACCTGAGACTTGCGGCGAGGAGTTCGAGGATGTTCGGGTCGTCCTCGACTATCAGCAGGCGTGATTCCATCACACTCAAGGATGCCCTCATCGGACGAGTGCTGGGACAATTCCGGCAATGTGCTTGGCGATGGCCAGGCTGGACGTGGCGGCCGGGGAGGGCGCGTTGCGCACCAGGACCACGTTCCCGTGCACGTCCACGACGAAGTCGTCGACCAGCCGGCCGTCCCTGGCCACGGCCTGGGCGCGGACGCCGCCGGGGGCGCGGACGAGGTCGGCGGCGGTGAGCTCGGGCACGTAGCGCCGGGCCGCGCGGACGAAGGCGCTCTTGACGAGGGAGCCGTGGATCTCCTTGAGGCCGGTGCGCCAGTGCTGCCGGGCCATGCGGAGGGTGCCCGGCCAGCCGAGAATCTGCCGCAGATCCCGGATGTTCCGCCAGCCGTAGCCCTCGTACGCCAGCGCCAGCACCGCGTTCGGCCCCACCAGCACCCCGCCGCCCACCTGCCGCGTCAGGTGCACGCCGAGGAACGGGTACCGCGGGTCCGGCACCGGATAGATCAGCCCCCGGACGAGGTCCTTCGCCGCCCCCCGCAACGCGTAGAACTCCCCGCGGAACGGCACGATCCGCACGTCGCCCGGATGCCCGGCCATCCTCGCCACCGCGTCGGTCCGCAGCCCCCCGCACACCACCAGCCGGTCGAAGGCGAACCTCCGCCGCCCGGCGAGCACCTGCACCCCGCCCGCGCGCTCGCGGATGGCGCGCACCGGATGGGAGAGGCGTACGGACCCGCCCAGCTCCACCACGTCGAGCGCGAGCCGGCGGGCGACGGCGGGGAAGTCGCAGATCGCGGTGTGCGGCGAGTGGATCGCGCCCACGCCGACCGCGTGCGGCTCGATCTCGCGCAGCGCCAGCCCGTCCAGCTCGGCGATGCCCGGCACCCCGTTGGCCCGCGCCCGCTCGGCCAGCGCGCTCAGCCGCGGCCGCTCGGCGGCGGTGCTCGCGACGACGAGCTTGCCGACCTCGTCGTACGCCAGCCCGTGGGCCGCGCAGTACTCCTTCAGCAGCGCCACGCCCTCCCGGCACAGCCGTGCCTTGAGCGAGCCCGGCGGGTAGTAGATGCCCGCGTGCACGACGCCGCTGTTGTGGCCGGTCTGGTGCGCGGCGACGTGGGCCTCCTTCTCCAGCACCGTCACCTCGGCGCCCCTGGTCGCGGCTAGCTCGCGCGCCACCGCCAGCCCGACGATCCCCGCACCCACGATCCCGATCTTCTCCGTCACATGACGATTTTCCGGCTAAACGGCCATCCCCGCCACGAAACCCGGAACCGAACGTGCGTACGACGGCGCATGTGACGCTGCGTGATGCCACGGGCGCGGTGGCATCTCGCACCGCACCCGCATGGCCTTCCGCCGCGAGCCCCGATGCCTTTCCCGATGGTCACACGTCACCCTCCCCGGCAGCCGCGGCTTCCGGTGGAGGGATCAATGTCGTGGTATGCCGTCGGCGACCCAGCGCCTGATCTGCTCCGCCGCCTGCTCCGCGACGGGATGCCCGGCAGCAGGACGGGTGACCAGGTCGCTGAGCGCGAACATGTCCAGGACGCGTCCCAGATGGCTCCATTCCTCCACGAGGGCCAGGTCCGCGGGCTGGTGTTCGGCGAAGGCGCGGCGGAAGCCGTCGAGGAAAGGAGCGGGATAGTCGGCGCCGAACCGGACCATGTTGGCCGCGTCGCCATAAGGGCATCCCGAATAGCTGAACTCCCAGTCCAGGACGGCATCGACGCGCCAGCCGCCGCGCATGCGCGTGACCAGGATGTTCTTGGGGTTGACGTCGGCGTGAACCAGCCGAGCGTGATCATCGATTCGGGTCAGTGCCGGCGCCTGGGCTGCGCACAGGTCCACCCATGCCCGTCGTGTGGCCTGATCCAACCGGGCCTCGGGAGCGGCGGCCATGCAAGCCTCGGCGACCTCGCGCAGTTGCTGCGACCACGGGCGTTCTTCGCGGACGGACAAGTGCTCGTCGGTGAAGAAGCCTGGGCGCTCGAACGTCACCGCGCCGATTCTCGCGACGACACGTCCCACCTCAGCGCCGAGATCCCGCAAAGACGTCCCGCTGTACCCGCCACCGGAAAGCACCTGGCTGAGCGGTGTCCCCGCCACGTACTCCAGCACCATCGCCGGCCGAGCGCCTTGGTCTTCCGCTCCGGACGGCATGACCAACAGCACCTGCGGGACGGGGACATGCCGGCTGGCCGCCGCCATGACCGCGGCTTCGATGGCCGGATCCGACCCGCCGAGCCGCGCGACAACCCGGCCGTCGGTGAGCGTGAGCAGGCACGTCTCGTGCGAGAACCCACCCGCCAACGTGGATGTCCGCACCACGTCGCGGCCAAGCGCCGCGGCGATACCGTCGATCTCCTGGGGCTGCATCAAACCAGTATCGCGCAGCCCCACCACTCACAGCGGTTCGGACGCCGGGTTGCAGGGTCGTCTCGCGCCCGTGGCCGAGCGGAGTTCGCGAACGGCGGCGACCAGCTCCGGCATCGTCCTGACGCCGTGGTGTGAGTCTCGTTCGGCAGCGGGCTCGGGATGGGCGTCGGTGTCGTCGCTGCGGAACAGAATCGTGCGCATCCCCAGGGAACGAGCGGGAGCGAGGTTGACCGGCCGGTCGTCGACGAACACCGTCTCCTCCGGAGGGGTGTCCAGTGCGTCGAGCGCCGCCCTGTAGGCGTCCGCGTCAGGCTTGCGGGTCTGCAGGTCGGAACTGATGAACCACTGCCGGATATACCGCTCCAGGCCGAACCGCCGGCGGACGAGGGCGGACCAGACCGCCGTGTCGTTGCTCAGGCAGGCGAGTTCCACGCCATCGCTCGCCAGCTCCGCGAGAGCCTGCGGAACGCCCTCGGTGAGCTGGTGCTGTCGGCAGTAGTCCGCGTCACGGCCTTTCCCGGGCAGTCCGGCGGCGGACCAGAACTGGTCGGTTGTCATGTGTCCGAGCGTGGCCGAACGGTAGGCGGCGCGGATCTCGACCTCGGTCAGCTCGCATCCATGAGCACGCAGGTACGGGATCAGAACACGGCCCTGAACGTTGCCGTACCGATAGAGGACGCCCATGGCGTCGAAGAGGATCACCTTTGGTCGGGGCATCACACCATCATGGCCCGGCAGCCTCATGACCCAGAATCGAACGTGAGTACGATGGGCTCATGTATCTGCCGCCGGAGTGGCCGCCCGAGGTCCGTCCGCCCAGCGTCCCCGACTGGGAGACCTCGGCCGTGGCCTGGCTGCTCGACGCCGTGCCCCCTGACTACAGGGCCTATGACATCTTGAAACGCTACCCGACCGCCCTGGCCAGGATGGCTCTCCATCACGTGAAGGCGGCGGTTGAAGCCGCTCGGGCGGGATACCGGAGCGCCGCGGTGGATCTCAAAGGCCGGCTCCCTCCTCATGCCGTCGAGGCGGTGCTCGACGTCTATCGCGAGGAGGGGCCGCGTCTGGTCCGCCTGGCCCGCTCCATCGCCGTCGTCGAGCAGGCCCTGCGCGGCGACCTGTTCACCGCGACCATGCGCAACAGCCGCTAACACCCCGTCAGGCGGTGCGGCGGGCGATGAACGCGATCACGCCGATGGCCGTCGCCGCCGCGCCGAGCCAGATCAGCACGTCGGTGACGGTGAGCCCCTCCGCGGCCGGCTCCGCGGCCTGCGGCTCGGAGGTGCTCTCGGCGCCGGCCGGGCTGGAGGCCGGCGTGGGCGTGGGCGTGGCCAGGGCCCGGTCGGGGAGCGGCACGCGGTAGACCGGGCTCCGCGGGCCCTCGGTGCCGGTGAGCAGGGCCGCCCCGTCCGCCGTGTACGTGATCGACTCGGCCTGCCTGAGGTCCGGCATCGTCACCCTCGCGATCGTCTCGCCGGAGGGCTTGTAGAGGGTGGCGGAGAAGTATGTCCTGATGACGTACGACGAGCCGTCGGGCGCGTAGGCGGCGTCCGTGGCCATGACCGGGGCCCCGGCGACCTTGCGCAGGATGTTCGCCCGGTCCGTACGCAGCTTCTTCGGCGCGGCGTACACGGAGCCGGCGAACTCCTTCGAGACGACGTACAGGCGGCCGGTGCGCGGGTTGATCATGATGCCTTCGGCGTTGCGGGCGCCGTCGGCGTACCGAAACCGGTAACGGACCGCCTCAACCGTGGCGTCACGCAGCGTACGCGGCTCCATCACCTTATAAACGGAAATATCAGGCCAGGCCCCGTCCAGGTTGTCCCCGATGTCGGCGAACCACAGCACCCCCCGCCCCGTCTCCGGGTCCTTGGTCGCCGCCATGGCCTCCCAGTCCCTGGCCTGTGCCCCCCGCACCTGGTACGTCGCCCGCGTCCGCCCCTCCCCGTCCACCGCGTAGAAGGCCGGCGCGGCCGCGCTGTCGTTGTGCGTGTAGTAGACGCCCTCGTGGGTCGGCGACACCGCCAGCCCGCTCGACTCCGTGATCGCCGGATCCTTGAAGGCGAAGAGCCGCTCCGTCCCGTCGTCGGCCGCCCAGGCGGGCGCGGCTGCGAGAAGGCAGGTCACCGCCGCGACGGCGAGCACTCTGAACACGACATCCCCCACGCCGCCATCATGCCCCACCGCCGCGGCCCCAGCGCGGACGTGACGACCAGCGTGCCGACCATCCCGCGACCATCCCGGTGATCAACGCCACGGACAACGCCACGGACAACGGCACCGCACCACGAAGTAAGGCGATCACGCGAGCAGGCTATGGCCTGGAGCACACTCCAGGTCTTTAGGGTGGGAAACATGGATTACGTCAACCTCGGACGCAGTGGCCTGCAGGTGAGCCCGCTCTGCCTCGGCACCATGAACTTCGGTCCCCACACCACGGAGGAAGACTCCTTCGCGATCATGGACCGGGCCCTGGAGCTGGGCATCAACTTCTTCGACACCGCCAACGTGTACGGCTGGAAGCTCGGCGAGGGCATCACCGAGCAGATCATCGGCCGGTGGTTCGCCCAGGGCGGCCGGCGTCGGGAGAAGACGGTCATCGCCACCAAGCTGAACGGCAGGATGAGCGACTGGCCCAACGACCAGAAGCTGTCCGCGCTCAACATCCGCCGGGCCTGCGACGCCTCGCTCAAGCGCCTGCAGACCGACTACATCGACATCTACCAGGCCCACCACGTCGACAGGAACACCCCGTACGAGGAGTTCTGGGAGGCCATGGAGGTCCTGCGCCAGCAGGGCAAGATCATTTACGTCGGCTCGTCGAACTTCGCCGGCTGGCACATCGCCAAGGCGCAGGAGGCCGCCGCCCGGCGCGATTTCCTCGGCCTGGTCAGCGAGCAGTCCCACTACAACCTGCTCACCCGCACGGTCGAGCTGGAGGTGCTGCCCGCCTGCGAAGACTACGGCCTCGGCGTGATCCCGTGGAGCCCGCTGGCCGGCGGCCTGCTCGGCGGCGTGCTCCGCAAGATCGAGAAGGGCCGCTCGGCGGCCGACCACATGGTCAAGCAGCTGGAGAGGCACCGCGACAAGATCGAGCAGTACGAGAAGCTCTGCGACGAGCTGGGCGAGGAGCCGGCGTACGTGGCGCTGGCCTGGCTGCTGCGGCAGCGGGCGGTCACCGCGCCGATCATCGGCCCGCGCACGCTGGAGCAGCTCGACGGCAGCCTGCGCACCCTGGAGATCGACCTGGACGACGCCACCCTGGCCCGCCTCGACGAGATCTTCCCCGGCCACAGGACGGCCCCGGAGGACTACGCCTGGTGATCAGGCGACCAGCGCGCCGATCACCACGATGAGCAGGAGCAGCCCGAGCACGACGGGCAGCAGCCAGGGACGAGGACGATCCACGACCTGGAGCCTAGTCGCGCCCGGCGGGTGCGAGCGCCCATTCGGCGAGTGACTCGTACCTCACCTGCGGCCCCGTGTGGCTGCGGACCAGAAGGACCCGCTCCGCCCGCCACGGCGACCCGCTGAACCCGGACAGCGCCTCGACCAGCGGGCGGAGGTCGATCTCTGTCTTGGCGCGGGCCAGCGTGAGATGGGGGTGGAAGCGTTTGTCGTCGGTCTGCGCGGCTCCGGCCCGCCGCGCTCCCGCCCGCAACGAGTCGGCCAGCCGGGTCATGGAGTCGCCGGTGACGCCCGCCCAGAAGACCCTGGCCCGGCGCGCGGACGAGAACGCGCCGAACCCCTCGAAGGCGAGGTGGAGCACGCTGTGCCGGCCCACGGCGCGGGCCAGGCGGACCTCCAGCTCGGGCAGCGCCGTCTCGGGCACCTCGCCGAAGAAGCCCAGCGTGATGTGCCAGGTGGCGCGGTCGGGCCAGCGCAGCCCCGGCACCTTCCCGACGTGCGGCGCGATGGCCCGCGCGAGCTCGTCGAGGACGTCGTCCGGCGGCGCCAGGGCCGCGAAGAGCCTCATGCCTCTACGCTAGGGCGAGCGCGGACCCGTTCGTGACCCGACGCCCGATGAGCCTGGTCAGCAGCACCGCCAGGCCGGTGCCCACGAGCACCATCACCCCCGACATGATCACGCCGGCGCGCGGCCCGCCCAGCTCGGACAGCCAGCCGACCAGCGGCGCGCCGAGCGGGGCCCCTCCGGTGAACACGAGCATGTAGATGCCCATGACCCGGCCTCGCATCTCGGGGGACGTGGCCAGCTGCACGGCGGCGTTCGCGGCCGTGTTGACCGTGATCAGCGCGATGCCGGCGGGAACGAGCAGCGCCAGGTAGGCGGCGTACGCGGGGGCCAGGCCGCTGACGATCTGGAACAGCCCGAACCCGATCGCCCCGGCGAACAGCAGCTTCCTCGTCGGCCGCGCCCGGCGCGCCGCGAGCAGCGCCCCGCCCAGCGCGCCCACCGCGAACATGCTGGAGGCCAGCCCGAACGACGACGCGCCCGCGTCGAAGGTCTCGCGCGCCATGAGCGCTATCGACATCGGGAACGACTGCGAGAACATCGACACGAACCCGATCAGCAGCACCGGCATGAGCAGCGCCTCGTGCCGGATGACGTAGCGGAGCCCCTCGCGGAGCTGCCCCTTCGCCCGCGGCACCGGCTCCGACACGTTGAGCTCGGACTTCCGCATGAGGATCAGGCTGGAGATGACCGCACCGAACGTCAGCGCGTTGATCAGGAAGATCGGTCCCGTGCCGCCGAGCAGGTAGATCAGCACGCCGGCGAGCGCCGGGCCGACCACGCGGGCCAGGTTGAAGATGGAGCTGTTGAGCGCGATCGCGTTGGGCAGGTCGCGGCGGCCGACCATCTCGACCACGAACGCCTGCCGGGTGGGCACCTCCACGCAGGCGATGAGGCCGAGCAGGAACGCCATCACGTACACGTGCCAGACCTGGGCGGCTCCGGTCATCGTCAGCACGCCGATGCTGAGCGCCAGCAGGGCCATCAGCGACTGGGCGGCGACGAGGATGGGGCGCTTGGGGTAGCGGTCGGCGAGCACGCCGCCGAACATGCCGAAGATCAGCATGGGCACGAACTGCAGGGCGGTCGCCGTGCCGAGCGCCGCGCCGCTGCCGTCGGTCAGGTCGAGCACCAGCCAGTCCTGGGCGGTGCGCTGCAGCCAGGTGCCGACGTTGGAGACGATGCCGCCCATCGCGAACATGCGGTAGTTGCGGACCTTGAGCGACCGGAACATGCCGGTCCTGGGTTGCTCGGGCTCTATATCCTGCTGAGCTTCTCCAGAATCGGCGCGGCCTGCCGCAGGATCGACCGCTCCGCCGGCGAGAGTTCCTTCAGCCGCTGCGTCAGCCACGCCTCCTTGCGGCGGCGTTCCTCCTTCAGCAGCTTCTCGGCGGCCTCGGTCACGGTCACGGTCACCTGGCGCCGGTCGGTCGGGTGCGGGGTGCGGGCGACCAGGCCGCGCTCCTCGAGCGCGGCGATCACGCGCGTCATCGAGGGCGGCTGCACCTTCTCGAGCTCGGCCAGTTCGCCGGGGGTTATCCCGGAATGCCATTCTACGGCGGCGAGCGTCGCGAACTGGGTGGGCGTCAGCGAGTGGGCCGCCGCCTGTCGTCGGAGGCGCCTGGTCAACCTTGCCAGCGAGACGCGCAGGGCTGAAGCCAGGCCCGCGTCGCTGCGCAGGTCCCTCTTGTGCTGGGTGTTGGTTAGCATGAATCATTACCTTTGCTAACTATAGGGCAGTTCACGATATTTCCCAACGGAAGGTCTATCTGTCTGCTCCCTTGATACCCCGAAGCCGCCCCGCCGAGTGGGGCGGCCCCGGCCACCTGGATCAGACGCCGAGCAGGATCCGCAGGGCGCCGATCGCGAAGTAGAGCGCGAACAGCCCGGCGACCGCCCACAGCAGCGGGTGGATCTCCCGCGCCTTGCCCCGCACGGCCTTGAGCAGCACGTACGCGATGAAGCCCGCGCCGATGCCGTTCGAGATGGAGTACGTGAACGGCATGATCACGATGGTGAGGAACGCCGGGACGGCGATCTCGTGGTCGGTCCACTCGATGTCCCGGACCGCGGTCATCATCAGGAAGCCGACGAGCACCAGGGCGGGGGCGGCGGCCTCGTACGGCACGATCTCGACGAGCGGCGCGAAGAAGATCGCCAGCAGGAAGAGCAGGCCGGTGACGACGCTGGCCAGGCCGGTGCGCGCACCTTCGCCGACGCCGGCGGCCGACTCGATGTAGGTGGTGTTGGAGGAGACCGAGCCGGCGCCGCCGGCCGCCGCGCCCAGCGAGTCGACCAGCAGGATCTCCTTGGTACGCGGCAGCGTCCCGTCCTCGCGCACCAGGCCGGCCTGGCGGCCGACGCCCACGATCGTGCCCATGGTGTCGAAGAAGTCGGTGATGAGCAGGGTGAACACCAGCAGCCCGGCCAGCAGCAGCCCGACCCGCGGGAAGCCGCCGAACGGGTCGAACTCGGCGAAGAGCGTGAGCGGGTTGTTGAAGCCGAACACCTGCCCGGGGACGGCGGGGACGTTGAGCTGCCAGCCGCCGGGGTTCCGCGGCGAGGCGCCGCCCACCCTGGCGACGGCCTCGACGACGATCGCCAGGACGGTGGTGCCGGCGATGCCGATGAGGATCGCGCCCTTGACCTTGCGCACCACCATGGCGGCCGTGGCCAGCAGGCCGATCAGGAACACGAAGATCGGCCACGAGGTCAGCTGGCCGGCGATGCCCATCTCCAGCGGCGTGCCCTCGGCCCGCCGCACGAACCCGGCGTCCACGAACCCGATCACCGTGATGAACAGCCCGATGCCCACGCTGATGGCGGTCTTGAGCTGGGCGGGGATGGCGTGGAAGACGGCCGTCCTGAGCCCGGTCAGCACCAGGACGGCGATGATGACCCCTTCGAGGAAGACCAGGCCCATGGCCTCCTCCCAGGTCATCACGGAGGCGATGGTGAAGGTGACGAAGGCGTTGAGGCCCAGTCCGGCCGCCATGGCGAAGGGCACCTTGCCGATGACGCCCATGAGGATCGTCAGCATCCCCGCCACGAAGGCCGTGCCCGCCGCGACGAGCGCGATGTTGGGCGTCGTGCCGTCGCCGATGACCTGCCCGTCCACGTCCTTGCCGGTGGCGATGATGAGGGGATTCAGCACCACGATGTACGCCATGGTGAAGAACGTGGCGAGGCCGCCCCGGATCTCACGGGAGAAGGTGGACCCTCGTGCAGAGATTGCGAAGAAACGGTCTATTGCGTTACGTGTGTCGCTCACGACGCGAACAGTGACAGTAGCCGTGAGCTGCGAAAAGTGTCAGTGACGAGATCGAGACCCGATTGGAAGCCCGACGAGAAATCCGCGGCCCGGTCCCGCCGCCACGGCCTGACCAGGACCGACGTCGGACCGACGGCGGACCGCCGAGCGGGTTACCCGTCGGTTAGGCTCCGAACTGTGAAGCAGCAGTGGCATCCCGATCCCGAGCCGATCAAGACCAACGACGTCGCCGCGGTCGCCGTGGGCACCGGGCTGTGGGCGGTCGCCCTGGTCGTCCTGCTGATCTTCCGGCCCGCCCCCGAGAACACGTGGTGGATCTGGACCTGCCTGACCGGCATCGGCTTCGGCTTCTTCGGCATGTGGCTCGTACGCCGCCCGCGGAACAGCTGAGCCGCGGGGCACCTGACTTTCGTCATACCGGAGTACTCCCGGAAGTCACCGTCAAGTGGTGTTACGTCCCACTACTTCGCGATATGTCGCCCGTACCATGCTGGTCAGCATGAAGAAGTCCATAGTGACATTCCTCCTGGGCGCAGTGGCTCTCACCGGCTGCGGCACCACCGCCGAGCCGCCCGCGGCCACCGACGACACGACCACGGGCACGGTCGCCTGGACCCGCTGCACCGACCTGACCGGCGCCGACGGCCGCCCGACCGCGCCGCCGTCCGGCGTCGATTGCGGCACCATCCAGGTCCCCCTCGACCACGCCAACCCCGGCGGCGAAAAGATCGACCTCGCCCTGATCCGGGTCAAGGCCACCGGCGGCGACCGCCTCGGCTCGCTCGTCTTCAACTTCGGCGGCCCCGGCGCGTCGGGCGTGGACACCCTGGCCGTGGCCGCCCGCGCGTTCGCCACGCTCGGCAGCCGCTACGACCTGGTCAGCTTCGACCCGCGCGGCGTCGAGCGCAGCGCCGGCGTCACCTGCGGCGGCCAGGTCGAGAAGCTGCTCCAGGCCGAGTCCGGCGTCGACGGCGACCGGCTGGCCAAGGAGTTCGCCGACGCCTGCGCCGACGACTCCGGCAAGGTCCTCCCGTACGTCGGCACCGTCAACGCCGCCAAGGACCTCGACCTGCTCAGGGCCGCGCTCGGCGACGACAAGCTCCACTACTTCGGCCTCTCGTACGGCACCCACCTCGGCGCCGTCTACGCCACCCACTTCCCCGGGAACGTCGGCCGGTTCGTCCTCGACGCCGCCCTCGACCCCACGGTCACCTTCGAGGAGCGCGCGGTCACCCAGGCCGAGGGCTTCGACCGGGCCTTCGAGGCGTTCGCGGAGGACTGCGTGGCCAAGAGCTGCGAGCTGGGCGCCGCCCCCGCCGCCGTCGAGGACACCGTCGAGGACCTGCTCGACCGGCTCAAGGACAAACCGCTCAAGGTGGGCGACCGCGAGCTCACGTACGGGCTGGCGCAGCTGGCCGTCATCACCCCGCTGTACGCCAAGGCCACCTGGCCGATGCTGGAGCAGGCCGCCGCCGCCGCGCTCAAGGGCGACGGCGCCGCCCTGCTCGCCCTGGCCGACTCCTACACCGGCCGCAGAGCGGACGGATCGTACTCGACGGCCATGACGAGCCTCCAGGCCATCACCTGCGCCGACAACGCGGAACGCCTCACCCCCGCCGAGGCGGCCGAGGTCAACGACCGGATCACCGAGGTCTTCCCCATCCTGTCGACGCAAGGCGCTCCCGGGGCGTGCGCCCACTGGCCGGTGCCGGGCGACGACGCGGCCAAGCGCGTCGACGCCACCGGCTCCGCGCCCATCCTGGTGGTCGGCGGCAAGGGAGACCCCGCCACCCCGTACGCATGGGCCACCGCCCTGACCGAGCAGCTCAGGACGGGCGTCCTGGTCACCTACGAGGGCGAGGGCCACGGCGCGTACCTGAGCGGCAGCGGCTGCGTGACGAGCACGGTGGACGCGTACCTGCTGGAGGGCAAGGTGCCGGCGGCCGGCACCACCTGCCCCGCCTGACCCCGGAGCGGGGCGGCGGCCGTCAGGTCAGGTCGGCCTCGGCCAGCAGGAGCGGGACCGCCTCCGGATCGCGGAGCAGCGCCGCCACCGCGAGGCGGTCGTTCCACTGGCCGGTGGCCCAGGCCAGGCCGCGGGCCAGCCCGTCGACGCCCGTGCAGTGCACGGCGCCCTCGTAGTAGCGCCACGCGCACTCGACGCCGTCGACCAGCAGTTTCTCGTGCGCGACGTACGTGTCGGGCGCCGTGGGCAGCAGCGACCGCACCGCGGCCGGCACCTGCCGCACCTCCCCCTCCGAGGTGACCTCGCCCGGCGCCAGTTCCCCGGCCAGCGGCAGGTCGAGCAGCTCCGACAGCGACTCGGCCAGGTCGTACGGCGCCAGCACCAGCGGCCGGTCCGCCACGAGCTGCAGCAGGTCGGGCGCCTCCACGACCACGGCGTCCTCGGCCGGGGCCACCACGATGGCCCCCCGGAGCACCGCCCGCACCCGCGGCGGCGGCGCCACCCTCGCCGGGTCCACCCCGGCCAGCGCCACCCACAGCGCCCGCAGCTGCGCCCGGTCGACCTCGACCGCCTCGTCGGCCATCAGGTCGAGCAGCTCCTCCGGCCCGCCGTGGGAGGCCAGCAGCTCGGCCAGGGTGGTCCGGACCCCCAGCATCGCCAGCGCGCCCTCGTCGAGCCCGGCGGGCGCGTCGGAGTAAAGGCCCTGGAGCAGCGGGTCGGCGCCGGGAAGCCGCAGCTCCAGCGGCTTGCGCCCGCCCAGCACCGGATGCCGGGACAACCACCACGCGGTGTACGACGGCACCTCGACCCCCTCCACCCGCACCGGGTGGAGGGCGGCCCGCAGCGGCGGCCTGGTGACCAACGCCAGCGCCGCCGGCCAGTCGGCCACCAGTTCAAGATCGCGCACGGCCGTGAACTCGGGGATCAGCGGCGGCACGTCGAGCTCGGGCAGCAGGTCGAGCACGTGGTCGAGCCATTCGTCCTCGCCGTCGAGGTCGTGGTCGCACTCGTCGGGGTCGAGCAACACGTCGGCGTCGTGGACCATCGCGAACCCGTCGAGCACGCCCGCCGCGGCCAGCACCCGCGCGCCGTAGGTCTCCTCCAGCTCGGCCGCCGCCACCCCGAGATGGGTGTCGGCCTCCAGCACCCCGGCCAGGGCCCCGTCGGCCAGCATGAGCTCACCCGCCGGGTAGAGCTCGCCGTCGGCTCCCGGCAGCGCCAGCTCGGCCAGCCACGGCGCCTCCCCGGGCGCCAGCCCGGCCGCCCCGACCAGGGACAGCACCGCCCCCGCCACCGGCTCGGGGTCGGGGCTGTCGAGCGACTGCGCGACGGCGGCCTTGGTCAGCGGGTCTTCGAGAATCGTGCGGGGCGTCGCCTCGGCCGCGCCCAGCCGGAGCAGCGCCGGATGGGCGGCGTCGGGATGGACGATGCGCAGGCCCAGCGGCGTCAGGTCGAGGCCGGCGCCGCCGTCGGTGAGGATCAGCGTGCCGCGCGGCCCGCGGACGAGCCGGCCGTCGGCGAGCGGCACCGGCAGCGCCCCCAGCGACTCGGGGTCGTCGGCGGGCAGCACGTCGTACAGAGCCCGCCACCACGACGGCTCCCGCGCCTCCACGGCCTCGCCGGACAGCAGGTCGACCACGTCGGACAGCTCGACCCTGCGCACCCCGAGCGCGTTCATGGCCGGATGCCGCGGCGGCCACCCGGCCGGCAGCAGCCCGGGCACGAAGTCGGCGACCGTCTCCAGCAGCTCGGCCGACCCGGCCGTCAGCACCGCCGCCTGGCGGCCGGTGACCACCCACCCGCCGTCGTCCGGCTCGGGCGCGGGATGCTCGACCTGCCACTCGGCGTCGGGCTCGAAGACCTCCGCGTCGGCGAACGCCGGCGTCTGCACGGCCGGCGCCGGCGCCGACAACGCCGGCAGCAGGGGCGTGTCGGGCAGCCGGTCGAGCACCGCCCGCCGGATCCTGGCGTCGAGCTCGCCCTTCCCCATGAAGGACGGCACCAGGTCGAGCAGCCGCGACGTGCGGGGCAGCTCGCGCAGCAGCCGGACGTAGGCGTCGGCCGCCCGCTCGACGAGGAAGTCGGTCAGCGGCCCCTTGGCGACGTGCCGCCGGTCGGTGGCCATCGGGAACGACGCGATCAGCAGCGCGGGCAGGTCGAGCGCCTCGTCGCTGGGCGTGGGGGCGTGGACGACCTGCGGCACCGCGGCCGGCAGCGGCCCCGGCTCGCCCGTGCCGGTGACCGGCACCGCCCAGCGCAGCGACCAGTAGGGACGGGCCCGCTCCTCGGTGGGCCGGTCGGCGAACAGCTTGGCCACCTCGCCCGGCGCGAACTCGCCCGACGCCGGCACCACGTGCCACCCGTCGGCGACGACCCTGCGTACGGACCCGTCGACCTCGACCTCGATGACCTCCAGCGCTGGCATGCCGAGCAGCAGCGCCGGGCTGGTCTCGGCCAGCATGCGCCGGACCGCCTCCACCGTGTCCCGGTCGCGCAGCGGCAGCCGGACCATCGTGTCGAACCCCTCGGGGATGTCGACCATGGGCGGCTCGTCGAACGGCAGCCGCAGCAGCGGCACGTGCCCCGACCGGTCGGCCAGCTCGCCCGCCAGCGCGGGGATCTCGGCCACCAGCGCGACGGTCTCCGTACGGGACCAGCGCACCGCCTCGCTGCCGCGCGAGCCGATGGACGGCGCGTCGGTGACCGAGACCACCGCCGCGAACCCCACCCCGAACCGCCCCGCCGCGCCCGCCTCGTCACGCTTGCCCGAAGCCCGCAGCGTGGCCAGGCTCTGCACGCCGGTCGCGTCGAGCGGGGCGCCGGTGTTGGCGGCGGTGAGCACGTCTCCGCGCAACGTCAGCCGCAGCACCCCTGGCACGCCCGCGCGCAGCGCCGCGTCGGCGGCGTTCTGGGCGAGCTCGACGATCAGCCGGTCGCGGTAGCCGCCGAGCGCGAAGTCCTCCTCGGCGTTGGCGTCCTCGCGGAACCTGGCGGGCGAGGCCGTCCAGGCGGCGAGGACGGCGGCACGCATCCGGTCACAGCCAAAGGTGTCGGTCATTCGTCACGTTCCTGTGTTGAGGGGTAGCGGGCCAAGGCAGGTTAGCGGCCCCTTCCGACAGGAAACCCCGCGCGCCGGACCGGCCGCCCCGGCGTCCGTAGGCCAAGATCGTAGCCTCGTGGTCCGGCACCCGCGGTCAGGAATGGCCGAGTTCCTCCGAGGCGGACTCGTCGACCGAACCGGCCTCCTCCTCCATCAGGTCGTAACCCAGGTCGTCGAGGATCGGGATGGCCTGCTCCACGGGCGGCGGCAGGACGGCGGCCTCGGAATGGGCGCCGCAGCCGTGGTCGGCGGCGACCACCTTGCCGTCGTCGGGGGCGTACTCGTTAGCGCAGACCCCGAACATGTGCCGCAGTCCACCCGCCAGCGGCCAGTAGAAGCCGCAGGTGGAGCACTGCGCGGGAGCGGCGTGTGCGATCGGAGTGTGCGGCCCGTGCTCGCCCGAGTGCCAGCGTCTGGCAGCGCGGTCCTTGCCAATGGCCGAGAGCACACGGGCTCGGCCCAGGCCGTACTCGAAAACCGCCTGGTGGTCGGTGTCCTCGTCGGTCTCGGTGAAGCCGGGCGCCAGCCGGTCGTCGTCTTCCGGGGTGGGCAGGAGGTCGCCCACGCCGAGGTCGCCGGGACGCAGGCGCTCGCTCCACGGCAGCCATTCGGGCGCGAGCAGCGCGCCGGAGCCCGGCAGCAGGACGGCCTCGCTGACGGTGACCTTCTTGGCCCGCGAGGCACGCGTGACCGTGACGGCCCAGCGCCAGCCGCGGTAGGCCCGGTCGAGGCAGGCGAAGTAGTGGGTGACGACCCGGTCACCCTCGCTCTCGCAGCCGAGGTGCTCGCCGGGCTCGCCCGGCCGCGCAAGCTCCTCGGCCGCGGCACGCGCCAGATCGACCGCGGCGACGCAGGCCTGGTCCGGAGCGGGGACGCGGGCTCTGGTGCGGCTCATCGGGCCGCCTCCGCCGAAAGGTGCTGTTCGCTCACACTTCATTCTCACCCATGCCGACCCCTGACCGAACCCACAACTACAGATCCACCCGCCTCCACCCCACCCACCCGCCGCCCGATCCCGAACCCCCTCCCCACCAGAAGCCCCCCAACCCGCACATCCTCCTCCGTGACAGCTGCCGAATCGGGTAAGACTGGTAGGCGTGGAGGGAGGCTGGGAGCGGGCACGCCAGATCACGCGGCGCGTGGGGCGCGGAGTCGCCGCCACGGGCCGCGCGACCGCGCGCGCGGGAAAGGCCACCGCCGGCGGCACCGCGCGGGCGGGAAAGGCCACGGCCAGGGGCGCGCAACGGGTCGGCAAGGCCGCGCGCCGGCTCACGTACGCGGGCGGCGCCGGCCGCACGGGCCTCGGCCGCCTGATCGAGCTGTCGGCCGGCAACAGCGCCTGCGACGCGATGGTGACGGTGGCCCTGGCCAGCACGGTCTTCTTCGGCGTCCCGGTCGGCGAGGCCCGCGGCTCGGTGGCGCTCTACCTGGTCGTGACGATGCTGCCGTTCGCGCTGCTGGCGCCGTTCGTCGGCCCGATCCTCGACCGGTTCAGGTCCGGACGCCGCTACGTGATGGCCGGCACGCTGTTCGGGCGCGGCCTGCTGTGCTTCGCGATGGCCGCCGCGGTCGGCCCCGGCGACCTGCCGACGTTGTTCATCGGCGCGCTGGGCGTGCTGGTGCTGTCGAAGGCGTACAACGTGTCCCGGGCGGCGATCATGCCGAGCGTCCTGCCCGCCGACATCACGCTGGTGTCGGCGAACGCGCGGGTGGCGCTGTTCACGCTGGTCACGGCGGGGGCGGCGGTGCCGCTGGGGGCGGGCCTGACCGCGTGGCTGGGCAGCGCGGCGGTGCTGCGCATCGCGATGGTGGGCTTCCTGCTGCTCGGCGTCGTCGCCGTACGCCTGCCGCGCCACGTCGACTCCCCCGACCTGGAGGAGGAGGGCGCCGCCCCGCGCTGGCGCACCCTGCTCAAGGTGGGGCCCGCGGTCGCCGAGGCGGTCTGGGCGAACGTGGCCGTCCGTGTCTTCTCCGGCTTCCTGCTGTTCTTCCTGCTGTTCCTGGTGCAGGACAAAGCGGTGCCGTGGCTGGCGGCCACCACGTCACCCGGCGCGTTCTTCGACATCCCGAAGACGATCGCGTTGCTGGCGGGCGCCGCGGGGCTGGGCGGCCTGGTCGGCGCCGTGGTGGCCAACTGGGCCCGTAACCACGCGCCGCAGCTGATCGTGCTGCTGACGCTGGCGCTCGCCGCGCTGACCATCGTGGTCACCGCGATCTTCTTCGGGATCTGGGCCGCGCTGGCGGTGTCGCTGGTGGCGGCGTTCGCGCAGGAGCTGGGCAAGCTGGCGCTCGACGCGATCGTGCAGCGGGAGATCGGCGAGGAGGTGCGATCGTCCACGTTCGGCGTGGTGGAGGCGGTGTTGCAGCTGGCGTGGGTGTTCGGCGGGCTGGTCGGGCTGGTGCTGTCGCTGACGCAGAGCGGCCGCGCCGGGCTGGTCACGCTGGCCGTGGCGCTGACCGCCGCCTTCGGCTGGCTGCTGTTCGCCCGCCGCAGGCGCGTACGCGCCACCAAGGCCAAGCTCGCCAGGCAGCGCGCCGAGGCGGGCGAGCGCGACCCGCGCCGCGGCGACACGCTCGACCCCACCAAACCGCTGACGAACCCGCACGGCTGACCCGGTACGGATGAGACCCCGTCACCCGAACCGTGCCCCGGGCCCGAGCCGCGCGCTAGACGTCGAGGTCGTCCGCGAGGGCCCGCAGCACCTGGGCGATCTTCTTCGCGTGCGCCGCGTCGGGGTGCTTGCCCCTGCGGTACGTGCCCGAGACCTCGTCGAGCAGCTTGATCAGGTCTTCGACGATGACCACCATCTCGTCCGGCTTCTTGCGCTTGCCCTTGGGCTTGACCTTGGCCAGGGTCGGCGGCTGCTCCAGGATCCGCACGGAGAGCGCCTGCTGGCCGCGGCGCCCCTCGGCCACGCCGAACTCGACCTTCTGGCCGGGCTTGAGCGGGCCTGCGCCGGTGGGCAGCGCGGATGAATGCACGAAGACCTCACCGCCGTCGTCGCGGGTGAGGAAGCCGAATCCCTTGTCGGCGTCGTACCACTTGACCTTGCCACTCGGCACAGGAGGACCTCGTTCAAACAGTCGAAAAGCTGGCTGGATGTAGGTTATGCCCCAAAGAGCGCCAGGGCGACCGGGTAAATGCCCGGGAATTACCGAAGTTCATCGTGTTCGCGCCACGAGGTATACCAGTCGGCGAATTCGGTCAGGTCGCCCAGGGCCACGTCGGCACCGTGGTCGCGCAGCTCTCCCAGGGTGTACGGGCCGGTCGCCACCCCCACGCTCACGGCGCCGCCCGCGCGTGCCGCCTCGATGTCCGCGACATGGTCACCAACATAGGCCGCGGCGCCGAACCGCGCGAGTGCCGACCCTTTGCCGGCGCCGAAAACCGACCCGACGAGCTCGTCCACGACCAGGCCGAGCGCCTCGACCGTGCTGGCGGCGTCGCGAGGGTTCTTGCCGGTCACCACGATGACCCGGCCACCGGCGGCGCGTACGGCGGCGACGGCGTCGTGCGCGCCCGCCATCGCGGTGTGCACCGGAACGCCCATCTCCGGATAGATCTCCCTGTACAGGTCGGCCGCCGCGGCGACGTCCGGGGCGGGCAGCCAGTTGGCCAGCTCGACCTCCAGGGGCGGGCCGAGCCTGGTGACGACGGCCGCACTGTCGATCGGCACGCCCAGGCGTACGGACAGCTCATCGTAAACAGCCGCGATGCCCGCCCGCGTGTCCGCCAATGTCATGTCCAGGTCGAAACCCACCGATGTCATCACATGTGCAGGATGCCAAACAATCCCCTACACCGCGTAACGGCTCTTGTTGTGGGAGCGTAAGGATGGGAAGAAAGGAATTACTTATCGTAGAGGAGCGGCGTGACCGACACCCCCAAACCGCCACAGGCCGGAGACCGCCTCGTCGCCTCCTCCGCTCCCACCCGCCCCCGTCCGGCCCCGCGAGCCTGATCCGGCGCGCCGCCCCGGGGTCTCGCCCCCTCCACCGGCGTGGACGGCTCAAGGCCACCTGCCCGAACGACTACGCTCCTTACGGAGGTATCAGGATAGATATGACCAGATCCACCCGTGAGCGGATCATCGATGAGTCCCTGCGGCTGTTCGCCGAGCGGGGCTACTCCGCCACTTCCGTGGCCGAGATCGAGGCCGCCTCCGGGCTGTCTCCCGGCGCCGGAGGGCTCTACAGACACTTCAAGTCCAAGTACGAGGTGCTCGCCGCGGCGATCAACGAGCACGCCGCCCGCACCCGGACCCAGGTGGCCGAGAGCCTGGCCGAGCTGAGCGCCATGGAGTCCTCGGTGGATCTGGAGGAGCGGCTGGCCCACGTGTGCCGGGCCGGCCTGGCCAAGGTGCGCGAGGAGTCGGAGCTGACCAGGGTGTTCTTCCGCGACCTCAGCCAGTTCCCCGAACTGGTCGCCGTCGTACGGGAGGGGCTGCTGCAGCCCATGTTCGACGCCATCGTCACCTGGTTCCGGGCCCAGCCCGAGTTCCGCGACGTCGAGCTCGACTGGGCCGGCATCTCGACGGTGCTCGGCGGGGCGGTGGTGCACTACCGGCTGTTCCAGGAGACCGTGGGCGAGTTGCCGGGGCATGCGGACAAGGACCAGTTCGTGGCCGCGTGGGTGCGGCTGGCGGTCGGCCTGTTGCCGCGACCGGCGCCGATGATCCCGTTCAGTTGACGTCGAGCAGCCGGTAGCCCAGCCAGATCACGCCGAGGCCCGTACCGATCATGAACATGATGCCGCTCACCGACCAGAACTGGGTCAGGAACTCCCGCACGCCGGGCTCGCTCACGCGCAGGCCGCCGACGAGCACGCCGCCGACCGTGTAGCCGAGCAGCGGCGCCCCCGCGCCGAGGAACCGGTCACGCGGCCGCCAGTCCGCGCCGGACAGGACCAGCGCCGCCCCGCCCGCCCACACCACCAGCGGGATCGGGAAGATCGCCAGCAGCGGCAGCTCGAACGGCACCAGCAGCGCCGCCACCACCAGCACCACCATCGCGGCGGCCGCGCGCGGGTGCTCCTTGACGAGGGTCCTGGCGTCCCTGCCGCCGGTGGCCATCGGGTCGGCGCTGGACATCGCCGCCCTGCGCAGCCCCGCGAACGGCAACGCCAACCCCGGCGACCGGCCCACCCGCTCCTCGGCGATCCTCCGGTACGTCCGCACACCCGGTGGTACGTCGCGATCGTCCACGGCGGGATCGCCTCCGGAGGCTTCGGCGGCCAGGCGGCGGGCCTCGCGCGCCACCAGCGCGGCGGGGTCGCCGAACCTGGCCAGCACCTTCGCCACCTCGCGGGAGTCCTGGCTGCCGCGCCGCTCGACCTCGATCCTGGCGCGCAGCCGCTTGGCGAAGTCGAGACGCTGGTCGGCCCGCAACACCCCGTGCGCCGCGTCCGCGGCGCTGGAGACGTAGTTCAGCACGAGCTGGTCCGCGCGCTCTATCACGCCAGCAATGCTGCCTCAAGGAGGGGGGACATACCATGGCAACGATGGAGTTCACGGAGTGGATCAGGGGGCGCACCGACGAACAGTTGCGGGCGCTGGTCTCCGCGCGTCCCGAGCTGATCACTCCGGTGCCCGCGCATCTGGCGGGGCTGGCGTCCCGCGCGGCTAGCCCGTCGGCCGTCGGCCGGGCACTCGACCGCCTCGACCGCTTCACCCTGGCCGTCGTCGAGACCCTCGCCGTCCACGACGGCCCCACCCCCAAGCCCCGACTCCACGACCTGATCGCCGCCGCCATGCGAGCGGAGGCAGCGGGTCACGACGGGTCGCCGGCAGCCGGTGCGGCGGAGCCGGCCTTGTCGGAGGCGGTCGAGCGGCTGCGTGACCTCGCCCTCGTGTACGGCCCCGACGACGCCCTCGACCTCGGCCCCGGCGTGCGCAAGGTGCTGGAGGACCCGGCGGGTCTGGGCCCGCGGGCGGCGGACGCGTTCCGGCACCACCCGCCGGAGCAGCTCGACGAGATGGCCGACGACCTCGCCCCGGGCACTCCGGGCACCGGC
This sequence comes from Nonomuraea sp., assembly GCA_036276095.1. GTDB lineage: Bacteria > Actinomycetota > Actinomycetes > Streptosporangiales > Streptosporangiaceae > Nonomuraea. The sequence goes on along the minus strand of DASUCK010000370.1, from coordinate 26,992 downwards.
AAGGAGCGCCTGGCCGCCGCGCTGTCCGCGCCCGCCGCGCTGGTCGAGGAGGTGTCGCCGGAGGCCAGGGCCGCGCTCGACCAGCTCGCCTGGGGCCCGCCGACCGGCCGCGTGCCCAACGCCAGGCGCGAGGTGCGCCGCGAGTCGGCCCGTTCCCCGATCGAGGAGCTGCTGGCCCGCGGCCTGCTGGCGGCGACCGGTGAGGAGAGCGTGACGCTGCCCCGCGAGGTCGGGCTCCACCTGCGCGGCGGCCGGGTCCACCGCGGCCTGCTGGCCGCGCCCCCGCCGCTGGAGGGGGCCGAGCGCGACCGGGAACTGGCCGACCGTACGGCGGCGGGGCAGGCGTTCGCGTTCGTCCGCTCGGTCGAGGAGCTGTGCGAGCGGTGGAGCGTCGACCCGCCGGGCGTGCTGCGTACCGGCGGGCTCGGCGTGCGCGACCTCAAGCGCGCGGCCACCGAGCTGGACCTGCCCGAGTGGGTGGCGGCGCTGGTCGTCGAGGTGGCGCACGCGACCGGCCTGATCGCGGCCGGCGGCGGCGTGGACGGCGAGTGGCTGCCGACCTCCGGCTACGACCTGTGGCGCGTCAGGAGCACCGCGGACCGCTGGGTGGCGCTGGCGGCCACGTGGCTGCGCATGGACCGCGTGCCCGGGCTGGTCGGCGACCGCGACGACCGCGACCGGCCGCTCAACGCCCTCCACACCGACCTGCGCCGCTCGTCGGCGCCCGGCGTCCGCGCCGCCACGCTGGGCGTGCTGGCGGCGGCGCCGGGCCTCGCGCCCACGCGTGACTGCGTGCTGGCCCGCCTGGCGTGGCAGCAGCCGCGCCGCCGGGGGCCGCTGCGCGAGCAGCTCACCGAGTTCGCGCTGCGCGAGGCCGAGCAGATCGGCATGACCGGGCTGGGCGCGCTGTCCGGGCACGGGCGGTCGCTGCTGGAGGGCGGCGACGCGGCCGGCGCGCTGGCGCCGCTGCTACCCGAGCCGGTCGACCACGTGCTGCTGCAGGCCGACCTCACCGCCGTCGCGCCTGGGCCGCTCACCAGCGAGCTCAACCGCTGGATGACGCTCACCGCCGACGTCGAGTCGAAGGGCGGGGCGACGGTCTACCGGTTCAGCGAGCCGTCCATCCGGCGCGCGCTCGACGCCGGGCACGGTGGCGAGGAGCTGCTGTCGATGCTGGGCCGCCACTCGGCCACGCCGGTGCCGCAGGCGCTGTCCTACCTGGTGGCCGACGTGGCGCGGCGGCACGGCCGGATCCGGGTGGGCACGGCGAGCGCGTACGTCCGGTGCGACGACCCCGCGCTGCTCGACCAGATCACCGCCGACCGCCGCTCGGCCGCGCTGCGGCTGCGCCGGCTGGCCCCGACGGTGATCGCCTCCCGCTCCTCCAGGGCGGCGCTGGTCGACTCGCTGCGCGCGATGGGGTACGCGCCGGTCGCCGAGTCCCTCGACGGCGACGTGATCATCTCGCAGCTCGACAGCCGCCGCACCGAGGCCGTGGCGCCGGCACGGGCGGTGGCCGCGGCCAACGGCGTCGACCCCGAGGTGGCGGCGGCGGCCGTACGCGCGCTGCGCGCGGGCGACGCGGCCCACCTGGCGCGGCGCGAGCCCGTCGACGCCCCCAACGGTCAGGTGCCGCGCGGGCCCGCGACGGCCACGATCTCGGCCCTTCAGGAGGCCATCAAGCAGGGCGTGCGGGTGTGGATCGGCTACCTCGACTCACAGGGCAACGCGACCTCGCGCATCCTGGAGCCGGCCAGGATGGAGGGCGGATACCTGACGGCGTACGACGAGACCAGGGCCGCCGTCCACCGCTTCGCCCTCCACCGCATCACCGGCGTCGCCGGCCTCTGAGCCCCTCGGGTCACCGCGTCCTCCCCTGACGCCCCTTCGTCACGGGCCGGCCTGGCCTCTGAGCGCGTCCACCAGGGCCGTCAAGGCGGGCGTCTGCTCCAGCACCAGGTCCAGCGACCGCCGGGCCACGGCCGCGGCGGGGCCGTCGCCGGACGCCAGCCGCCACAGTCCCTTCACCGCGTCGGCCGGATAGCGCACCGACAGCCCGCCGCCCAGCGCGAGGGCCGCCGTGGTGGCGTGCCCGGGATCGGCGGCCCAGGACAGCGCCAGCCGCAGCGCCTCGGGTGCGAGCGTGTCGTCGGCGCACATGAACGACAGAGCGTCCGCCGCCGCGAGCCGCTCCTCGCCGGTCCCGGCCGCCCACGGCTCCAGGACCTCGTGCCGGGCCTCCCGCAGCGCGTGCGCCGCCAGCGCCGCCACCCCTTCCGCCGCCCGCACGCGCACCTCGGACCCCTGCCCGGCCAGTGACCGTGCCCATTCCCGCAGCGGCTGCCACAGCCAGAAGCCGTACCGCGCGACCAGCTCGGCCAGCACCTCCTCCCGGTGGCCCGCCGCCCGGAAGGCGGCCACCCCGCCGGCGAACGTGATCAGCGGGTGCGGCGCCGGCGGTGCGTGCGGCCCGCGCTCGGGCGCCCGCCAGATCCGGTCGAGCCGGCCGAGCTGCGCCTCGAAGGCGGGCTCGGGTAGCGGGTGGACGAACGCGAGCGCCGCCACGACCAGCACCTCGCGCATGGCAGGCTTGGTGTCGAACCAGGCCGCGACCTCCTCGCCGGCCGGCCGGCCCGAAAGGACCAGCCCGGCCGCCAGCCGTACGACCTGGGCCGGCGTCGACAGGGCCGACGCCCGCTCCCTGGCCCGCCCGACCGCCTCGGGCGCCACCCCGGCCCGCAGGTCGTACGTGCTCAGGCACAGGTCGAACAGCTCGCCGGGATCGGGCGCGCTCCAGGGCTGCTCGACCTCGACGGCCGGCGAGGGCGCCCCGTTCCTGGTGATCACCAGGTAGGAGCCCAGCTCGGCCAGCTTGCGGGCCAGATTGACCAGCTCGATCCGGTCGGTGCTGGCCGCGATCCAGTCGTGCAGCAGGTAGGCGCGGCCGGGTTCGTACTCGGTGGCGGCGAGCAGCTCGGCGGCGGTGCCCGCGGGGGAGAGCACCGTGATCGTGCCCTCGGCCAGCGACATGCGCGACAGCAGCGCGATGCCCCCGAGGCGCTTGCCCGTCTCCTCCTCTCCCACCAGGACCAGCAGGTGGCGCATGGCCAGCCGGCGCACCGCGTCGGGGAAGCAGGGCGGCTCCAGGTAGGAGCGCAGCAGCCGGTCGGCCTCGCGCCGCGTCAGGTCTCTGGTGACCGGCGCGACCGCCGTGCGTAGGCGGTCGTTGAGGCGGGTTATGTCGTCGAGGTCGATCTCGCCCGGTTCAGGCGTGTCGGTCACGAAGTCACCTCGGTTGCGGACGAGAAGATTTTCTCCAGGAAGTGTCGTGCACTAACGAGTTTCTTCTTTTACTACGAGATAGTCGCACTGCGTTACCATGCCGCCTGACCAGGCATTTTGTGCGTTTCTCACACCCAGGGCCGGTAAACGCATCCCTAGATCCCCCACATTTACACGATCTAGGCCGACAAGAAAACACGAATGCCCGGAGAGGATGATTTATGGCCCTTTACTCGCGAGTAGCGTACCGTCCACAATGGCCAGTCAAGCCGCGCTCCCCGGGCGCCGAGTCTTGACGGCATGTCGTCCGCCGCATCAGGTTGTGCATGTGAGTGAGCAAACGCTGGGCCGATTGGCCGAGGAGTCGTGGGGTCGTTTCGACGACCACGACGCGATGTATTACGAGGGGGTCTGGCACCGCGGTCACGCGCTCGCCGAACGGGCGCGCCGAATGTGCGGCGGATTCGCCGAGGCCGGCATCCGGCCGGGCGACCGGGTGGCGGTGATGATGGCCAATTCCCCCGAAGTGCCGCTGATCTACCAGGCCCTGTGGGCGGCGGGCGCGGTCGTGACGCCGGTGGTGTTCCTGGTGGGCGCCGAGGAGCTGGGCCACATCCTGCGCGACAGCGGCGCCGCGGCCGTCGTCACCTCGCCCGAACTGGCCGAGACCGTACGGGCCGCCGCCGGGGGCGTCCCCGTCCACGTCGACACCGCCGAGCTGGAACGGGCCGCCGAGCGGGGCCCCGTACGCAGGGACCCCGGAGACCTGGCCGCGCTCATGTACACCGGCGGCACCACCGGCAAGGCCAAGGGCGTCATGTTGAGCCACCGCGGCCTCTGGCAGGTGGGCAGGGACACCTGGCACATGTCCCATCAGGAGGGCAGGAACCGGGCGATCGTGCCAGTGCCGCTGTCCCACGCGTACGGGCTGATCGTCTCGGTCGCGTCGATGCACGCCACCGAGCCGCAGCAGGCCGTGCTGATGCGCTGGTTCGACCCGAAGGCGTTCCTCACGCTGGCCGCCGAGCAGCGCGTCCAGTACGGCACCGTCGTGCCCGCCATGCTCCAGATGCTGCTCGCCCAGCCGCTGGAGTCGCACCCGTTGCCCGATCTGGCCTACCTCACCTGCGGCGCGGCCCCGCTGGGCCGGGAGCTGCTGGAGGAGTTCGAGCGCCGCATGCCCGGCACGCAGATCCTCGAAGGCTACGGCCTGACCGAGACGAGCGCCGTGACCACGTTCAACCCGCCGGGCCGGCGCAAGGCCGGCAGCGTCGGACTGCCGCTGCCCGGCTACACGATCATGGTCAGGGACGGAGACGGCGAGCCGATGGAGGTCGGCGACGTCGGCGAGATCTGCGTCTCCGGCGAGTCGCTGATGCTCGGCTACTGGGGCGAGCACGAGCCCGACCCCGACGGCACCGCCCTGGTCGACGGCGAGCTGCGCACCGGCGACATCGGCTGCGTGGACGAGGACGGCTACCTCTACATCGTGGACAGGAAGAAGGACCTGATCATCCGCGGCGGCTTCAACGTGTTCCCGCGCGACGTCGAGGACGTGCTCAACCAGCACCCCGACGTGGTCATGTCGGGCGTGGTCGGCCGTCCCGACCCGCGCGTCGGGGAGGAGGTCGTGGCGTTCGTCCAGCTCAAGCCGGGCGGCACGGCGACGGCCGAGGAGCTGATCGCGTGGGCGCGCGAACGGGTCGGCCGGGTGAAGTACCCGCGCGAGGTCCGGTTCGTGGACGCGGTGCCGGTGACCAGCGTGCTCAAGCTCGACCGGAAGGCGCTGCGGGCCCGCCTGCGATGAGACGGGCGGGCGCTCGAACCCGGCGGATCCATGGCAGGATCGCGAACCGGGGTCAGGCACGTCCTGTTTCCGTGATAAGTGTTGACGTGTCTGGAGGTGAAGATGAGTCAGCAAGATCCGTCGGGGTATCCGTACCAGCCTTATGGCGCCCCCTACGGTGACCAGCCTCCGCCCGGTTACGGCTACGGCTACGGGCCTCCCCCGCGGCGCCGCGACGAGGGCCCGACGGCCAACGCGATCGTCTCGCTCGTCCTCAACCTCCTCGCCCTCGTCTCCTGCTGCAACGTGCTCGGGCTGCCCGGCGCCATCCTGGCCGGGCTCGGGCTCGCGCGGGCGCGGGACCAGCCGGGCAGCGCACGTAGCATGGTGATGTGGAGCTGGGTCCTGTTCGGGCTCGGCTTCGTCCTGGAGTTCGGGCTTCTCCTCTTCCTGGGCCTCACCGGCCGCCTCGACGACTGATCGATGACCTGTTCCGGGACTGTTCCTGCCGCCCCCCGTGTTGGATAAGGGTCAACCGTAGGAAGGATGTCCGTGAACGACGGCCCGCTCATCGTCCAGTCGGACAAAACGCTGCTGCTTGAGGTCGACCACGCCAGGGCCGACGAATGCCGCAAGGCGATCGCGCCGTTCGCCGAGCTGGAGCGCGCCCCCGAACACGTCCACACCTACCGCGTGACCCCGCTCGCGCTGTGGAACGCCCGCGCCGCCGGCCACGACGCCGAGCAGGTCATCGACGCGCTGATCAGCTACAGCCGCTACCCGGTGCCCCACGCGCTGCTCGTCGACGTGGCCGAGACCATGGCCCGCTACGGCCGGCTGCGGCTGGAGAAAGACCCGGTCAACGGCCTGGTCCTGACCTCCAGCGACCGCGCGGTGCTGGAGGAGGTGCTGCGCTCCAAGAAGATCCAGCCGATGCTGGGCGAGCGCGTCGGCGACGACTGCGTGATCGTCCACCCGAGCGACCGCGGCAACGTCAAGCAGGCGCTGCTCAAGCTCGGCTGGCCCGCCGAAGACCTGGCCGGCTACGTCGACGGCGAGCAGCACCCGATCAAGCTGGTCCAGGACGGCTGGGCGCTGCGGCCCTACCAGCAGGAGGCCGCCGACGCGTTCTGGCACGGCGGCTCCGGCGTGGTCGTGCTGCCCTGCGGAGCCGGCAAGACCATCGTGGGCGCCGCCGCGATGGCGCGCGCCGAGGCCACCACGCTGATCCTCGTCACGAACACGGTCTCGGCCCACCAGTGGAAGACCGAGCTGCTCAAGCGCACCTCCCTCACCGAAGACGAGATCGGCGAATACTCCGGCTCGAAGAAGGAGATCCGCCCGGTCACCATCGCCACCTACCAGGTGATGACCACCCGGCGGAAGGGCGTCTACTCCCACCTGGAGCTGTTCGACGCCCGCGACTGGGGCCTGATCGTCTACGACGAGGTCCACCTGCTGCCCGCGCCGATCTTCCGCATGACCGCCGACCTGCAGGCCCGCCGGCGCGTCGGGCTGACCGCCACGCTGGTGCGCGAGGACGGCCGCGAGGGCGACGTGTTCTCCCTGATCGGCCCCAAGCGTTACGACGCGCCCTGGAAGGAGATGGAGAACCAGGGCTGGATCGCGCCGGCCGACTGCGTCGAGGTGCGGGTCACGCTGACCGACGAGGAACGGCTGGCGTACGCGATGGCCGAGTCCGAGGAGCGCTACCGGTTCTGCGCCACCACGCCGTCGAAGACGCAGGTCACCGAGGCGCTGGTGCGCCGCCACCTGGGCGAGCAGGTGCTGGTCATCGGCCAGTACATCGACCAGCTCGACGAGCTCGGCGCCCACCTCAACGCGCCGGTGATCAAGGGCGAGACCAGGGTCAAGGAGCGCGAGCGCCTCTACCAGGCGTTCCGCGACAAGGAGATCCAGGTGCTGGTGGTGTCGAAGGTGGCCAACTTCTCCATCGACCTGCCGGAGGCGGCCATCGCGATCCAGGTGTCGGGCACGTTCGGCTCGCGCCAGGAGGAGGCGCAGCGGCTCGGGCGGGTGCTGCGGCCCAAGGCCGACGGGGGCGGCGCGCGGTTCTACACCGTGGTCAGCCGCGACACGATCGACCAGGAGTTCGCCGCCCACCGGCAGCGGTTCCTGGCCGAGCAGGGGTACGCGTACCAGATCATCGACGCCGACGACGTGCTCGGCGGGGTGTGACAGGACGTATGACCCGGCCGCCGAGCGGCGGGGCGAGAAAACGTATGACCCGGCCGCTCGGCGGCCGGGTCTTCAGCGTGGCGTCACGTCCACGAGACTCCGCGGGCCGTTGACAATCGAACCACCCCCCTCACCTGCGTACCTATCACGCCGCCTGCGACATACCCCCATGATCCGACAAACCCACCTGAAATGCCCGGTTTTTTCGGTATTCCCAGCGCCTTGTCAGGTTCGCGCGAAGCCTAGCGCGCCAGCAGCCCGCCGAGGAACAGCACGCCCTCCGCGACGATCCACGCCAGCAAGCCCGCACCCATGACATGGCCGAACGCCCGGGAGTCATGCCTGGCCCAGGGGAGAAGCCAGGCCGCGGCCGTGCAGCAGGCGGCCAGCGCGGCGAACAACCCGGACACCGTGGACACGGCGCCGAGGCGCTGCGAGCAGCCCGACGAGCTCTCACCGCCCGTGCAGAACGCCGCCAGGCCCCAGCCCGCGAACACCGACAAGCCCCAGAGCGCCGCGAGCAGAACGCTCGCGATCGTGGGGATGACCGGCGAGAACCGCACCTGAACCCGCACCACCTCCCATCTCTACCCGCCCCGCGAGTACGGCAACCGGCGCGGGTAAATGCTTTGAGCACCCGCGGCACCGGCGACTAGACTGGCCGATTCGCTGCCTACTCCACCTCCGTAACCGACCCAGGGAGGCGCTTCCGCGTGCCCGCACACCACCAGCTGGCCCCCGACATACCAGCCGACCCCACCGACCCCAGCGACACCGCCGACCCCGCCGGCGTCCTGGCCGCCGAGCGGGCGCACCTGGCCGCGTCCAGGGCGGCGCTGGCCGCCATGCGCGCGTACGCGCAGTCGCTCTCGGCGGACGCGGCCGGCGACTGGGTGTCCCAGCAGATCCTCCAGTCCCTCCTCGACCAGCGGGTGGCCGCGCTCGCCGACCACCCCGACACACCGCTGTTCTTCGGCCGTCTCGACCGCGAGCCCCCCGGTCGCATGACCTCCCGCCGGGAGGGCGGCGAACGAGGCGGCGAGGAACAGGGCGGTCGCGACCATGGGCACGACCAGCGCGACAGCCGCGACCATGACCACGACGAGCGCGGCGCTCGCGACCATGGGCACGACGACCTGCCCGCCACCATCTACGTCGGCCGCCGCCACGTGCACGACGGCCGCAGCAGGGCGCTGGTCATCGACTGGCGGGCGCCGGTGTCCCGCGCGTTCTACCAGGCCAGCCCGGCCGACCCGATGGGCGTCGTACGCCGCCGCCGCTTCGGCTACCACGGGGGCGCGCTGACCGCGTACGAGGACGAGCCGCTCGGCGAAGGCGTCGAGGTCGGGCCGTCGAAGATCCTCACCGAGGAGATCGAGCGCCCGCGCACCGGCCCCATGCGCGACATCGTGGCCACGATCCAGCCCGACCAGGACGAGATCGTCCGCGCCGCGCTGGCCGACACGGTGTGCGTGCAGGGCGCGCCGGGCACCGGGAAGACGGCGGTGGGCCTGCACCGGGCGGCGTACCTGCTGTTCACCCACCGGGAGCGGCTGGCCAGGTCCGGCGTGATGATCGTGGGTCCGAACCGGGCGTTCCTGTCGTACATCTCGTCGGTGTTGCCCGCGCTCGGTGAGGTCAAGGTCGACCAGACGACGGTGGCGGGGCTGCTCGGCGACCACGCGGCCGCCGAGGATCCGGCCGTGGCGGCGATCAAGGGCGACGCGCGGATGGCGGCCGTGCTGGAGCGCGCGCTCTGGCTGCACATCGCGAAGCCGGAGGAAGGGCTGGTGTTCACCAAGGGCGCCTACCGCTACCGGGTGGCCGACCACGAGGTGCGCGAGATCGTGGCGTCCCTGCGCGGCACCACCCGTTACCTGCCGGGGCGGGCGGCGTTGGCGCAGCGGCTGGCCCACATGGTGCTCGTGCGCATGGAGCAGCGCGGCGAGTCGCCCGACGACCGGGTGCAGGACGCCGTGGCCCGGTCGAAGCCGGTCAAGCAGGTCGTGGACGCGGTGTGGCCGAAGCTGACGCCGGAGCAGGTGCTGCATCGCCTGCTGTCAGATCCGGAATTTCTCACAAAAGCCTCTAAATCTGATTTGTCGCCCGACGAGCAGGACCTGCTCATGTGGCGGAAACCGTACCGGAGCTGGAAGTCCGCCAAGTGGTCCGCCGCGGACGCCGCGCTCCTCGACGAGCTCCGCGACCTCATGGAACGCACGCCCTCGCTCGGCCACCTGGTGGTCGACGAGGCGCAGGACCTCTCCGCGATGCAGTTGCGGGCGCTCGGCCGCCGCTGCCGCAACGGCTCGGCCACCGTGCTCGGCGACCTCGCCCAGGGCACCACCCCGTGGTCGACCCGCTCGTGGCGGTCGGTGCTGGAACACCTGGGCCGGCGCGAGGGCGAGGTCACCGAGCTGACCCTCGGCTTCCGCGTCCCGCGCGAGATCCTCGACTACGCCGCCCGCCTGCTCCCGTCCATCGCCCCCGGCCTGGCCGCCCCGCGCTCGCTGCGCCCCGGCGCGGGCTCGCTGTCCGTACGCGCCGGCGGCTCGGTCGCCGCGGCCGCCGGGGAGGCCCTGGCCAGGGAGGGCTCGATCGGCGTGATCGCCCCCGACGCCCTCGTCCCCGAGGTCTCCAGGGCCCTCGCCGGCCTCCCCCACGCCGTGCTCGGCCCCGACTCCACCGACGACCAGCGCCTCCTGGTCGTCCCCGCGACCCTGGCCAAGGGCCTGGAGTACGACCACGTGATCGCCGTCGAGCCCGCCGACATCGTCGCCGCCGAGCCGCGCGGCCTGTCCCGCCTGTACGTGGTCCTCACCCGCGCGGTCACCTCGCTCACGGTCGTCCACGACAAGCCCCTGCCGCCTCAGCTGGCGACCTGAACCCCGGGCGCGGCAGGTGATCGGCGGCGGGTGCGCGCGCTTCTAGGATGGCGGGCAGGAAGCTCTCTACCTAGGAGGATGCCGTGCCAGCACCGCTGCCACATGAACACCTGCCGTCGGTTCCCGCGCTCGTGGTCGAGAGCGACGACATCCAGGACGGCGAGCGGCTGAGCGACCTGCACGTCTTCAACGACTGGGGCATGACGGGCCAGAACCTCTCGCCCCACCTCCGCTGGTCCGGCGCGCCGGCCGGGACCCGCGGCTACGCCGTCACCTGCTACGACCCCGACGCCCCCACGGGGAGCGGGTTCTGGCACTGGGTGCTGTTCGACCTGCCGGCCTCGGTGACCGAGCTGCCCACGGGCGCGGGCACGGCCCCCGACTTCAAGGGCCTGCCCGAGGGCGCCGTCCACGCCCGCAACGACTACGGCAGCAGGGCCTACGGCGGTTCGGCGCCCCCGCCCGGCGACCCGCACCGCTACGTCTTCACCGTCCACGCGCTGGGCGTGGACAAGCTGGGCGTGGACAGCGACGCGAGCCCTGCGGTGGTCGGCTTCAATATCACCGCCAACACCGTGGCCCGCGGCCACCTCGTCCCCCACTACGGACGGTAACCGAACATCTCGCTCAGGGCGGCCGCCGTCTCCAGGGCGGCCGCCGGGTCGACGATGGCCGGCCGCCTCGGGGCAGCCGCCTGCCGGCAGCCCATGACCTCCTTCACCAGGCCGTCGACCAGCGGCACCCCGAAACCGGTGTCGGGCACGCAGAGCACCTGCAGCTCGTGCGGGATCTGGAGATCGGCGATGATCGTGTCTGCTGCGTGCGCGGGCGCTGACAGGGTGGTCACGGCGGCCAGGGCCGCGAGCGCGGCGCCCACAATTCGCGTGCTACGGGAAAGCATCCACTACTCCTTTCGTGAGGCGTGTGCGGGACCCACATTTCCTCACTCCAGGTAGCGGATCAATGATGAAACGTAATGGCTGGGAAACGAAAATAAGAGCGGCCCGGAAAACCCGGGCCGCTCTTAGCCGTGGCGTGCGGAAAAGACCTAGAAGTCCATGTCGCCGCCGCCCGGCATGCCGGCCGGGGCCTTCTCCTTCTCGGGCTTCTCGGCGATGACGGCCTCGGTGGTGAGGAAGAGCGCCGCGATGGAGGCGGCGTTCTGGAGCGCGGAGCGCGTCACCTTGGCCGGGTCGATGATGCCCGCCTCGAACATGTTGACGTAGTCGCCGGTCGCGGCGTTGAGGCCCTGGCCGGGCTCCAGGCCGCGGACGCGCTCGACCACGACGCCGCCCTCGAGGCCGGCGTTGACCGCGATCTGCTTCAGCGGCTCCTCCAGAGCCTTCTTGACGATCGCGGCGCCGGTGGCCTCGTCGCCGTTGAGCTCCAGCTTGTCGAACGCCTTGGCGCCGGCCTGCAGCAGCGCCACGCCACCGCCGGGGACGATGCCCTCCTCGACGGCCGCCTTGGCATTGCGGACGGCGTCTTCGATGCGGTGCTTGCGCTCCTTGAGCTCGACCTCGGTGGCCGCGCCGGCCTTGATGACGGCCACGCCGCCGGCCAGCTTGGCGAGGCGCTCCTGGAGCTTCTCGCGGTCGTAGTCGGAGTCGGTGCGGTCGATCTCGGCGCGGATCTCGTTGACCCGGCCGGAGATCTGCTCGGCGTCACCGGCGCCGTCGACGATCGTGGTCTCGTCCTTGGTCACGACGACCTTGCGGGCGCGGCCCAGCAGGTCGAGGGTGGCGGACTCGAGCTTGAGGCCGACCTCCTCGGCGATGACCTGGCCGCCGGTCAGGATGGCGATGTCGTTGAGCATGGCCTTGCGGCGGTCGCCGAAGCCGGGGGCCTTGACGGCAACCGACTTGAACAGGCCGCGGATCTTGTTGACCACCAGCGTGGCCAGGGCCTCGCCCTCGACGTCTTCGGCGATGATCAACAGCGGCTTGCCGGCCTGCACGACCTTGTCGAGCAGCGGCAGCAGGTCCTTGTTGGCGGAGACCTTGCTGTTGACGATCAGGATGTAGGGGTCTTCGAGCACGGCCTCCATGCGGTCGGAGTCGGTCACGAAGTACATCGACGTCATGCCCTTGTCGAAGCGCATGCCCTCGGTGAGCTCCAGCTCCAGGCCGAAGGTGTTGCTCTCCTCGACGGTGATGACGCCTTCCTTGCCGACCTTGTCCATCGCCTCGGCGATGAGCGCCCCGATCTCGGGGTCGGCGGCGGAGATGGAGGCCGTGGAGGCGATCTGCTCCTTGGTCTCCACGTCCTTGGCCAGCTTGGAGAGCTCCTCGCTGACGCGCTCGACGGCGGCCTCGATGCCCTTCTTCAGGCCCATCGGGTTGGCGCCGGCGGCGACGTTACGCAGGCCCTCGCGCACCAGCGCCTGGGCGAGCACGGTGGCCGTGGTGGTGCCGTCGCCGGCGACGTCGTCCGTCTTCTTGGCGACTTCCTTGACCAGCTCGGCGCCGATCTTCTCCCACGGGTCCTCGAGCTCGATCTCCTTGGCGATGGAGACGCCGTCGTTGGTGATCGTGGGAGCGCCCCACTTCTTCTCCAGCACGACGTTGCGGCCCTTGGGACCCAGGGTCACCTTGACGGCGTCGGCGAGCTGGTTCATACCGCGCTCGAGACCGCGCCGGGCGTCCTCGTCAAACGCGATCATCTTGGCTGCCATAAGGCTAGACCTCCCAGATGCAGGGTGGCTTGTCCTGGACCGAGCCGACGCCCGCGACGGCATGAGCCTGCATCTCCGTTCGGCAGACCCCATCGTCTCGATCCGAGTTCGCTGGCACTCTTCTGCACAGAGTGCCAACGAACTGTTTAGCACTCTACCCTGTCGAGTGCAAGCGGAGGACTCGCCGCCCCGGGCTGACGCCCAGGTCAGTCCGGCTGTGTGCATCTGTGCGGCGAACCGCGGGGTGCGGCCCGCCACACCGGGTCGACGAACGAGATGTGGCCGGATCGCACGGACTGCGCTGCCGTGCGATACCGCCATGCGCGTACGAGTGACGTGAATCAGACCATGCGGACAGACTCGGCCTGGGGGCCCTTCTGTCCCTGGGTGATCTCGAACTCGACGCGCTGTCCCTGCTCCAGAGAGCGATACCCGTCCATCAGGATCGCGGAGTAATGGACGAATACATCCTTACCACCGTCTACCGCGATGAAGCCGTAGCCCTTGTCCGCGTTGAACCACTTGACGGTGCCCTGCGCCACTTCCGACTCCTCTTACTGGGCTAACAGATCTCGCCCATTCCACCGCGAGACCCGTAATCGCCTGACTTAACGAAAAATCAGTCAGACGACGCCCTCGACCATACATGTGGCACGGGGTTTGGCAACAGTGTCAATCCGCGAACGATGCATTTCTTCGCACCGAAGGTCCTTCAACGTTGAATTTGCTGGGAAAAGGAGAAGGCGCCCACAAGGGGCGCCTTCAAGATGTGACCTATCGCACTCAGCCGCCGGCGACGGCGGGGATGATGGAGATCTGGGCGCCCTCGGGGGCGGGAGTGTCGAGCCCGTCGGCGAATCGGACGTCCTCTTCCCCCACGTAAACGTTGACGAAACGTCGAATCTTGCCCGATTCATCCAGAATTCTCGCGCCGATCCCCGGGTAGTCGGAGTCGAGCTTGGCCAGCACGTCACGAAGAGTCGCGCCCTCGCCACTCACTTCCGCGTTCCCCCCGGTGTACGTGCGCAGAATGGTGGGAATCCGCACAGTAACGCTCATGTTAACTCGCCTTTCCTGGTTGTCAGACAGCCGCGCGGAACGCGTCGAGAGAGGGCCTGATCACTGCCGTGGGCCGGGCGTCGGCGCCGGTGATGACGTCGAGCGTCTTGAGGCCGTCGCCGGTGTTGAGCACCACGGTCTCGGCCTCGGGGTCGAGCCGCCCGGTCTCGACCAGCTTCTTGAGCACGCCCACGGTAACCCCGCCCGCGGTCTCGGCGAAGACGCCCTCCGTCGAGGCCAGCAGCTTGATCGCGGCCACGATCTCGGGGTCGGTGACGTCCTCGACGGCCCCGCCGGTGCGCCGGGCGATGTCCAGCACGTACGGCCCGTCAGCGGGATTCCCTATCGCCAGCGACTTGGCGATCGTGTCGGGCTTGACCGGCTGGACCACGTCGTGTCCCGCCTTGAACGCGGCCGACACCGGCGAGCACCCGGCCGCCTGCGCCCCGAAGATCTTGTACGGCGTGTCCTCGACCAGCCCGAGCGCCACCAGCTCCCGGAAGCCCTTGTCGATCTTCGTGAGCTGCGAGCCGGAGGCGATCGGGATGATGATCTGTTCCGGCAGCCGCCAGCCGAGCTGCTCGGCGATCTCGTACGCGAGCGTCTTGGAGCCCTCGGCGTAGTAGGGCCGCAGGTTGACGTTGACGAAGCCCCACTTGTCGCCCATCGGGTCGCCGATCAGCTCCGAGCAGAACCGGTTGACCTCGTCGTACGTGCCGTCGATGCCGATCAGCTTGCCGCCGAACACCCGGGCCATGGCGATCTTGGCGGCTTCGAGGCCGGCCGGGATGAACACGCAGGCGTCGAGGCCCGCCCGCGCCGCGGCGGCCGTGACCGCGCCCGCGAGGTTGCCCGTGGAGGAGCAGGAGAGCGTGTGGAAGCCGAAGGTGCGGGCCGCCTCGACGGCGATGGCCACCACCCGGTCCTTGAAGGAGTGGGTGGGGTTGCCCGAGTCGTCCTTCACGTAGAGGGACTTGACGCCGAGCGCCCGGCCGAGGTTGCCCGCCTTGACCAGCTTGGTCCAGCCCGGGTTCATGTTGGGCTTGCTCGCCACGTCGGCCGGCACGGGGAGCAGCGAGCGGTAGCGCCAGATGCTGGCCGGGCCGGACTCGATGTCCGCGCGGGTCACGGCGCCGAATTCGTAGGCCGCCTCCAGCGGCCCGAAACACTCAGGACAGGCGAAGCTGGGACCGAGCGGGTAGCGCGCGCCACACTCGCGGCAGGACAGAGCGGCGGCAGGACCAAAGTCGTGCGACATGAAGCGAGGCCTTCCCTCATCTTCGCCCGCGGCCACCTTGACCGCGAACCGGAATTGGCACCTTGTCCCGGTCGGCCTCGCAGGTCGCGAGTCGAAAGCCGGGAGGGTTGCCGGGGCTTCGCAGGGCCGGTCCCTCCACCCCTCTGGATGAGCAATATGCAGTTGTTGAAGGGGACTCTACCCGCTCGAGTGGCGGCAATGACTACCGGTCTCAGCATCCGAGACGGATAATCTCAGCGATAGTCCTCCCCCAGCACGCTCTGCACGTATTTGCGCGCCTGGTGAATGCGTGACTTGGCGGTGCCCAGCGGGATGCCGAGGTGCTCGGCCACCTCGTTGTAGTCGAGCTGGACGATGTCGCGCAGCACCAGCGCCTGCGCCAGGTCGGGCTTGTCGGCCTCCAGCGCCTCCATCGCGTCGAGCAGGTCGAGGCGCGATCCCGCGATCACGCTCACCCGCCGCGCGTCGGGCTTCTGCAGGGGCAGTTCGTCGGAGGTCTGCTCGGCCGCCCTGCGCTTCAGCGACCGGTACGTCGTGCGCGCGCAGTTGGCCGTCACGATGTGCAGCCAGGTGCTGAACCTGGCCCGCCCCTCGAAGCGCCCGATGTTGCGGGCCACGGCCAGCAGCGTGTCCTGGGACGCCTCCTCGGCGTCCTGGTGGTAGGGCAGGATCCGGGCGCAGTGACGCATCACATCGGGCTCGATCCTGGCCAATAGCTCGCCAAGCGCACGATGATCTCCGGCTGCGGCGGATCGGGCGAGTTCCTCGGTTAGCTCATCAAGCGCCATAGCTGGGATCCTATGATCGAAGGGAGCGTCGATGAACAGCGTTCTGGTGGCCTCCAACAGAGGGCCCGTCACCTTCACCGTGTCCGACGGCGGCGAGCTGACCATGAAGCGCGGCGGCGGCGGCCTGGTGTCCGGGCTGTCCGGCGTGATCAGGAAGGACGGCGTGCTGTGGGTGTGCGCGGCGCTGTCCGACGACGACCGCAGCGCCGTACGCCTGGCGCCCGGCGGCCGCATCGACCAGGCCGGCTACGACACCGGGCCACTGCGGATGCTCGACATCCCCGCGGCCACCTTCCACCGCGCCTACAACTCCGTGGCCAACTCCACACTGTGGTTCGTCAACCACCTGCTCTACGACATCCCCAACGCGCCGAACTTCGGCACGCGCTTCGCCCGCGAGTGGCAGTCCTACCGCGACTACAACGGCGCCTTCGCGCTCGCCCTGGCCGAGGAGGCCGGCCACGGGGCCCGGGTGATGGTCCAGGACTATCACCTCACGCTGACGCCGGCCATGCTCAGGGCCGAGCGGCCCGACCTGCGCATCGCGCACTTCAGCCACACCCCGTGGGCGCCGCCCGAATACTTCTCGCTGCTGCCCGACGAGGTGGCCGGGGAGGTGCTGGAAGGCATCCTGGGAGCCGACCACGCCGGGTTCCTCACCGCGCGGTGGGCGGCGGCGTTCGCGGACTGCTGCGAGGCGCTGCTCGGCGCGGAGGTCGACCGCGCCGCCCGCACCGTCACCCATGAGGGCCGCACGACCCGGATCGGCGTCCACAGCCTCGGCGTGGACGGCGCGGCGCTGTGGGAGCGGGCCTGCGAGCCCGACGTCGAGTCCCACATGACCGCGATCAGGGACCAGGTCGGCGACCGCCGGTTGATCGTCCGCATCGACCGCACCGAGCTGTCGAAGAACATCGTGCGCGGCCTGGTCGCCTACGGTGAGTTCCTGGCCGCGCACCCGGAGTGGCACGGGCGCGTGGTGCACCTCGCCTTCGCCTACCCGAGCCACCACGACCTGCCCGAATACCGCGAGTACACCGCGTCGGTGCAGCGCTGCGCCCGCGAGATCGAGAACGAGTTCGCCACCGAGGACTGGGACCCGCTGATACTCAACGTCAACGACGACTACCCGCGTTCGCTGGCCGCGTACCGGATGGCCGACGTGCTGCTGGTCAACCCCATCCGCGACGGGATGAACCTGGTGGCCAAGGAGGGGCCGGTGCTCTCGCCGCGGTGCGCGCTGGTGCTCTCGCGCGAGGCGGGGGCGGCCGCCGAACTGGGCCGCCACGCGCTCGTGGTCAACCCGTACGACATCAGCGGCACGGCGGACGCCCTGCACGAGGCCCTGGTCATGCCGGAGGACGAGCGCAGGACCCGCCGCGACAAGCTGTGCGCCGCGGCCACCGCCCTGCCCCCGCGCAAGTGGCTCGCGGCCCAGCTCGACGCGCTCAGCGCCAGTCCGCAGGCTTGAGCGCCGAGGTCAGCTCCTCCAGGAGGGCCACCACCCCGTCGGGGCCGTCCACGACCAGGTCGGCGCGCTCGGCCAGCGCGGTCACCTCGGCCGACCCGCTGCACACGGTCACGCCGGGCAGCCCGGAGGCGCGGACGGCCTCGAACGCGGCCAGGTCGCCCAGGTCGTCGCCGGCGAACAGGACCGACCTGGCCCCCCGCTCGGCCAGGAAGAGGCTGAGCGCGTGGCCCTTGTCCATGCCGGGCGGCCGCAGCTCCAGCACCATCCGGCCGGGCTCGACCACCAGCCCGTGCTTGTCGGCCAGCCGTGCCAGCGGCTCGCGCAGCTCGGCGAGCGCGGCCTCGGGGTCGGCGGCGCGCCTGGTGTGCACCGCCACCGCGCGGCCCTTGTCCTCGATCACGACGCCCTTCAGCCCGCGCTCCTCCAGCAGCAGCTGGAGCTCGGTCTCGGCGCGGGGCACGCCGGGCGGGGGCGGCGGGGCGGAGACCCGGCCGTTCTCCCAGCGTTCGAAGCCGTAGTGGCCGAGCACCACCAGCCCTGGGACGTCGGCCAGCCCGGGGCCGAGCGCCAGCGCGGTGGCCGGCGGCCGGCCGGTCACGATGGCCACCGCCAGGACGTGGGCGCCCAGCTCGGCGAGGACGGCGGGCGCCTTGGGATGGATCACGGCCGCGGCCGGATCGGGCACGATGGGCGACAGGGTGCCGTCGAAGTCGAGCCCGATCACCGCCCCCGCCGGGTCCTTGAGTATCGCTTCCATTCCAGGCATGTTCTTCACGCGGCTGCCGTACCCAGGCGGTCAGGGGCGCATGCCAAGCCTTCTCGCCGCGCGGTCTCGCTGACGGGTGGAGCGCAACCTGCGGAGGCGCTTGACCAGCATGGGGTCCTGCTGGAGCGCCTCGGGGCGGTCGATCAATTCGCCGAGCAACTGGTAGTAGCGCGTGGCGGAGAACCCGAAGGTCTCCTTGATGGCCTGCTCCTTCGCGCCGGCGTGGCGCCACCATTGGCGCTCGAAGGCGAGGAGCTCGAGATCACGGTCGGTCAGCGGCTGTCGGGACGTCTCCTGGGCAGCATCGTCACCGCTGAGCGGTGGTCCCATGGTGTCCTCCTCGGAAGGGGCGTGCGACGATCTCGTCACACGCGCGCGGCCCGTGGCCAATCGTAATGTGCCAAGTCCGGCTGTTCACGATGGATCGGGAGACGTACAGTCACGAAATGTGACGTCAGTAATCACCCTCCTCACGGACTACGGGCTCGAAGACGGCTATGTGGCGGCCTGCCATGGTGTGATCGCGGGAATCGCGCCGCAGGCCCGGGTGATCGACGTGTGTCACCTGATCCCGTCCGGCGACGTGCGGCGGGGCGCGGCCGTGCTCGCCCAGACGATCCCGTACCTGCCGCCGGGCGTCCACATCGGCGCGGTCGATCCCGGGGCGGGCGGCTCCCGGCGGGCGGTGGCGGTCGAGGCGGGCGACCGGGTGTTCATCGGGCCGGACAACGGGCTGCTGTCGTGGGCGGTGCACGCCAGCGGCGGCGCGCGGGCGGCGTACGAGCTGGGCAACGAGGAGCACTTCCTGCGGCCGGTCTCGCCGACGTTCCCGGGGCGGGACGTGTTCGCGCCGGTCGCGGGGAGGCTGTGCCGCGGCCTGGAGCTCGCCGAGCTGGGGCCGAAGGTGCCGGTGCGGCGGCTGGTCACGCTGCCCGAGCCGACGTCGCAGCTGCGGGACGGCTCGGTGGAGGGCGAGGTGGTCTCGGTCGACCGGTACGGCAACACGCAGCTGTCGATCGCGGCCGGCGACCTGCATGCGCTGGGCGTGCGGGTGGGCGACACGCTGGGGGTGTGGCTGGGGCGGCGGCAGCTGGCGTTGCCGTACCGGGAGACGTACGCGGCGGTGCCGCCGGGTGAGCTGGTGGCGTTCGCGGACTCGGCGGGGCTGGTGGCGATCGCGGTCAACTCCGGTGACGCGGCGCAGCGGCTGGGGCTCCCGCCGGGGGCGCATGTCCGGCTTTCCCCGACTTCGTAGGGCGAAAGCCGCACATCGGAATTACTCCGCGTATCGGTCTGTTTACCGAACCGTCCGGTGGGATCGGCGGTCGCGTGCCAGAATGCGGGAGCAGATCACGGGCGTCCCCTCCTTCCCCCCTTGAGGTAGACGTGTACCACTTGTCCCTTCTGTCTGTCGCGCTCCTGTCCACGGCCTTCGTGACGTGGACCGCGCCCCCGGTCTCCGCCGACGACGTGGGCGAGGTCGCGCGGGCCGGGCAGTGGCAGCTGGATACGCTGCGCCTGCCCGAGGCGTGGCGGGCCAGCAGAGGCGCGGGCGTGCTGGTCGCCGTGCTCGACACCGGCGTCAACTCCCGCCACCCCGACCTGGCCGGCGCCGTGGTGGAGGGTCCCGACCTGACCGGCACGCGCGTGGTCCCCGGCCTTTGGGGCCGGCACGGCACCGCCATGGCCAGCCTGATCGCCGGCCGCGGCCACGGGGACGAGCGCAGGGGCGGCGTGCTCGGCGTGGCCCCCGCGGCCAGAGTGCTGTCGATCAGGGTGACGCTGGAGAACGACGACCCGCGCCGCGAGGATCAGCGCTCAGCCACGCGTGACGTGCTCGCCAAGGGCATCCGGTACGCCGCCGACCACGGCGCCGACGTGATCAGCATGTCGCTCGGCGGCGGCAGCGGCGCCTGGCAGGGCTCACCGGCCGAGCAGGAGGCCGTCCGGTACGCCATCGCCAAGGGCGCGGTGCTGGTCGCCTCGGCGGGCAACGACGGCGCGGCGGCCAACAGGAAGAACTTCCCCGCCGCCTACCCCGGGGTGATCGCCGTGGGCGCGGTCGACCGGCGGCTGACGCTGGCGGGGTTCTCCAGCAGGCAGGACTACGTGTCGGTGGTCGCGCCCGGCACGGAGATCGTCACGGCCGACGGCGCGGACTCGTACGTGGTGGGCGACGGCACCAGCTCGGCCGCCGCTATGGTGGCGGGCATCGCGGCCCTGATCAAGTCGGCCCACCCCGACCTGTCGCCACAGCTCGTCCGCCGGGCCATCGAGCTCGGCACCCGCCGCGCCGACGGCCGCGGCCCCGCGTACGGGCACGGCGTGGCGGACGCCCTGCTGGCCCTGCGCGCGGCCGACCGGATGAGCCCGCCGGCCGCGCACGCCGCCCCCAGGCCCGCGCCGTCCTCCAGGACGGCCGTGGTGGCCGGAATGCTGGCGCTGGTGGCCACGATGTCGGCCCGCATCGTGATGGCCCGCCGCCGACCGGACTGACGCTCCCGGTGGCCCGCCGCCGGGCGGCCGGACTGACGCTCCCGGTGGCCCGCCGCCGGCCCCGGTGACGGCGAACGCCGCGGGGGCCCTCCGACAGGGCCCACGCGGCGTTCCAACGACCAGCCGGCGTGGAAGATCAGCCGGCGTGCACGGTCACCCGACGTGGACGACGTCGTGCGTCTCGGCGAAGTGGCAGGCGCTCTCGTGCGCCGTACCGGGCCGGATCTGCAGCAGCGGCTCCTCCTGCGCGCAGATCTCCTGCGCCTTCCAGCACCGCGTACGGAACCGGCACCCCGACGGCGGGTTGGCCGGCGACGGCGGGTCACCTTGCAGGATGATCCGCTCCCGCTGCTCCCGCCCCTCCGGATCGGGAACCGGCACCGCCGACAGCAGCGCCTGCGTGTACGGATGCGCCGGCTTGTCGTAGATCTCGACGTCCTTGCCCAGCTCCACGAACTTGCCCAGGTACATCACCCCGACCCGGTCGGAGATGTGCCGGACCACCGACAGGTCGTGCGCGATGAAGATGTAGGCCAGGTCGAACTCGTTCTGCAGCCGCTCCAGCAGGTTGATCACCTGCGCCTGGATCGACACGTCGAGCGCCGACACCGGCTCGTCACAGACGATGATCTCCGGCTGCAACGCCAGACCCCGGGCGATGCCGATGCGCTGCCGCTGGCCGCCGGAGAACTGGTGCGGGTAGCGGTTGATGTGGTCGGGGTTGAGGCCCACCACCTCCAGCAGATCCTGGACCTTCTTGCGCCGGTCGCCCTTGGGCGCCACCTCGGTGTGGATCTCGTACGGCTCCCCGATGATGTCGCCCACGGTCATCCGCGGGTTCAGCGAGGTGTACGGGTCCTGCATCACCATCTGGATGTTGCGGCGCATGCGCTTCAGCTCGGCGCCCCTGGCCTTGCCGATGTCGCGGCCGTTGATCATGACCGAGCCCGAGGTCGGCCGCTCCAGCGCCATCAGCACCTTGGCCAGCGTGGACTTGCCGCAGCCCGACTCGCCCACGACGCCCAGCGTCTCGCCCTTGTGCAGGTCGAACGACACGCCGTCGACGGCCTTGATGGCGCCGATCTGCCGCTTGAAGAGGACGCCCTGGGTGAGCGGGAAGTGCTTGACCAGGTCGCGTACCTCGAGGATGCGGTCACCGTTCGCCATCGAGGACCTCCCTCCAGTAGTGGCAGGCGCTGCTGCGCGTGCCGCTGATCTGATACAGCGGGGGGACGTCGGTCACGCAGTTGTCCTGCCGGTAGGGGCACCGGGGATGGAACGCGCAGCCGGTGGGCAGTTCGAGCAGGTTGGGCGGAAGGCCCTTGATGGCGTACAGGTCCTGGCCCTTGAGGTCGACCCGGGGGATCGACTCCAGCAGGCCCTTCGTGTACGGGTGCGCGGGCGCGCTGTAGACGTCGTGCACGGGGGCGTTCTCGACGATGCGCCCGGCGTACATGACGGCGATCTTGTCGGCCACGTCGGCGACGACGCCCAGGTCGTGGGTGATCAGGATGAGACCCATCTGGCTCTCGCGCTGCAGCTCGGCCAGCAGCTCCATGATCTGCGCCTGGACGGTCACGTCGAGCGCCGTGGTGGGCTCGTCGGCGATCAGCACCTCGGGATCCAGCGCGATCGACATCGCGATCATGATGCGCTGGCGCATGCCGCCCGAGAACTGGTGCGGGTAGTCGTGCACGCGCTGCCGGGCGGCCGGGATGCGGACCCGGTCCATCAGCTCGACGGCCCGCTTCATGGCGTCGGCCTTGGACATGCCGCGGTGGATCCGGAACATCTCGCTGATCTGCCAGCCCACGGTGAACACCGGGTTGAGCGCGGAGAGCGCGTCCTGGAAGATCATGGAGATGCGCTGGCCGCGGACCTGCGTCCGCGCCTCCTCCGACAGCTTGAGCAGGTCTGTGCCCTTGAAGCGGATCTCGCCCCGGGGGATCACCGCCGGGGGGACGTCCAGAATGCCCATGATCGCCTGCGCGGTCACGGACTTACCGGAACCCGACTCGCCCAGCACCGCCAGCGTCTCGCCGGCGTCGACGGTGTAGCTCACGCCGTTGACGGCGCGTACGACGCCGGCGCGGGTGCGGAACTCCACGTGCAGGTTGTCGACCGCGAGCAGCGGCTCGTCGCCCAGCCCTCCCTCGGCGGGCAACACGTCCGCGGATGTGCTCTTCACTTGATCCCCCCTCCTACCTGAGCTTCGGGTCGAGCGCGTCGCGCACGGCGTCGCCCAGCATGATGAACGCGAGCACGGTGACGCTCAGGAACACGGCCGGGAAGATCAGCGGCAGCGGTGCCTCCAGGAAGCGCCGCTGGGCGTCCGCGATCATGAGACCCCAGGAGATGTCCGGCGGTTGCACGCCCACCCCCAGGTACGACAGCGCCGCCTCGGCCGCGATGAACCCGCCGAGGTTGATCGTCGCGACGACGATCACGGAGGCCAGCGCGTTGGGCAGCAGGTGTCTCACCATGATGCGCATCGGACCGGCGCCGAGCGCTCTGGCCGCCACCACGAAGTCTTGTGACTTGGTGCTGATGACCGCCGCTCTCATGATCCTGAAGGTCATGGGCCAGCCGAGGATGGTCAGCGAGATGACCACCAGCCAGATGCCGAGCCCGCTGCCGCGGAAGGTGGAGCCGATCAGCAGGGCGCCCAGGATGCTGGGGATGGCGAAGAAGATCTCGGTGACCCGCGAGGTCACGCTGTCGACGGCGCCGCCGAAGAACCCGGCCAGCAGGCCGAGGAAGCCGCCGATGACCGCCGAGAAGACCGACGTGGTGATGCCGATGATCAGCGAGTTCTTCGCGCCGTAGATCGTACGGGCGTAGAGGTCGCAGCCCAGGTTGTCGCGGCCGAACGGGTGGCCGGTGCTGGGCAGCTGCCTGGCCATGGCCAGCTCGCAGGTGCGGGCGTCGAACGGGTTGACCGAGCTGAACAGCGACGGCCAGATCGCCATCACCGCGAGCACGGCGATGATGCAGCACGAGATGATGAAGATCGGCTTGCGCCGCAGGTCGTGCCAGGCGTCGGACCACAGGCTGGCCGGCTTGCCCGACTTGGTGGGCTTGACCTTCTTCGGCGACAGCGGGTCTGGGGCCTCCTCGGGCGCGACGGCAGGCCCGCCCGGCAGAATGTTACTCATAGCGGATCCTCGGGTCGAGCACTGCGTACATCATGTCGACGACCAGATTGGCCAGGATGTAGATCAGCACCAGGATTGTCACGATACCGACGACCACAGGTTGTTCGCGGAGATACACCGAGTCGAAGAGCTGCAGACCGACACCCGGGATGTTGAAGATCCGTTCGGTGATCACCGCGCCGCCCATGAGGTTGCCGAGGTCGGCGCCCAGGAACGTGACGAGCGGGATCAGCGCGTTGCGCAGCGCGTGCCGGCCGACGACCCGGCGTCTTGACAGACCCTTCGCGGTCGCCGTCCTGATGAAGTCGGCCCGTAGTGTCTCGGCCAGGCTGGTCCTGGTCAGACGGGTGAGGTAGGCGATCGACACGCCCGCGAGCACGAAGCCTGGCAGCAGGTAGCTGCGCAGGCCGTTGGCGATGCCCGCGATGGGGAAGATGTCGACGCCCGTCCACTGCTTGAGCTTCACGCCGAGGATGAACTGCAGGATGAAGCCGGACACCAGAGTCGGCACCGAGATCAGCAGCAGCGTCGAGGCGAGGATCATGGTGTCGGTCGCCTGGCCGCGGCGCAGCGCCGCCCACAGGCCGAGGCCGACGCCGATGACGGCCTCGATGATCAGCGCGGTGAGCGCCAGGTTGAGCGTCACCTGGAACTTGGGCGCCAGGATCTGGGACACGGGGATGTCGGCGAACGTGACGCCGAGGTCCGCGCGGAAGAGCACTCCGCTGATGTAGTACCAGTATTGGAGCAACAGCGGATCGTTGAGGTGATACTGCTCGCGCAGGATCGCGACGATGTTGGGGTCCGCCCGCTTCTCGCCTGCCAGCGCCGCGATCGGGTCACCGGGAAGCGCGAAGACGACGGTGAAGATCAGCAGAGTGGCACCCAACAACACGGGGATCGACTGGAGCAGACGCCTGATGATGTAACGGCCCATTTAAGCCTCCCGTACACGCGAAGAAGGCCACCCCTCGACCTTATGGGTCAGGCCGAGGGGTCGCCTCCTCGCTTAACCCCTGCAGGGGCGGGCGCGGCACGCGCGCCCACCCCCAGGAACGACTGTCAGGCCTTCTCGACGTCGGCCCACTCAATCTGGTTGAGCAGGTTGATCTTGACGTTCTTGACGTTGGTGGAGTAGCCGGAGTTGTTCCGGTAGAAGTACACCGGAATGTAGGGCAGTTCCTCCAGCAGGATGTCGTCGGCCTGCTGGTAGAACGTCAGGCCCTCCTCGACCGTCGGGGCCTGGTCGCCCTTGGCGAGCAGCTCGTCGAACTTCTTGTTGGAGTAGCCGCCGTAGTTGGAGCCGGTCGCGGCGGCGCCGGTGCTGAAGATGGGCGTGAGGTAGTTCTCGGCGGACGGGTAGTCGATGGCCCAGCCCATGCGGAACAGGCCCTTGTACGTCTTGGAGTCCAGCTCGTCCAGGATGCTGGCGAACTTCTCGAACGGCTTGGCCGTGGCCTCGATGCCGAGGTTGGCGCGGAGGTTGTTGGCCACCGCCTCCATCCACTCCTTGTGGCCGCCGTCGGCGTTGTAGCCGAGCTCCAGCGTCTTCGGGCCGCCGGCCGCGTCGTACAGCTTCTTGGCCTCGGCCGGGTTGTAGACGCAGGCCTTGCAGGCGCCCTGGCGGTAGCCCGCGATGGCCGGGTTGATGAAGTCGTCGGCCGGGGCGCGGGTGCCGGAGAAGACCGTCTCGGCGATCGTCTTCCGGTCGATGGCCATCGAGATGGCCTTGCGGATCTCGACGTTGTCCAGCTCGGGGTTGTACTTCAGCGGTACGCCGATGTAGCCGATGCCGGCGTCCGGCTGGTCCTGGTAGCGCTCGCCGAGCGTGGACTTGGCGGTCGAGATCGCCGACGGGCTGAGCGAGTCGTGGATGTCCAGGTTGTTGGCCTGGAGGTCGTTGAACGCGACGTCGGAGTCGGTGTAGAGCTTGAACTGCAGCTTGGTCCAGTTCGACGGCTTCTTGCCGGGGTACTTGTCGTACACCGACATCTCGATGGACTGGTCGGTGCCCTTCTTGTACGCCTTGTCCATCTTGAACAGGCCCTGGCCGATGGGCTGCTCGCCGTACTGCTGCGTCACCTTGCCGTCGGGGCCGAAGGCCGCCTTGGGCAGCGGGTAGAACGCGGTGTAGCCGAGCATGACCTTGAACTGCGAGAACGGCGCCGCGAGGGTGACCGTGAAGGTCGAGTCGTCGACGACCTTGAGGCCGCTCATCTCCTTGGTGGTGACGGCCTTGCCCTCACCCGGGTTGAGGTCGCCGTAGCCCTCGACGCGGGCGAAGAAGTAGCCGGCGCTCTGGGCGTTCTCCTGGTTGGCCGCGTAGTTCCACGCGTCCACGTAGTTCTGGGCGACGAGGGGCTCACCGTTGTGCCAGGTGTAACCGGGCTTGAGCTTGATCGTCCAGGTCTTCTGGTCTTCGCTGGTGATCGACTCGGCGGCCGCCTCGACGGCGTTCTTGTTCTCGTCGTAGTTGACGAGGGGCTCGAACAGCGCGGCGAGGGCCTCGGAGCCTTCGGACTCAGTGGTGTTGGACGGCACCAAGAGCTCCTGCGGCTCACCGAGTTCCATGCGAACCGGCGTTTCTGCGCCGCCGCCCGCGGCGGTCCCCCCGTTGTCCGAGGCACCGCCGCCACACGCGGCAACCGCGAGGGCGAGCAGCGCGGT
Organism: Nonomuraea sp.; assembly: GCA_036276095.1. Classification (GTDB taxonomy): domain Bacteria; phylum Actinomycetota; class Actinomycetes; order Streptosporangiales; family Streptosporangiaceae; genus Nonomuraea. The sequence goes on along the minus strand of DASUCK010000370.1, from coordinate 506 downwards.
ACCGGCGACGATCTGTGCGCCCTTAGTAACACGCATGGTGAAAACAGTTCCTCCCTCTACAGTGGGCGTACCGCACTGAGCTGCGATGGTATGAGCAGCCTGACGGGGGAGTCCTGGTATCTCCCCCGGGTTTGGCCGACTTGAGGTCAAGCCAGCTGAACGCCCTGCCAGTCGATCGCGACTATCCCTTACTACTTGCCACCAGCGAGTCTCTGGCGCGTTGCAGTTCGGTCACACGTACGCCTATCCAACGTCACAGACATCTAGCACACGCAACCCCAAAGTGCACAAATCGCCCGCAACTGGGTCGGTTCACGCGTGAACAGTCGATGAAAAGTACCTCCCGCGCGAGTGTGCTCGTGCCCTTGCCAGCAGATCGCCCCTCGCTGGGCTACGGTTGAGCACGTCTTGACGACGCCTTGGAACCCGGCGTCCCGAGACTCCGTCCAACTGTCTGCCGCCGTCCCCCGACGGCAGCACCCCACCGACCCGGATCCAATAGAGTC
>DASUCK010000369.1:0-2895 GCA_036276095.1 Nonomuraea sp. | reverse complement strand
GACGGCACAACGGTGTGGTCGCGCTCCCCGAAGAACTGCAACCACCGACGCTTGATCTCGGCGGTTTCCATCAGCGAGTGCTCCTCGGATCGGTGGCAGCCGTGGCGCTGCGGGCGCTGGTCGTACGTGGTTGAGCGGGGTGATCGGTGAGCTCGGCCGCCTCTGCCGGTGACAGCGCAGAGTCCTCGGTCAGGCCGAGCGCGTCGCGCAGCTCCGACTCGCGCTCGGCGGCGCGCTCGCGGACCTCGGCGGCAAAGCCTTTGAGCGACTCGCCGAGGCCGCCGGCCTTCTCGGCGAGACCCGACGGCGAGTAGGCATGCATGGTCTTCTGGACCTTGCGCACGGCGTAGACCCCGGCGGCCGCACCGACGGCGACCCAGAACACCCGGCGCATCAGCCGGCCCGCCCCTTGCCGCGGCGTGCCGACGCGCGAGCGGCCGCCTGCTCGGCGCGCTCCTGGTTGCGGACGCGGGCCCGGGTACGGTCCCCGCCGGTGTCGGTGAGGGTGCTGCGTACGGCGTAGGAGAACGCCGCCACCTTGATCACCGGGTTGCCGAGGGTCGCCGCCAGCAGCGCCGTGAGCGCGCTGATGTTGGTGGTGGCGGCCTGCACGTTGGAGGTGATCGCGTCGACCCGCACCAGCTGCGCGTTGGCCGTCGACACGGCCGCCGTGACCTCGGTGACCGTGTTCGTCGTCTCGTTGATCAGCGGGACGGTCTCGTCGGAGACCCCCTTGATCGCCTCGCGGGTCTGGTCGAAGACCCCACCCAGCTTGATCAGCGGAATGGCCAGAACCCCCACCAGCAGCACGAACGCCACCGCCGCGATGAGCCCTGCGACATCTCCGACCGACATGCGCCCGACCCTATCGCGGCACCACCACCAGCCTCGTCCCGTCTCCACTGGACGCTGACACACCGTTTCGTCGGCGTGTTTGGTGTCGACGCGTCCACTGAAGGGGTGCCGCCCGCGCGGACTGACGGAGTGCCGGCCGCGGGCTGACGGAGTGCCGCACGAGGCCTGTCGGTCGTCCACAGAATGCCGAACTGCGTTCACCATCCACAGATCGCCCACGAGCACTCATGCACACCTGGCGTGGACCTCAGGCTCGGCGACGTGGCCATGTACCCGGAGGATCTGGAGCACCCGCTGAGCCGCGGGGATCTCAGCCTGCTCGGCATCGGCTGGCGCGAAATCGCCGGGCCGCTCTGGCGGGCACCGTTTCGGGGGGTGCACGTCTGGTCGGGAACCAACGCCGCGCTGCCGCGCCAGCGGGCACTGGATGCGGCCGCCCTCCTCCCAGCGGGCGGAGCAGTCGGAGGCTGGGCTGCGGCCTATCTGGCCGGAGTCACCGAGCTGGACGGCATGGTCGGTGAGACGAGTGAGCCGGTGCCCCTCTGCCTGCGGCCTGAGCAGCGCCGACGCCGGGGAACGGCGGTGGCCGTCTGGCGATCCGTCCTCCTGCCCGAGGACATCTCACGCGTCGATGGGATCTCGGTCACCACTCCGGTGCGTACCGGCTTCGACATCGCACGCAGGTCACCGCTGTACCGAGCGGTCGCGGTGCTGGACCTGCTCGGCCGTGGTCGACCGGACTACTTCGAATCCGTGCGCGCCTATGCCCGCGATCGTCCGCGGTGGCGCGGCGTGCCCACGGTGCATCAGGCGTTGAACCTGGCCAGCCCGCTCACCCGCTCGGTCCCGGAGACGGCCTTCCGACTGTTCTGGGAGTTGGAATGCCGCCTCCCCACCCCCCAGGTGAACCCGCTCATCCGCAGGGCCGATGGGCGACTGCTCGGCATCGGCGACCTGCTCGATCCCAGCAGCGGGCTCCTTGGAGAGTACGACGGGCGCTACCACCGTGCCGAGGAGCAACACGCCCTGGACAACGCCCGCGAGGAGGCATTTGAGGACTGCGGACTCACCGTCGTCCGCGTCGGCGCACGGGATCTTGGCGGCTCCCGCCTACGCACCTTGTATCGGATGCGTGCCGGCCTAGCGCGCGCTCGCCGTGCGCCCCGAGGCAGTTGGACCTGGGAGCCGGGGCCGCTGCCACCGCCCGTCCCACACTGGTGAGACCCGCCGACCGCGGCCACATGCACGCCCACCCCTTGAGTGGACGCTTCGACACCAGACACGCCGCGGATGTGGTGTGTCGGCGTCCAGTGGAGGTCAGGGGCCGCGCACGGCGGCGCGCAACCGCTCCCACAGTTCTGCCAACCGGCCTTCGGCGCCGTGACGGGTGGGGTTGTAGTAGCGCCGGCCGAGCACGGCGTCGGGCGGGTACTGCTGCGCGGCCACCCCGCCGGGTTCGTCGTGCGGGTAGACGTAGCCCTTGCCGTGTCCCAGCCTCCCCGCCCCGCCGTAGTGCGCGTCCCGCAGGTGCGCGGGCACCGGACCGGCCAGCCCGGCGCGTACGTCCGCCAGCGCCGCGTCGACCGCCGTCACCACGGCGTTGGACTTCGGTGCCAGGGCGAGGTGGATGACGGCCTGCGCCAGATTTATCCGCGCCTCCGGCATGCCGATGAGAGCCACCGCCTCGGCCGCAGCGACGGCGGCCAGCAGCGACGTGGGGTCGGCCAGGCCGATGTCCTCCGAGGCGGAGATCACCAGGCGGCGCGCGATGAACCGCGGGTCCTCCCCCGCCTCGATCATCCGGGCCAGGTAGTGCAGCGCCGCGTCGGCGTCGGAGCCGCGGATCGACTTGATGAATGCCGAGATGACGTCGTAGTGCTGGTCACCGTCGCGGTCGTAGCGCACCGCGGCCTGGCCGGCCCGGTCCCGGCGCACCTGCGCGACGGCCACTACCAGGGCGCGAAGAACCTGGGCCACGCCCAGGGCTACGTCTACCCGCACGACCTGCCCGCCGGGGTGGCCGCGCAGCAGTACGCCCCG
>DASUCK010000368.1:0-2679 GCA_036276095.1 Nonomuraea sp. | reverse complement strand
GGCGCGGCCGGGGTCGCGGGTCCTGCCGGCCGCCGCGACGAGTGTCCGTACGCCGGCGAGGCCGCGGCGCTCGCGGTCCACCAGCTCGGCCGGTACGCCGGGCGGAGCCGGCCAGCGGTCGCCGCCGAGCCAGGCGGCCAGGGCGCGGGCCTTGACGCGTTCGGCGTGCTGCCATGCCGACGTCCCGCGTCCCAGGCGTACGGCGAGGTCGATCGCCCGGTCGAGCGCGCGGCCGACGTCAAGGCCCATGCCGGACGCGACGCCCATGCCGGACGCGGGGGCGTCGGTGGGCTCAGGGACAGGGACAGGGGCGGGGACGAGGGCGGGGACGGGGGCGCGGGCGGGCTCGGGGGCGGGGTGCAGGGCGCAGGCGCGTTCGGCGTCGTCCAGGGCGCCGGGGAGGTCGCCGAGTCGTTCCGCGGCGACCGAGCGGTGGTGGTGAGCGGCGGCCAGCGCCGGATCGTGGCCCAGTTCCTCCAGCAGGTCGATCGCTCTGGAGAGCCGGTGGCGGGCGCGTGCGTGCTCGGCCGCGGCGACGTCGGCCGCGCCGAGTCCGGCCAGCGCCATCGCCTGTCCCGGTGCGAACTCGATGCGGCTCGCCACCGCCAGCGCCTCTTCCAGGTACGCCGACGCCCCCGCCGCCGGTGACCGCCCGGTCGGCGGCGCCGGAGGCGGTCCTTGCCCCGGAGGCGGGTCGTCGGCGGGATTCGCCAGGTGGGCGAGCATGAGCAGGTCGAGGGTGGCGGCGCGGTCGTCGCCGTTCGCGCGGTCGATCTCCAGGGCGCGATGCAGGAGGGAACTCGCCTGGTCGGTCTCGCCGCGCAGGTGGTGGATCAAGGCCAGGTCGGCGTGGCAGGCGCCGAGGTCGTGCCGGGTGTCCAGTTCCTCGGCGAGGGCGATGGCCTCGCGGTAGGCGGTGGCGGCGTCGTTCAGGTCGCCCACGGTGAGGTGGAGGGCGGCGCGGCCGGCCAGCAGCGGGAGGCGCAGCGGGCGCCAGATGGGCCCGGCGGTCAAGGCCAGGCCCTCGTCGTAGGCGCGGGCGGCGTCCGTCCAGCGGGCCTGGTCGGTCATGGTTCGGGCCAGGGCGTCGAGGGCGTGGACCAGCTGGGCCTGGAGCGCGGTCGGCGTCTCCCGGGCCAGCTCGACCGCCGTGGTGAGGTGCCCGATCGCCTCGTCCGTACGGCCCAGGGCCATGGCCGCGACGCCCAGGTGGCGTAGGTGTTCGGCGATCCGGCCGTCCCGCAGGTCGCGGCCGCGGGCGGCGTGGCGGTACGCGGCGGCGGGGTCGCCCAGGGCCAGGCAGACTGCCGCGAGCTTGGCCAGCAGATGGGAACGGTTCCCGGCCACCGCCCCCGTCTGGTCAACGGAAGTCCGGTGGGACGGAGACCGGTCATCGGATGGCCCGTCGGCCCGAGGCCACTCGGTCGGCGGCCCGTCGGCCCGAGGCCCCTCGGTCCGAGGCTCTTCGGCGGCGGCCAGGGCGTGTTCGGCTTCGGCGCGAGCCTGGAGTAGGTTGCCGGCGGCTTCGGCCTCCTCCACGCGCAGCCAGGCCTCCAGGCGATTCCGCGCCCCGGGCCCCGTCGTCTCCGGGCGGCCGCTCGCCCCCCGACGGTCCCGCTCCCCTGGACGGCCCCTCGTCTCCGGGCGGCCGCTCGTCCCCAGGCGGTCGGTCGTGTCCGGGGTGGCGACGCCGGGGTGGAGGGCGGTGACGGCTTCGGCCAGCGTGGCCAGGCCGCGGGTGGCGTCGCCGAGGGCGAACTGGATGGACGCCACCCGAGCCAGGACGTCGGCGTCCGGCGCGCCCGACGGCTCCGTCGCCGCCACGATCTCGAACGGCGCCTCCGCCCGCTCGGACGGGACTGCCTCGGCCAGGCCCGTCAGGCCGTGTTCCAGGGCCGCACCGGCGCGACCGTGCTCGCCGCGTTCCTCCAGGGCGAACCCGAGCTTGACGGAGGCGACGGCGGCCAGGCGGGGCTGTCCGGCGCCGCGGAGGTCGGACACGGCCAGGTCCAGGGCCTCCACCTGGGCGGGGAGGTCGCCGGTGCGGGACGCCAGGGCGGCCAGGCGGTCGCGTACGACGCCTCGCCGGAGTGGGTCGTCGGCGGCCAGGGCGAGCGCCGCGCGCAGGTGCTCGCCCGCCTCCGGGAGGTCGCCGCGGCGGGCGTCGAGGAGGGCGTGGTGCAGGGTGGCGGTGAAGAGGGCCGCGAGGTCGCCGTCGGTTGCGGCCAGTTCCAGAGCCTCGTCCAGGTCGGCCCGAGCGTCGTCCGCGCGGTCGAGCCGGGCCAGGCACGCGGCGCGCATGGTGAGAGCGGTGGCCCGCTCGGACGCCGCGCCCAGGCCGGCGTACGCCTCCGCCGCCGCGCCGAACGACTCCGATGCCCGCTCGGTGTCGCCCTCCGCGTACGCCAGGACGCCCAGGTTGTAGCGGACCGCGGCGATGCCGTCGTGGTGGCTGATGGCGGCGTATTCGCGTTCGGCCAGGTCGAAGGCCGCTCTGGCGCCCGTGACGTCGCCGCGGGCCCGGCGGCGGTGCGCGATGCGGTACAGCGCGTCGGCGGGATCGCGGCGCAGGCCCCGCCGCCGTACGATCTCGACCACGCGCGCCTCGCACGCCGCGGCCTGCGGGCGGTGGCCTCGGTCGGCGAGCAGGGCGGCCTGGTCGGCGAGCGCCCGGCAGGC
>DASUCK010000367.1:0-4943 GCA_036276095.1 Nonomuraea sp. | reverse complement strand
CTCACTTTCATTCATCGAAAAGCCAACTTTTCTGACTGTCAACGCTCGGGTTCATGACGAATCAGCCACAGTCGCCGCGCAACCGCCGGGTCATGACGCGGTTCCGCGCATGTCGGAACCTGTTGGGAATTGGTGATCCAGCTCGTCGAAGGCCGCCGGCCGGCTCGTCGTGCTCGTCGCGGCCCCACCCGCCGCGGACCCGCCGCAGGACGGCGGGAGGCTGCTAGCGCCCGCCGTAGAGGTCGTCGATGTCCTTGGCGAAGTCGCGCATCACGACCCCCCGCTTCACCTTCAGCGTCGGGGTCAGATGCCCGCTGTCCTCGGTGATGTCCGCGTCCAGGATCGCGAACTTCCTGATCTGCTCGGCCCGCGACACCGTCGCGTTGGCCCGGTCGACCGCACCCTGGATCTCGGCGAGCACCTTCGGGTCCGCGCGCAGCTCGGCGGGCGACGCGCCGGTGGGCACGGCCTCCGGGTCGAGCGTGATCAGGGCGGCCACGAAGGGCCGGCCGTCGCCGATCACCATGGCCTGGGAGACGAGCGGGTGGGCGCGCAGCGCGTCCTCCAGCGGCCCCGGCGCGACGTTCTTGCCCGCCGCCGTCACCAGGATCTCCTTCTTGCGCCCGGTGATGCGCAGGTAGCCGTCGGCGTCCAGCTCGCCCACGTCGCCGGTGTGGAACCAGCCGTCGGAGTCGATCACCTCGGCGGTGGCGGCCTCGTTCTTCCAGTAGCCGGCGAAGACGTTGCGGCCCCTGGCGAGGATCTCGCCGTCGTCGGCGATGCGCAGCGTGACGCCGGGCAGCGGCTTGCCGACCGTGCCGATCTTGTTGGCGCCCGGCATGTTGACCGAGACGGGCGCGGACGTCTCGGTCAGCCCGTACCCCTCGAAGACCTCGATGCCGACGCCCCTGAAGAAGTGGCCGAGCCGGTCGCCCAGCGCCGACCCGCCGGACACCGCCGCCGACAGCCGCCCGCCGGTCGCGGCCCGGAGCTTGCCGTAGACGAGCCTGTCGAACACCGCCCGCCGCAGCCGCAGCCCCAGGGACGCCCCGCCGGAACTCTCCGCGCGGCTCCAGGACACCGCCGCGTCGACGGCCTTGGCGAAGATCGCGCCCTTGCCGCCCGCGGCGGCCTTCTGCTCGGCCGAGTTGTAGACCTTCTCGAACACCCGCGGCACGCCCAGCAGGAACGTGGGCTTGAAGTCCTGCAGGTCGGGGGCGACGTTCTTCATGTTCGGCGTGTGCGCCATGAGCGCGCCCGCCTCCAGCAGCACCACCTGGATCATCCGCGCGAAGATGTGCGCCAGCGGCAGGAACAGCAGCGCCGCCGGGTCCTTGCGGGCGAACAGCGGCTCCAGCGGCCCCCGCAGCACGTTGAGCGCGGTGAACAGCAGGTTGTCGTGGGTGATGCGGCAGCCCTTGGGGCGGCCCGTGGTGCCGGAGGTGTAGACGATGGTGGCGAGGTCGGCGGCGACGACCTGCGCGCGCCGCGCGTCGACCTCGGACGCGGCCACGTCGCCGGGGTCGAGCCGGCCGTCGATCCGCCACACCGCCGTGAGCTCCGGCGCCGCCTCGCGCACGGTCTTCTCGTGGTCGTCGAGCTCGACGAAGACCCCCTTGGCGGCGCTGTCAGCCAGGATCCACCTGACCTGGTCGGCCGAGGACGTCTCGTAGATCGGCACGGTGACCGCGCCGACGGCCCAGATCGCGTAGTCGACGAGGGTCCACTCGTAGCGGGTGCGGGACATCAGGGCCACCCGGTCGCCGTGGCCCACGCCCGCGGCGATCAGCCCCCTGGCCACCTCGACCACCTGGTCGCGGAACTCCGCGGCGGTGACCACCGGCCAGCCGGCGTCGGTCCTGCGGCGCATGACCACGGCGCCGGGCTCCTGCTCGGCCCGCCTGAAGACGGTGTCGGCCAGGCTCGCCGAAGCGGGCACGTCGACCAGGACCGGGACGCTGTACTCGCGCACGAATCAACTCCTCTTCGGGGACGCCGCGACGTTACCGCGCCACGTTACGCGCCAGTAGCCTCGTCATTGAGGCGTGATGAAGGGCATTCATCACGCTAGCAGCCCCCACTCCTAGGATTGCTCCCCATGAGGGTCCATGTCGTGAGCGACGTCCACGGGAGGGCCGACGCGCTGGCCCGGGCCGCGGACGGCGCCGACGCGCTGATCTGCCTCGGCGACCTGATCCTCTTCATCGACTACGACGACCACGCGCAGGGCATCTTCGCCGACCTGTTCGGTGCCGAGAAGGCCGCCGAGTTCATCGGCCTGCGCACGGCCCGGCGGTTCGACGAGGCCAGGGCCATGTCGGCGGCGCTGTGGGCCACGCTCGACGGCGACCCGCGCGACCACATCGAGCGCAACGTCCGCGCCCAGTACGCCGCCCTCTTCGCCGCCATGCCCGCCCCCGCCTACCTGACCTACGGCAACGTCGACATCCCCCGCCTGTGGCACGACCACCTGCGGCCCGGCCACCGGGTGCTCGACGGGCAGGTCACGGAGATCGGCGGGCTGCGGTTCGGGTTCGTGGGCGGCGGCCTCCAAACGCCCTACCGCACCCCGTACGAGATCGGCGACGAGGAGTACGCCGCCAAGGTCGCCGCCGTCGGCGAGGTGGACGTGCTGTGCTGCCACATCCCGCCGGCCGTGCCCGAGCTGCTCTACGACGTGGTGGCCAGGCGGCTGGAGCGCGGCAGCGAGGCCACCCTGGAGGCGATCAGGCGCACCCAGCCGCGTTTCGCCCTCTTCGGCCACGTCCACAACCCCCTCCACGCCCGCACCCGCATCGGCCGCACCGAATGCGTGAACGTGGGCCACTTCCGCGCGAGAGGCGTCCCGTACGTCCTCGAATGGTGACCGGCTCCGATCCGCCTCCGCGCGGGGGTTGTGCACTACGGTGGTCGCATGGCTGATCGCACCAGTTCGAGCACCACCGTCGACGCCGGGCGCGCCGACGTCATGGCGGTCATCGCCGACTTCCCCGCCTATCCCGAATGGGCGGGATCGATCAGGAGCGTGGAGGTCCTCGACACCGGCGACGACGGCAGGGCCCGCAGGGTGCGGTTCGCCCTCGACGCCGGCATGATCACCGACACCTACACCCTCGGCTACACCTGGCAGGGCGACGACGCGGTCAGCTGGCAGGTGGTCGAGCCCGGCAAGATGGTCTCCGACCTCAGGGGAAGTTACCGGCTCGCCGATCGGGGCAGTGGCACCGACGTGACCTACGAGCTCACGGTCGACCTGAGCGTCCCCATGATCGGCATGATCAAGCGCAAGGCCGAGAAGGTGATCGTGGACACCGCGCTCAAGGGGCTCAAGAAGCGCGTCGAAGGTCGCTGAGTTGAGTCCGCGGGTCCTCCTCTTCACCGGCAAGGGAGGCGTCGGCAAGACCACGGCCGCCGCCGCCACGGCCACGCTCGCCGCCCGCCGCGGGCTCAAGACGCTCGTCGTCTCCACCGACACCGCCCACTCCCTGGCCGACGCCCTGGCCGTCGCCCCGGGAGAGGTCGCCCCCGGCCTCCACCTCCACCAGGTCGACACCCAGAAGTCGCTCGAACGCCACTGGGGCGACCTGCGCGAATACGCCGTGGGCGTGCTGGCCGAGCTGGGCCTCGACGAGATCACCTCCGAGGAGATCACGGTGCTGCCGGGCGCCGAGGAGGTCATCGCCCTGCTGGAGCTGCGCCAGCACGCCCGCGAGGGCCGCTGGGACCTCATCGTCGTCGACTGCGCGCCGACCGCCGAGACGCTGCGCCTGCTGGCCCTGCCCGAGGCCCTCGACTGGCACGTCAGCAGGCTGCTGCCGGTCGGCCGCCGGATCGTCCGCCTCGTCTCGCCGTTCGTGCGCAGCGTGGCGCGGGTGAGCGCGCCCGGCGACGACGTCCTCGACGCCGGCGAGCGCTTCCACCGCGGCCTGATGGAGGTGCGCGAGCTGCTCACCGGCCCCAATGCGTCCGTGCGGCTGGTCTTCACCCCCGAGTCCGTGGTGCTGGCCGAGGCCAGGCGCACCCTCACCTCGCTCAACCTGTACGGCTACCGCGTCGACGCCGCGATCGCCAACCGGGTCTTCCCCGCCGGCGGCGCCGACGAGTGGCGGGCCCAGTGGGTGGCGGCGCAGTCGCGGCTGCTCTCCGAGGCGGAGCAGTCGTTCGCGCCGCTGCCCATCCATGTCGTCCCCTACCTGCCGGCCGAGCCGGTCGGCGCCGACGCCCTGGCCGCCGTGGGGGAGCGGCTCTACGGGGCCCACGACCCGTTCGCCCGGCCCACGACCCCGCCCCCGCTGCGCATGACGGCCGACGAGCTGTTCCTCGCCCTGCCCGGGGCCGGGCGCGACGACGTCGACCTGGCCCGCAAGCGCGACGAGCTGATCGTCACGGCCGGGCCGTACCGGAGGATCCTGGCGCTGCCGGCGGCCCTGGCGCGACGGAGGATCGCCGAGGCGTCGCTGCGCGACGGCGAGCTCCGGGTACGTTGGGCGCCGGCCGACGCGCCACCGCAGTGACGGTCCGCGTGCACTAGCGTTCAGCTCGGGGAGCGGGTCCCTGACCCAGGACGAGCGCCCCATACGCCAGGGAGGGCCAGATGACCGAGAGCAACGACAGAGATCCGATCGGGACCGTCGCCGACGAGGCGCGCAAGCTGTTCGAGTCGATTCAGGGGCGCGCCACGCGCCAGGTCGGCAAGACGGTGCTCAACTCGTTCACCGGCGGCGGCCGCAGGGAGCGCGACGTGTGGGAGGAGGCCGTCTCCGAGCCCCACGACGAGTACGTCTGCCGCGCCTGCCCGTTCTGCCGGGCCATCGCCGCGCGGCGCGAGTCGGGCTCCGACGTGACCGGCCACCTGATGGCCGCCGGCGGCGAGCTGTTCGCCGCCTTCCGCGAGGCGCTCGACGCGCTCAACCGGCCCGCCCCCCGCACCCACGGGCGGGAGC
>DASUCK010000366.1:0-14682 GCA_036276095.1 Nonomuraea sp. | reverse complement strand
AGCCGGGCCGCGCCGGCGCCCAGCGCGGCGACCCCGGCCGCGGCGAGCGCGGTCACGAACGTGGCGGAGTCGTCCGGCGCGTGCCGCCACATGAGCCCGGTCAGCACCAGTTCGCCGCCCGACAGGTAGCGGCCCGGCTCCGGCAGGTCGGTGATGTGGACGGTGGCGAACTCGCGCTCTGGGTCGCCGGTCAGCAGCCTCAGCCGCAGCTCGTCGATGGCCAGCAGGTCACTGATGCGCACTTGTAGGACTCTACAAGCCGCCTGTTACGTGCTTTGACGGGGATTTCACACCCAGTGCATAGGACCCGTACGGGCGGCGGTGCTCTACTCGGAAGATGACCGAGACCGCGTACACCACCCTGAGCGGCGTCGGCGAGAGCGCGCGGCGCCCGGACGCGGCGCTGAAGGTGACCGGCGAGTTCGCCTACGCCTCCGACCTGTGGATGGACGGCATGGTGTGGGGCGCCACGTTGCGCAGCCCGCACCCGTCGGCGTGGATCCGCTCCATCGACGTGGGCCCGGCGCTGCGCATCCCCGGCGTGCTCGCCGCCCTGACGCACGAGGACGTGCCGGGCGCCAAGTTCTACGGGCTGGAGCACAAGGACCAGCCGGTGCTGGCCATCGACCAGGTGCGGCACCAGGGCGAGCCGGTGGCGCTGGTGGCCGCCGACCATCCGGAGACGGCCCGCCGCGCGGCGGACGCGATCGTCGTCGCGTACGAGCCCCGCGAGGCGGTCACCGACCCCCGCGCGGCGCGCGAGATCGTCCGCCGCCAGCCGGTCCGCAGGGGCGACACCTTCGCGGCGGAGGTCGTCGTCACCGGCGAGTACGAGGTCGGCATGCAGGACCAGGCGTTCCTCGGCCCCGAGGCCGGGCTGGCGGTCCCGGCCGAGGACGGCGGCGTCGACCTCTACATCGCCACCCAGTGGCTGCACGTCGACCGCGACCAGCTCGCCCCCTGCCTGGGCCTGCCGCCGGAGAAGGTGCGATTGACGCTGTCGGGCGTCGGCGGCGCTTTCGGCGCCCGCGAGGACCTGTCCATGCAGGTGCACGCCTGCCTGCTGGCGCTGCGCCTCGACCGGCCCGTCAAGATCGTGTACGGCCGGGAGGAGTCGTTCTTCGGCCACGTGCACCGCCACCCGGCCCGCATGCGCTACGAGCACGGCGCCACCCGCGACGGCCGGCTCGTCTACGTCAAGGCCGACATCCTGCTGGACGGCGGCGCCTACTGCTCCTCCTCCCCCGCCGTGGTCGGCAACGCGGCGTCGCTGAGTGTGGGCCCGTACGAGGTGCCGAACGTGGACGTGGTGGCCACCGGCGTCTACACCAACAACCCGCCGTGCGGGGCGATGCGCGGTTTCGGCGCGGTGCAGGCGTGTTACGCGTACGAGTCGCAGATGGACCGGCTGGCCGAGGCGTGCGGGCTGTCGCCGGTGGAGATCCGGGCGCGCAACGCCGTCTCCCAGGGGTCGCGGCTCATCACCGGCCAGCTGATCGACTCCCCCGCGCCTCTGGCCGACATGCTGCGCGACCTGGAGGCGATGCCCCTTCCCGACGGGCCGCCGTCGGGTGACCTGCGGGACCTGCCCGGCGGGGTGTCGCAGACGACGCACGGCGAGTCGGTGCGGCGCGGCGTCGGCTACGGCGTCGGGATCAAGAACATCTGCTTCTCCGAGGGCTTCGACGACTACTCCACCGCCCGGGTGCGGGCCGAGCTGGTGGGCGGCGAGCCGCACGTCACCGTGCACACCGCGGCCGCCGAGGTGGGGCAGGGACTGGTGACGGTCCAGGCCCAGATCGCCCGCACCGAGCTGGGGGTCGCGAACGTCACCGTGGCCACCGCCGACACCACGGTCGGCTCGGCGGGGTCGTCGTCGGCGTCGCGGCAGTCGTACGTGACCGGGGGCGCGGTGAAGGCGGCCTGCGAGGCGGTGCGCGAGCGGTTCAAGGGGCTGCCGGCGCGGGAGGCGCTGGAGCGGTTCGGGCCGATCGAGGAGACGCGGGAGTACCGGCACCGGCCGACGTACCCGCTGGATCCGGGGACCGGGCAGGGCGACTCGCACACGCAGCTGGCCCTGTGCGCGCACCGGGCGGTTGTCGACGTGGACGTCGAGCTGGGCCTGGTCAAGGTGGTGGAGCTGGCGGCCGTGCAGGACGTCGGCCGGATACTCAACCCGCAGGCGCTCGAAGGCCAGATCCACGGCGGCTCCGCCCAGGGGCTCGGGCTGGCGCTGATGGAGGAGATCCAGGTGCACGACGGCAAGGTGCTGAACCCGTCGTTCACCGACTACCTCATCCCCACGATCCTCGACATGCCACCCATGCGGCTGAAGATCCTGGAAAACCCGGACCCGGCGGCGCCGTACGGACTGCGCGGCGCCGGCGAGCCCCCGACGCTCTCCTCCACCCCCGCCGTCGCCGCCGCGGTGCGCGCGGCGACCGGGCTGAGTTTGACGCGCGTTCCGATCAGGCCGGAAGATATCGCCCTGTTCAGTGAGGGGTCCGACAACGGGGAGGTATCCGATGGCAAGCGCGCGTGAGGCAGCGGAGGCGGAGTTCCGGCGGTTCGACGCCGACGGCGACGGCCTGCTGACCGCCGACGAGATCCGCAGGGCCAATGAGGCGCTGGGCGGGCAGGGCGTGGCCGAGAGCGAGATCGAGGCGTTCATCCGGTCCGCCGACCGCGACGGCGACGGCACGGTCGGCCTGGAGGAGTTCGTCGGCCTCGTCGGCCACGGCCGGCACGAGCAGGCGTGATCTCGCGCCCCGCCGGGTACGCAGAAAGCATCCGCGTCGCGTCGCCGCTGCGGACCCGGCCGGGCCCGGCAGCGGTGCGGCGCCCCGACGAGCCGGTTCTCCATTCGTGAGCCGCACATCCCCCTGATCGTCTGGAGGGGGACGAGGCGTGCTCGACCGATTCTTCGAGCTGACCGGGCGGGGCACCACCGTCGGCCGCGAGGTGCGTGGCGGCATCACCACGTTCGTGGCCATGGCGTACATCATCCTGCTCAACCCCATCATCCTCGCCGGCGCCATCGACGTCACCGGCGCCCGGCTCTCCATCGCCCAGCTGACCACCTCGACCGCGCTGGCCGCGGCGATCTCCACGCTGCTCATGGCCGTGGTCGGCAACGCCCCCTTCGGCCTGGCCGCCGGGCTCGGCCTCAACGCGGTCGTCGCCTACCAGGCCGCGCCCCACATGACGTGGGCGCAGGCCATGGGCCTGGTCGTGCTCGAAGGCCTGGTCATCATCGTGATGGCCGTGACCGGCCTGCGCACCCTGATCATGAACGCCATCCCGCTGGCGCTCAAGCACGCCATCAGCGTGGGCATCGGCCTGTTCATCGCGCTGATCGGACTGGTCGACGCCGGCTTCGTGGCCCGCGGCACGGGCGCGCCCGTGCAGCTCGGCGCGACCGGCCACCTCACGGGCTGGCCGGTCGCGATGTTCTGCTTCGGCCTGCTCCTGATGATCGCCCTGTACGCGCGCCGCGTCCCCGGCGCCATCCTCATCGCGATCGCCGTGACCGCGGCGCTGTCCGTGCTGGTGAACTCGGTGGCCGCGATCCCGCCGGAGTCGTGGGGCGTGGTCACGCCGCGCGTGCCCGAGTCGCTGGTCGCCGCGCCGGACTTCGGGCTGGCCGGCGCGTTCGACCTGTTCGGCGGCTTCGCCAGGGCGGGCGCGCTGACGGCGGCGGTGGTGCTGTTCACGCTGGTGCTGTCGGGGTTCTTCGACGCGATGGGCACGATCATCGGCGTCAGCGACGAGGCCGGGCTCGTCGACCGTCGCGGGCAGGTGCCCAGGCTCGGCCGGATCCTCACCGTGGACGGCGTGGCCGGCATGGTGGGCGGTTCGCTCAGTTCCTCGGCCAACACCGTCTTCGTCGAGTCGGCCGCGGGCGTCGGCGAGGGCGCCCGTACGGGCCTCGCCAGCGTGGTGACGGGGGCGCTGCTGGGGCTGACGCTGCTGTTCACGCCGCTGGCCGCAGTGGTGCCGGCGGCCGCGGCGGCACCCGCGCTGGTGCTGGTGGGGGCGCTGATGATGACGCAGTGCAAGAACGTGCCGTGGAACGACCTCGACGTGGCCCTCCCGGCGTTCCTGACCATCGCGCTGATGCCGTTCACGTACTCCATCACGAACGGGGTGGGCGCGGGCGTGATCGCGTACACGCTGATCAAGGCGGTGCGCGGCAGGTTCGGCGAGATCCCGTGGCTGCTGTGGGCGGTGTCGGCGGCCTTCCTGGCGTTCTTCGGGATCGACTGGCTGGAGCGGGTGTTCGCCCAAGGAGATGGTTGATGCCAAGGGACACGGTCAGTGGTCATCGGCAGGGCCCAGATCCACCGGCATGCCGTCCGCGATGAGCGGACGCTCCTCCAGCTCGGAGGTCTCAGCGCGGCTCCGTTTCGACCGTCTAGTCGGTCATGTCGCCGCTGTTGCAGGCCACGCCGTTGTTGTCGAGGTCGGCGTACCAGGCGTATTCCTGGTGGGTGCCCTTGTAGTAGGGGCCGTCGCCGGCGGCCACGGCCTCCTTGCAGGAGGGGTAGCGGCGGTCGGGGGCGGCGCCGGTGTCGGTGACCGGGTCGGCGCCGGTGGCGGCGGGCGTGGCAGCGCCGCTGGTGGGGCCGCTGGTGGGGCCGCTGGTGGGGCCGGGGGTCGTGACGCCCGGCGGTGTGGTGCCGGTGGCCGGGTCGCCCACGGGGCCGCTGGAGGGCCCGCCGGAGGGCTGCGCCGAGGGCGCGGTGGCCGGGCCCGTGGTGGTCGCCGTGGGGCCGAGCAGACGGGCCGTCACCGCCTCGGCCTCGGCCTTCTCGAAGCCGGCGATGCTCATGCTGTCGCCGTCCATGGCCTGGGTGACGACGGGCGCGGCCAGCACGACCTTGGGCTGGGCGGGGTCTTCCGGCGCCAGCACGATCGCCACCTGGCGCTGGTCGGGCACCAGCTCGTCGATGAGCTGGACCAGCCGCTCCTTCCAGGCCGGCGCGATCGCGATGCGGACGGAGTATTGGCCGTCGCGCTCGCGGACCGGCTCGATCCGCTGCACGGCGCCGACGGTGACGCCGTCTTCGAGGAGGTAGCAGGTCTTCTGCCCCTCGTCGAGCACGGCCGGGTCGCCGGGACACGGCGCCGGCTTGGTCTCCCTCACCGGGGCGAAGTGGATGGGCACGGCGAGCCGCTGCGGCGACGCGGCGCCTAACAGCGGCGTGTCGGGGCTTCTCGTCATCAGGACGGCGACCGTGCCGAGCACGCCGGCGACGAGCACGACGAGGACCAGCGAGACGATCAGCACGATGGTGGTGAGTCTGCTGGCCTGCGGCTCTCCCGGGGCCGCGGGTGACGGCTCTTCGGGCTTGTCCATCGTTGACGATCCCATCTTGTTTCTCGGGCTGCCGAGAGCCTACCGAGGACCGGGCGCGGCGGGGTAATCAGGCGGGGAATTCCCCGGCGGTGGCTTACGAGGAAGAATGAGGGCAGGATCACAGATTGGTGGAAGGTTTCCAGCGAACGAGAGTTGTTCCATGAAAATCGGTGTTCCCCTAGAGGTCAAGAACAGCGAATATCGGGTGGCGCTGACTCCGGCGGGGGTGCACGAGCTGGTGCGCCACGACCATCAGGTCTACGTCGAGCGCGGCGCGGGCGAGGGGTCGTCGATCCCCGACGACCACTACACCGCGGCCGGCGCCGTCATCGTGCCCGGGGCCGACGAGCTGTGGGGCACGGCCGACCTGGTCATGAAGGTGAAGGAGCCGATGCCGGAGGAGTACCACCGGCTGCGCAAGGGGCAGGTGCTCTTCACCTACCTCCACCTGGCCGCCTCGCGGGGCTGCACGCAGGCGCTGCTGGACGCGGGGTCGACCGCGGTGGCGTACGAGACCGTGCAGACGCCGGGCGGCGCGCTGCCGCTGCTGGCGCCCATGTCGGAGGTGGCGGGCCGGCTGGCGCCGCAGGTGGGGGCCTACCACCTGATGCGGTCGGGGGGCGGCAGGGGCGTGCTGATGGGCGGCGTCTCCGGCGTGCGGGCGGCGAACGTCGTGGTCGTCGGGGCCGGCGTGTCCGGCATGAACTCCGCCGCCATCGCGCTCGGCATGCAGGCCGAGGTGGTGCTCCTGGACAAGAACATCGACAAGCTGCGCCAGGCCGACCTGATCTACCAGGGGCACTGCCAGACGGTGGCGTCGAACACGCTGGAGATCGAGAAGGCGGTGCTGGAGGCCGACCTGGTCATCGGCGCGGTGCTGGTGCCGGGCGCCAAGGCGCCGAAGCTGGTGACCAACGAGCTGGTCAGCCGGATGAAGCCGGGATCGGTGCTGGTGGACATCTCGATCGACCAGGGCGGCTGCTTCGAGGACTCGCGGCCGACCACGCACGAGGCGCCGGTCTACGGCGTGCACGACTCGATCTTCTATTGCGTGGCCAACATGCCGGGCGCGGTGCCGCACACCTCGACGTTCGCGCTGACCAACGTGACGGTGCCGTACGCGCTGGCCATGGCGGAGCTGGGCTGGCGGCGCGCGATGCGCGCGGACCCGGCGCTGGCGCTGGGCCTGAACGCCCACGAGGGGCACCTGACCAACCGCCCGGTGGCCGAGGCGCACGGGTTGGGCTGGGTGCCGCTGGAGGATGCGCTGAGCTGACCCCTTCCCCCATTCGAGACCACCGATTACGCTAAGCGACAATCAGCTACTCAGCGTTACGATCGGAGCGGTCATGATCCAGCGGAGCTTCCGCCAGAGCGCCGAGCACAACTTCGCCGACCTCGACACCGACGGTGACGGCTACCTGACCAGGTACGACTACATGGCCCTCGCCCAGCGCCGGCTGCAGCAGGCCGGGGTGACCGCCGACACCCCCGAGGGCGAGGCCGTCGTCGACGCGTTCCGCAACGCCTGGGACACCCATGTGCGGGCCCTCGACCTCGACCGCGACGGCCGCATCAGCAAGGACGAGTACGTCCGCTCCTTCGAGGCGCTGGTGAGCGACGGCAGCCTGGACAGCGTGCTCACGCCGATCTCCGAGGCCACCTTCGCGCTGATCGACCGCGACCGCGACGGCTGGATCACCCCCGAGGAGTTCGGCTCCGTGTGGAACCGGCCCGGCGCCGACCTCACCTCGGCCTTCGCCAGGGCCGACGCCGACGGCGACGGGCTCATCTCCGTGGAGGAATACACTCGCGCCCGCCGCGGCCTGCTCATCGGCGAGGCGTAGCGGGCGCGGACGGGTCACTGCTGGGAGGGACTCGCCGACGGCGACAGGCTCTCCATCGGCTGCTGCTGCTGCCCCGTGGGCTCGGGCGGCAGCGGCGCCTGGTCGGCCGTGGTCGTGATGGCGTCCTGGCCGCCGCACGCGGCGCCCGGCTCAGGCGTGCCGGGGCCGTTCTGGTAGCGCTTGATGAACGCCCCGAGCCGCGGGTCCTGCGGGTTGTCGAGCTTGAGCTGGTGGCCCCACGACGACACCACGATCGGCGCCGGCAGGTTGGGGAAGGGGCTCATCAGCATGTAGTCCTGCTGGCCCGTGGCCGTGGCCACTCCCTTGAGCTGGTCGACCTGCGCCTTGGCCAGGTCGGGACGGTAGGTGATCCAGACGGCGCCGTGCTCCAGCGAGTGGACCGCGTGCTCGGAGTGGATCGGCTTGTCGTAGATCGCGCACTGCTGCCAGTAGTTGTTGTGCTGGCCGCCGACCGGCGGGGTCTCCTTGTACGTGACCTGGTTCCACACGTGCTGGCCGGCCTCGTACTTGTAGCTGGCGACCGCGTCGAGCGAGGTCTCCCTGGCCTGCTTGATCAGATAGAAGCCGACCACGCCGACGAGCACCACGATGATCAGCCCGCCCGTTCCCCACATGAGCAGCGCGGCGCGGCGTTGTCTGCGCTTCTGCTCGGCCCGCATCTTCTGCAGATGCTCGCGCCTCGCCTGCGCCTTCTCCTTCGTCATCGTTCCTCCATCGGCGTACCAACACGGGTCACCCTATGCCCTCCGGCCGTATGCGGAGAATAAGAGCCTTATAAGCGTCCGATCACGGCTCGTCCCCCGGATGGGTACGCTGGACGGGCCATGGAAAAGCCCGTCAGGAAACCACTGCTCATCGTCTGCGGCGTGCTCGTGCTCGCGGTGGCCGCGTTCTTGCTGTTCGGTCGTCCGGGCACGCCTGGCGACACCTCGCCCGAGGCCGGGTTCGCCCGCGACATGGCCGCGCACCACGCGCAGGCCGTCGACATGGCGTTCACGATCCGCGACAAGGGCCCCGCCAGAGAGATCAGGAACCTGGCCTTCGACATCATCAACACCCAGGCGAACCAGCGCGGCATGTTCCTCGGCTGGCTGCAGCAGTGGCAGCTCGACGTCGCGACCGACCAGCGTCCGATGGCCTGGATGAGCGGCCACGGCCACGGCGGCGCGACCACCGCGCCCGGCACGGCGTCCCCCACTGGGTCCCCCGCTGCGTCTCCCACGGCAGCCGGCGGCGGCATGCCCGGCATGGCCACCCCCGACGAGCTGGCCAGGCTGCGGGAGGCGCAGGGCGCACCGGCCGAGATCCTGTTCCTGCAGCTCATGATCCGCCACCACGAGGGCGGTGTGCAGATGGCCGAGGGCCTGCTCAAGCTGTCCACCCGCAGCGAGGTGGCCGGCATGGCCAGGAAGATCGTCGAAGGGCAGAGCGGCGAGATCACGCTCATGACAGACCTGCTGCACCGGCGCGGCGCCCAGCCGTACCCGTCGATCCTGCAACCCCGATGACGAGCGGGTGACGAGCGGGTGAGGGGGTGACGGGCACGTGACGGACGCCGACGCGATCGTCGTGGGCTCCGGGCCGAACGGGCTCGTCGCCGCCGTCCTGCTGGCCCGCGCCGGGCGCAGGGTGCTGCTGCTGGAGGCGGCCGACCGGTTCGGCGGCGGGCTGCGTTCCGGCGAGCTGACACTGCCGGGGCGGGTGCACGACCTCGGCGCGACCGTCATGGCGATGGCGCTGGCCTCCCCGGTGTTCCGCGCGCTCGACCTGAAGGGCGTCGAGTTCGCCCACCCGGCCGTGCCCGTCGCCCACCCGCTCGACGACCGCCCGGCCGTGCTCGTCCACCGCGACCCGCGCCGCACCGCCGACGGTCTCGGGCGCGACGGGCGAGCCTGGCTGGCGAGCGCGGGTGCGACCGCGCGGGCCGGATTCCCGCTGGTGGAGCTGCTGCTCAAGCCGCTCGGGCCGTGGCACGCGCCGCTCCACACGTTCGCGCAGGCTGCCGCGTTCGGGCTGGCGGCGGCGCTGCCCGCCACGACGTTCGCGCGGGGGGCGTTCCGCACCGTCGAAGGCCGGGCGCTGGTCGCCGGCATGGCCGCCCACTCCATGCTCGACCTGCGCTCCCCCATCACCACCGGCTACGCCCTGCTGCTGGCCGCCCTGGCCCACCTGGTCGGCTGGCCGCTGGTCAGGGGCGGCTCGCAGGTGCTGGCCGACGCGCTGGTGGCCGAGCTGCGGTCGCTGGGCGGCGAGGCGGTCACCGGCCACCGGGTCCGCCGGCTCGCCGAGCTGGCGGCGCCCACGGTGGTGCTCGACGTGACGCCCCGGCAGTTCCTGGCCATGGCCGACCTGCCGGCCGGCTACCGGCGGCGGCTCGCGCGCTACCGGTACGGCCCCGGGGCCTTCAAGATGGACTGGGCGCTGGACGGGCCGGTGCCGTGGCGCGACCCGGCCGTGGCCGCCGCCGGCACGGTCCACCTGGGGGGCACCCTGGAGGAGATCGCGCTCGGCGAGGCGGAGACGGCCGCCGGGCGGCACTCGCCCCGGCCGTACGTGCTGCTCGTCCAGCCGTACGCGGCCGACGCCGCCCGCGGCGGCCACACGCTCTGGGCCTACTGCCACGTCCCCAACGGCTCCGCCGTCGACATGACCCACGCCGTCGAGGCCCAGATCGAGCGGTACGCCCCCGGCTTCCGCGACCGGGTGCTGGCCCGGCACGCGACGGGCCCCGCCGAGCTGGAGGCGGCCAACGCCAACCTGGTCGGGGGCGACATCGGCGGCGGGCTGGCGAGCCTGGTCCAGTTCGTACGGCGCCCGGTCTGGTCGCCGGCGCCGTGGCGCACCCCGTTGCCCGGCGTGTTCCTGTGCTCGGCCGCCACCCCGCCGGGCGCCTCGGTCCACGGCATGGGCGGCTGGCAGGCCGCCCGCCTGGCTCTCGGCCACGACCCGGGCCGAACCGGGCCAGGAGGCGGGCCGGGCCAGGAACCGGGGCTAGAAGGCGGGCCGGGCTAGGAGGCGGCCATCTCCTCGGCGAGGGCGGCGGCGAAGGCGTCCACGTCCTCCTCGGTCGTGTCGAAGGCGCACATCCACCGCACCTCCCCCGTGGCCTCGTTCCAGGTGTAGAAGCGGAACCGCTTCTGCAGGCGCTCGGTCACGTCCTTCGGCAGCACCGCGAAGACGGCGTTGGCCCGCACCGGGCGCGTCAGCTCCACGCCGGGGATCCCGCGTACGGCGTCGGCCAGGCGGCGGCCCATGGCGTTGGCCCGGCGGGCGTTGCGCAGCCACAGGTCGCCCGACAGCAGCGCCTCGAACTGCGCCGACACGAACCGCATCTTCGACGACAGCTGCATGAACGTCTTGCGGATGTAGTCGACGCCGGTGGCGGCTTCGGGGTTGAGCACGACGACGGCCTCGCCGTACAGGAGGCCGATCTTGGTGCCGCCGAAGGACAGCACGTCGACGCCGGCGTCGGTGGTGAGCGCCCGCATGGGCACGTCGAGGGCGGCGGCGGCGTTGGTGAGGCGGGAGCCGTCGAGGTGGACGAGCAGGCCGAGGTCGTGGGCGTGCGCGCAGACGGCGGCGACCTCGTCGGGGGTGTAGAGGGTGCCGAGCTCGGTGGTGTTGGAGATGGACACCACGCGCGGCTGGGCGCGGTGGACGTCGCCGAAGCCCCACGCCTGCCGGTCGATCAGCTCGGGTGTGAGCTTGCCGTCGGGCGCGGGCACGGTGAGGAGCTTGATGCCGCCGGCGACCTCGGGTGCGCCGCCCTCGTCGGTGTTGACGTGGGCGGTCTCCGCGCAGATGACCGCCTCCCAGTGGGCCGTCATGGCGCGCAGGGAGACGACGTTGGCGGCCGTGCCGTTGAAGACCGGCCACGCCCGCGCCCGCTCGCCGAAGTGCCGGCGGAAGACGTCCTGGAGCGCCTCGGTGTACGCGTCGTCGCCGTAGGCGATCTGGTGGCCGCCGTTGGCGGCGGCGATGGCGTGGAGGATCTCGGGGTGGACGCCGGCGTAGTTGTCGCTGGCGAACGTCTTGTGGTGGGGGTCGTGCCGGGGGATCAAGAAGTGAGGTCCAATCGGGTGCCGTTGAGTTCGGCGGCGGGGCGGTCGTACAGGCCGCCGATCGCCGCCGCGAGGTCGTGGACGTCGGTGCAGCCGGGGAAGCGCGCGTCCGGCTTGGCGGCCCGCATGGCGTCGTTGACCAGGGCCTTGACGACGAGGATCACGGCGGCGCCGCCGGTGCCGGACAGCGCGTCGGCGAGCGCGAGCGTCCAGGCCTCGGCCGCCGCCTTGGCCGCCGCGTAGCAGGCTCCCCCCGCGCTGGGCCGCTCGGCGGCCTTGGCGGAGACGATCACGAAGCGGCCGTCGTCGCTGCGGCGCAGCAGCGGCTCGAAGGCCAGCGACACGTGCTGGAGGGTGCGGACGAGCAGGTCGTGGAGGAGGGCCCAGTCGTCGAGGCTGGTCTCGGCGAAGGTGCTGGACCCGCGCCAGCCGCCGACCAGGTGGACGACCCCGTCGACGCGGCCGTGCTCGCGGTCGATGCGCTCGGCCAGCTTCTGGACGGCGGCGCGGTCGAGCAGGTCGACGTCGTCCTTGTCGACCCCGATCACCGTGTGACCGTTCTTACGGAAATATTCCATTACAGCCTGACCCGTGGGCCCTGCGGCACCCGTCACCAGAATGATCATGCTCGGAGTCCCTTAGTCGATTCGACCACATCGATCAGCTTACGGCGCAGCGCCTCGTAGAACATGCTGAGCGGGAACTCGTCCGGCAGCACCGCGTCCACCTTGGCCTTCTGCTCCTCGGGCAGCGCCTCGACCCCCTTGGCCCAGACGGAGGCCGGGTGCGGGGCCACGTACGCGCCGACCAGCTCGTGGGCGGCCAGCCAGTGCGCCAGCTTGGACCGGTCGATGCTGTCGCGGTAGAGCTTCTCCACCTCGCCCCGCAGGTCGGCCACCCCGCCCGCGACGCGCTCCCAGTCGATCGACAGCCGGTTGTCCGTCCACCGCAGCACGTCGTTGCGGTGCAGGTACGCGAACAGCAGCTGCCCGCCGAGCCCGTCGTAGTTCCGCACCCGCTCCCCGCTGATCGGGAACCGGAACAGCCGGTCGAACAGGATCGCGTGCTGGACGTACCGGGCGTACGGCACCCCCTGCCGCTCCAGCTCCACCGCCTCGCCGAACGCGGTTAGGTCACAGCGCAGCTCCTCCAGCGAGTACAGCCAGTACGGCATCCGCTGCTTGATCATGAACGGGTCGAACGGCAGGTCGCCGTGGCTGTGCGTGCGGTCGTGGACGAGGTCCCACAGCACGAAGGTGTCCTGTGCGAGCCGCTGCGAGGCCAGCAGGCGGGCCGCGTCCGGCGGCAGGTCGAGCTTGAGCGTCTCGGCCGCGGCCGCCGACACCCGGCGGAACCTGGCGGCCTCGCGGTCGGCGAAGATGCCGCCCCAGGTGAACCGGTCGGGCGCCTGCCGCACCGCGACCGTCTCGGGGAAGAGCACGGCCGAGTGGGTGTCGTAGCCGGAGGTGAAGTCCTCGAACGCGATCGGCACGAACATCGGGTTGTCGTACCCGTTCGCCTCCAGGCGGGCCAGCCAGTCCGGCCAGATCGTCCGGATCCAGACGGCTTCCAGGTTGCGGTTGGGGTTGCCGTTCTGGGTGTACATGGGGAAGATCACGACGTGCTCCAGCCCGTCCACGCGCTGGGTGTCGGGGTGGAAGAGGTCGAGCGAGTCGAGGAAGTCGGGGACGCCGAGGTCCTGCTCGGCCCACTTCGCCAGGTCGTTCCGTACGGCTTGGAGGTAGGCGGCGTCGTGGAGGAAATATGGCGATATTTCGTCCACTAGCGTGATGATTCGCGCTATTAGCGCCTTCGCCGGCTCCTTGCCCTCTGCGGGCACCGACCCGTCCTTGACCTGCAGCGGCCTGAACTCCTCGACCGCGGCCTTGAGCCGGGCGAACACGGCCGCCTTGCCCTCACCCCGCACCCCGCCGCGCGCCGCACCGGCGGGATCGCCGTCGGAGATGCGGGCGGCCCAGGTGACCACGTTGCCCCAGAGGCGGCGGTGGTCGTGGTCGTCGATGGAGTCGTCGCCGAACAGGTCGGAGTCGGCGAACGCGACCACCCGGCCCCGCCCGTGCCGTACGGCGACGGCGAGCGGCGCCCCCGCCGGGTCGGCCGCGGCGGACGTGGCGAACAGCACCGTGCCCGCGCCGGCCAGGGTCAGGACTCCGGCGCGGTAGAAGCAGGCCCGGCGGACCCCGGCGAGCAGGCCGTCGCTGGTGGCGCGGCCGGCGAGCACCCAGGTGGCGACGTCGCGGTAGGAGTTTCCCGGGTCGCGCACGGTGGTGTGCTCGACGCCGACGCCGAACCGGGCGAGCAGCTCGCGCAGGTTGTTGCCGTACTTGTCCTGCTCCTCCTCGGCCAGCACGACCAGGCCGCCGCCCGCGGCCACGTACGCCTCGATCGCGTCCAGCTCCTCGGCGGAGAAGACCGGGCTGCCCTGGCCGGTGGTGCGCTCCCAGCGCTCGCCGGACGGGTGGGCGATCACCAGCACGTCGTGACGGGCCAGCGTCCCGGCGTCGAGCGGGCCCGACGTGTGCGCGGTCACCGTGTGCCCCAGGTGCCGCAGCAGGCCGGCGGCCCGCGCGTAGCTGTTGTCGTCGGGGTGGGCGGGGTTGATGGCCTCGGCCACCTCGCGCCGGACGGTCCACGACTCGCTGTGCGCCTCGTCGAACAGCACCCGAGGGAACACTTGCATGAAAGATCTCCTGCATCTCGTGCTATCTGCAGGAAAATATACACAGAAGGGGCATAGCTCCACCAAACCCTCAGGTGTTCCCGGGCGGACGACAGCAGCGCGTCACCGGCGTGCACCACCCGGACCGGCGGCCTCCGCGCCGCTGCCTTGAACACCCGGGTCACGCGCACACGCGTGAGCCACAGGTCACGACACGTTGACGCTCTGCCTGATGCGCGCCTGGGTGGCGTCGTCGCAGCTCGCCTTGCCCGCGCAGAAGTACATCACGAGCATGGTCTTGGGCTCGCGGTCGATCACGTAGCTCACGAAGCCGAGCCTGGCGCCGGTCGCGGGGTCGCGCAGCGAGCCGTCGAAGCGGGTGGCGGGGCTGTTGCCGGCCTGGTCGGGCACCGGCTTGCCGACGTCGGCCTCGCCCGGCAGCAGGGCCTCCATCTTGAGCTTCATCGACTCCGCGTCGCCGCCCGCGTCGAGGGTGTCGGAGGTCTGCACGTACACGCCGGAGGCGCCCTCGGGGTCCTCGGCGACGATCTGGGCCACCCGCGTCCAGTCGGCGTCCGGCCCGGCCACGAACAGCTCCTCGAACTCCTGGGCGTGCGGCGAGGCCACGGCGAACAGGTCCCGGTGGGTGCGCGCGGTCCAGTCGCCCGGGTAGTCGAACGTGAGCGGCGCGGCGGTGCTGGTCCGGTAGCGGTC
>DASUCK010000365.1:0-7547 GCA_036276095.1 Nonomuraea sp. | reverse complement strand
CGGTGGACAACTCTTCGGCCAGAGCCGCGGCGAACGTGGCCGCGTTGGCGACAGCCCTCGGCTGCCACTGCTCGCGGTCAGTGGCTTCCTTGGTGCCGTCGGCCCGGTCGCTGATGCCCCGGATGACGACGACGGGCACCTGGTTCAAGTGGCCGGCCTGTGCCACGCCGGCGCCCTCCATCTCGATCGCCCGCGCGTCGTTGTAGTGCTCGCGAATCCACTGGGCGTGATCAGAAAGCCGGGAGTTCAGCACTACCTCCCCCGCGGCGATCGGCCCGAAATGCACCTGCGGCCGAGGATCGAGATCCTTGGCCCAGGAGCCGGTCCGGTGCAGGTGCTGAGCGATCTGGTCCGCGGCGTGCGAGGTCTCCCACACTCGAGGACGGCTCTTGAAACCGTCGTCCTCGCTGGTGCCGCCGTGGAAGGCGTACACGTGCGTGGCCACCACGACGTCGCCGAGGGCGATGTGCGTGTGCAACGCGCCCGCCACGCCCACGAAGAGCAGCGCGGCCGGCCGGAACTCGGCGATGGCACGTTCCGCCAGCACCCCCGCGGAAAGATTGCCCTTGCCGACGTGCGCCAGGACCACCTCGCCTCGTCCAGCCGCCAGCCGACCAACCTCGAAGAGGGTGCCTTGAGAGTGCCGGTGCAGACGCGGGCCGACCAGCTTTTCCCGGACCGCCTGGTATTCCAGGTCTAGTGCGGTGAGAATCACAACAGGGCTCACTGCGCCGGTTCCTTTCCGTTCGGCGAGTCGACAGGACGGATCATCGGGGGGTACAGGACCTCGCGCGGCCCTGGCCGGAACAGGCGGGCCGGTCGCCCGGTCGCGGCCTTGCGCGCCGAACCGGCCGGGACGATGAACCCGTCGGTTTTCTTGATCTTCCGGTAGAAGTTCCGGGGGTCGAGCGGCATCCCCCACACCGCCTCGTAGACGTCCTGTAGATCGGTGATCGTGAACGTCGGCCCGCAGAAGGCCGTGGCGAGCGCGGAGTGCTCGAGCTTGGCGCGGGCACGCTCAACGCCGTCGGTGACGATGCGCCGGTGATCGAACGCGAGGTCCAGCTCACCGGAGAGCACCCGATCGGCGGGCTGCCACCCGGCGTCGGCGGCATCGGTGCCGGCGGTCGGCTCGGGCAGCCTTGGGGCGATGGCCAAGAAGGCGACGCTCACCACCCGGCCACGCGGGTCCCGCCCTGGGTCGTCGTAAACACCCAGCTGCTCCAGCCGGAGCGTCTCGACACTCAGGTCGGTCTCCTCCGCCAGTTCGCGATGAGCCGCGACGAGGAGACTTTCTTGTGAGTGCTGCAGGAAGCCGCCCGGCAGCGCCTGGGCGCCCTCGTACGGCTCGATGCCGCGCTCGACGAGCAGCACGTGCAGGCGCGAATCGCGCAAGGTGAGGATCACCAGGTCAACGGCGAGCAGGATGGCGGGCGGCTCCCATCGATCGTCGCTCATAAACCCGACTCTAAGTTTTTGTCAGACTGACAAAAAGTAGCGGCGCGGTTAGCTTCGCCATTCCCTCGCAAGGCTTGGGGCGGACGCCTGTCCGCTTGTGCAGCGTTCCTGGGTGGGCATGCCGGTGACGGTACGCTGCCCGTCCGACAATTCGGTGTCAGGCGTCGCGGACGTTCGGCTTGTGAGCCGACCGACTGCGCGTCCCAGATCCCGGAGCCAGTGACCTCAACTTCGGGCGGGCGTGCGGAACACCTGGTGGTTGTGCCAGCCGATGTGGTCCTTCTCAACTTCGTCCAAGCCGGGCTGGGGCTGTCGGGCTGGCCTGCCCGCCAGGGAGAGCACCATGTCCCGGGACGACTGCGAGCGGCCGACGAACCTGGCCGAGACGGCAATGGCGCGCTCCGCGGTCAGTCCGATGACGCCCTTGTCGAACAGTTTGTGGTGGATCGCGCACAGGCACAGCCCGTTCGCCACGTCGTCGGGACCGTCGAAGGCCCACCAGCGCACGTGCGCGGCGTCCAGGCCCACCACCACGCCGTCCAGCCAGCCGTCGTAGGAGCAGAACGCGCAGCAGTACTCGTACGCCATGAGCACCCGGTCACGGAAGCCCCGGTCGCGCTGCTTCTTGATCTCCGTGATGGTTTCCAGCGTCTCCAGGTCCAGGCCGGCCAGCAAGCACAGGTCGGTGTGCAGGGATGGCGCAAAGTTGGTATCCAGGAGGTAGCGGGCCATCCGCCCCAGCAGACCGGGCTCCTCCGCCAGCGCGCGGGCCAGGTCAGGGTGCAGATGGCCGGCGGCCTCGCTGTCGCGCAGGCGGCCCAACTCCGGGCCCGGGCTGCCGGGGCCGTGGCGAGTCTCGACCAGCCAGAGGCCGTCGTTCGTCAGATGGTGGAACGGGTAGCCGGGGCTGGTGTCGCGCGGCGGGCCGTACTCCTTGAGCAGTTTCCTCAGCTCAGCCTCGGCGACACTGAACGGGATGGGACCGTTGCCGTTCCGCTGGAAGTGACCCAGGACGTACAGGAGAAGGAGCGGCTTGTGCGGTGCACGCTCGCCGCCCCGGCTCCAGCGCCGGATCTCGGCGACCCGCTCGATCCAGTCCACGGTCGGCCAGTGTAGGACGACCTTTTCGGTCGCGGCATACGTATTTCGCGTTGGCCGGCCGCGCCCTATAGTCGCCGGGTGAGCGATCTTCAGCCGGGTGTCTATCAACATCTGGTCACCCGTGAGCTGGATGGCCTGCTGCGTGCGGTGTCCGACGGAGACCTGATCGACCGGCGTTCCCTGGACCTCGCCGACTCTCACGAAACTCTGGCCCGACACCTGGCCGCGCTCACCCGGCGGGCCCTGCGCTCGGTACGGGGCGAGAACGACGCGGTGCGACTGGCTCGGCAGGTGGAGATCGTCAATCGGGTCACTGATCTCGTCGGCGACCTGGTGCCCGAGGCCGCCTCCCCCGAGGAGATGGTGGAGACCGCGGAAGAGCTGCTGGGTATCGCCAAGGGCCGGGACGCGGGTGGGCGGGTGCGTTTTCCACCGCGACCGGCGGTCCCTCTCACCGGCAGTGCGTTGCTGGTCAACGGGCGCGGCCAACCAGAGATCGGTCATGAGCTTAAGCGGGAGTTGGCCTCCGCCGACCATGTCGATCTGCTGTGCGCGTTCGTGAAGTGGAACGGTGTACGGGTGCTGGCCGAGGCGATCGAGGAGTTCGTCCAGCGCGGCGGCCGGCTGAGGGTGGTGACCACCACCTACATCGGCGCCACCGACCGCCTGGCCCTGGACCGGCTGGCGGCGATGGGCGCCGAGATCCGCGTCTCCTACGACACCCGGATGACCAGGCTCCACGCGAAGGCCTGGCTGTTCCGCCGGGACAACGGGTTGTCCACCGCCTACGTGGGCTCGTCCAACCTGTCCCGCACCGCGCTCAGCCACGGGCTGGAGTGGAACGTCCGGCTCGCCCAGGCCGAGCAGCCGCACCTGATCGACACCTTCGCTGCCACGTTCGACGACTACTGGGGCGATCCGTCGTTCGAGCCCTACGACCCGGCGCACGACGCCGGGCGGCTCGACCGCGCGCTGTCCGCCGAGCGGGCGGGCGGCCGGTCCGTGGTGCTCGACTTCGCGCACGTGGACGTCCGCCCGTACTCCTACCAGCGCGAGATCCTTGACGAGCTCGCCGCTGAGCGGGAGATCCACGACCGGTGGCACAACCTCGTCGTCATGGCCACAGGCACCGGCAAGACCGTGGTCGCCGCGCTCGACTACCGGCGACTGCGGATGGCCGGGCAGGCGGAGTCGGTGCTGTTCGTCGCGCACCGCAAGGAGATCCTGTGGCAGAGCATGCTGACGTTCCGGCAGGTGATGCGGGACGAGACGTTCGGCGAGCTGTACGTGGACGGCGCCCGGCCCGAGCAGTGGCGGCACGTGTTCGCCTCGATCCAGACCCTGCAAGCCAATCCGCTGGCGGAGCCGGACCGGTTCGACATGGTGATTGTGGACGAGTTCCATCATGCCGAGGCCGCCACCTATCGCAAGCTGCTCACCGGAGTGCGTTCCAAGGTGCTCCTGGGCCTGACCGCGACCCCCGAGCGTGCCGACGGGCAGGACGTCAAGCACTGGTTCGGCGGCCGGATCGCCGCCGAGCTGCGCCTGTGGGAGGCGCTGGAGCGGGGGCTGCTGGCCCCTTTCCAGTATTTCGGGGTGCATGACGGCACCGACCTGCGCCGGATCGGCTGGCGCCGGAGCCAGGGATATGACGTCGGCCAGCTCTCGAACATCTACACGGGCAACGATCGCCGCGCCGCCGTGGTCCTGGAGACGTTGCACCGCAAAGTGGGTGATGTGGGGCGGATGCGGGCCCTCGGCTTCTGCGTGAGCATCGACCACGCCCGCTTCATGGCCGACCGCTTCACCCGGGCCGGGCTCCCGTCCATCGCCATCACCACGAACAGCTCACGCGATGAGCGCGACCAGGCCCTACGCGACCTGCGTGAGCGCAAGATCAACGCGGTGTTCACCGTCGACCTCTTCAACGAAGGTGTCGACGTCCCAGAGATCGACACCGTGCTGTTCCTGCGGCCCACCGACAGCGCCACCGTCTTCCTCCAGCAGCTCGGCCGCGGTCTGCGGCTGGCCGACGACAAGCCTTGCCTGACCGTGCTCGACTTCGTCGGCCACCAGCACAAACAGTTCCGCTTCGACCGGCGCTACCGAGCACTCACCGGCGCGAGCCGGACCGGGATCGCCCGAGAGATCGAGCAAGGCTTCCCGACACTGCCCGCCGGCTGCGTCATCGACCTGGACCGCGACGTACGCCGACTCGTTCTCGACAACGTCCGGCAGGCGCTCAGCCTGAACTGGCGGGACCTGGCACGCGAGCTGCACGACCTCGGCGACGTCGACCTGCCCACCTTCCTACGGGAGACCGGGCTGGACGTGGAGGATCTGTACCGGGATCGTCAGGGCTGGGCCTCCCTGCGGCACGCCGCAGGCTTCGGCGCCTCTCCGGGTGACAAAGCACTCGGACGGGCCTTCGGCCGGATGTTGCACATCAACGACGTCGAGCGTCTCACCTTCCTGACCGAGCTGCTAGCCGGAAGAGTTCCAGAATCCGCGCGCGAACTACGCCTGATGGCCATGCTGGACGTGATGTTGTGGGGCGGCACCGGACCGGTCTCCGAGATGACGGCCCGGTTCGCCCGCCTCACGGGTGCTCGTGCTGCAGAGCTGAGAGAGCTTGCAGGGGTGCTCCGCTCGAGCCTGCGCCACGTGGCCCCACCGCTGGACGCTGTGGTGCCGCTGCATGTGCACGCCCGTTACAGCAAGAACGAGGTACTGGCTGCCTTCGGTGTCGACAAGCCTGCGCACAAGAGGGAAGGCGTCAGGTACATTCACGCGCACCAGGCAGATCTGTTCTTCGCCACGATTGACAAGTCTGAGAGTGCGTTTCGCGAGCTGATGCCCCTTTCGTCGGCGGAGTTGGCTTAGGTTGCCCGGTCAGAGGCTCGTCATTCGGGCTATGGGCGCGGTTGGGTGAACAATCCCGGTTCGGTCTAGACGAGGATGCCGCGGCCGACCAGGCGTTTGAGTTTGGCGCGGAGGTTCTGGATGTCGTTGCGTGTCAGGGGCAGGTCCAGGGCTACGGCCACGTCACGGGCGCGCAGGGAGTCGTCGGCTTCGCCGAAGACGGTGAGGATCTGCTGGTAGGCGGGGTGGTCGGGGACCGCTGGCGGCGCTAGCGGTTCGGCAGGGGCGGGGTCCTCCTCAGCCAGGGAGATGAGGGTCTTGCGGCTGATGCGCAGGTGCTCGACCTGCTCGCTGAGTTCGCCCAGGCGCGCGGTGAGAGTGTCGATCTCCGCCTGGGTCAGCTCGATCTGGCAGGTCAGCCGGTGCTCGCGGGCGTCGATCCGGTCCAGGAGCCAGCTGCCGGGGTCGGCCGGGTGCCCATCGGGTGCGGTCATGTCCACCGCCACGGCGGGGCCGTGCCACGGGTCAGGCGGCGGGACATCACATCCGTCATCGCCCAATAGACCCGTGATTCGGAGCTGGCCGGCAGGTGCTCGTAGTCGCGGACCAGGCGGCGGTGGAACATCAAGATGCCGTACGTCTGCTCCACCACCCATCTCCTGGGCTGGGGGACGAACCCCTTGCCGGCGGGGTTACGCTCGACGATCTCCACATCGATGCCCAGGCCGGCGCCATGCGCGACGACGGCCTGTTTGAAGCCCTGGTCGACCAGCGCCTTGGTCACCGTGCCCTCGGTGCCGGCGGCGACCCGGTCCAGCAGCGCGATCCCGGCGGCGTTCTCGTGGGCCGACGCGGCCAGCATGATCACGGCGATGACCAGGCCCAGCACGTCCACCGCCAGGCCGCGTTTGCGGCCCGGCACGCGCTTGGCGGCGTCTTTCCCGGTGGTGGAGGCGGGGACGCCGGCCGCGACGCGGACGCTCTGGGTGTCCAGCACGACCAGGCTCGGGTCGGCTAATCGTTTCTTCTTCTCCCGCAGATGCCAGCGCAGCAGGTCGTGGATGGTCTTGTCAGTGCCGTCATCGCGCCACTTGGAGAAGTAGTAGTACGTCGCGCTCTTGGGCGGCAGGTCATGCGGCAGGTAGTCCCATTGCACGCCGGTCCGGCCCTGGTAGCGGATGGCGTTGACGATCTCGCGCAACTCGTAGCCGCCCTGGTGGCCGCTGACGGACGGGTGCGCGGCCTTCCACGCCGTGAGCACCGGCTCGATCAACGCCCACTGCGCGTCGGATAAGTCGCTCGGGTACGGCTTGCGCTCAGTCACTCCACCATCACAGCACGACCAGAACCGCCACCCGGCGGTAACGCTACAAATCCCTACGATCACACTGCGGAATCACGGGCATAGGCTCACAAACTGCACTCTGAGGGCCGTTACTCTCCCACTACGCTGTACCTCAATCGAGCGATTAGCGAAGAGCTCTTCCAGTGGGAGTCGCAGAGCATGCTGCGGTCGTCGACCCCCACCGCGCGGCGGTACGTGACAGGTGACTCTACGGTTCACCTGTTCGTCAGGCGTTCCAAGCGCGAGGAAGGACTCGGCGCCCCGCCATTCACGTACGCAGGGCCTGTGCAGTACGTGAGTCACGAGGGCGAGCGACCCATCCGGTTCGTCTGGCGCCTGAAGCATGCGCTCCCGCCCGAGGTATTCCACTACGCCAAGGCAACTGCCGGCTGAGCCGACTGCAACAGGAGTACTTCTGTGAAGACACCCGCATTCGAAGAGCGGGAACGCCTTGCAAGTCTCCCGCCCGGGAGTATCGCTTTCACCAGCGTAAACACCCGCCCAGCGATGGACAGCGAGGAGGTCCTTGCTGAGGAGCTGAGGCAGGCCGAGCAACAATCACATATGACCCATCAGCAGAGAAACCGGACGCCGTTCGACTCGAGCTCTCCTTAAAGCGGGTGCCGCAGGTTCGAATCCTGCCGGGGGCACCATTGTGATGTCGCAAGACATCGGAAACCCTCGAACCTACGGGTTCGGGGGTTTCGTCTTGTTGGGGTTTGCCTGGGGTTGGTAGTCGCGAGTGGGATCGAGGATCAGCTCGCGCAGGAGTTCCCCGGTG
>DASUCK010000364.1:0-22552 GCA_036276095.1 Nonomuraea sp. | reverse complement strand
CGCCGACGCCGCGCTCGCGCAGCCGCCCCGCGAGGCCGGCCACGCGGGCGGCGAGCTGCGCGAACGTGAGCCGCTCGCCATTCTCGTGCTCGAAGGCGGGGTGGTCGGGCCAGGTGCGCGCCGCCCAGCGCGCCAGCCCGGCCATGTTCGCACCCGCCCGGACGATGGGGTCGACGATGGGTTCGAGCGGCGGGTGGGCTGGCGTCACTGGCATATCATCACCCATTCGACACTCGCGACATGATTCCCGGACTCCGTGGCCGTCACGCTCGCCTCGAACCGGACGACGTCCATGCCGGGGCGGGAGGCGCTCGGGCGGCGCTCCACCTTGCCCATCTCGCAGTGAACCGTCTCCTCAAGCGCGACCGGGGGGCCGAAGGTCCAGGTGAAGGCGCGGTTGAGGACGGTGCGGAAGTGGCCCATGTGCCGGCCGCGGGTGATCAGGCCGGACGCCGTCAGCACGATCAGCGGCCACGGGATGTGCTCGGGAGTGCCCGCGCCGACGGTCGGGTCGCCGGGCAGCCAGCTCTGGAACAGGCGGGCGTCGGCCTCCGTCATGGTACGACCCGCGGAGGCGCGTCCCGGCCTGGCGGTCACGGCCGTGGGCGGCCCCGCGACGACGGTCCCGTGCGTGACGACCTCGCCGCCGACCGTTCCGCTCATGATGTGCTCGTCGCCCGTCGAGCGTCCCCGTACGTCCACCTCGGTGCCCTCGAACAGCGGCCCGTCGAAGGACCACTGGAGCCGGCTCAGGGAGGACCAGATCAGCTCGGGGCGGTAGGCGTCGATGACGAGCAGCATGCCGGTGATGCCCGACAGGATGCGCTGCCCGAACATGCTCTTGCGGGCGGTGAGGCGATTGGTGTGCAGTTCGTCTCCGGTGCCTTCCCAGATCGACCCCATCAGGAAGTCCTGGGCGGTGACGACGCGGGGTGCGAGTTCCACTCCCATGTCAGATCACCACCTGGCATCTGGCGGGGTCGATGTGAATGCGCAACGTCTCTCCTACGATCCGGTTGTTTGTCTGATGCATCGGGACGTGGGCGATGAGGCAGCCGAGGGCGGTGGTGTCGAGGTCGACGCGGGCGTGCTCGCCCAGGAAGATGACGTCGTCCACGCGGGCCTCGACGGTGAGACAGTCCTCGTGCTGGGGTTGGAGCGAGATCGAGGTACGCGGCACGGCCAGCCGCGCTCCCGCGGTCCGCGCGGCCGTCGACCTGACCCGGACGGTCCGGCCGGCGAGCACGACCTCGGCCACGTCGCCGCGGATGGCGGTGCCGTCGGGCAGGGCGGCGAGGTTCGCGTCGGTGAGCAGGCGGGCGACGTAACCGGTCGGGGGCCGCTCGTACAGCCGCGCGGGCTGGTCGAGACCGACGATGCGCCCGTCGTGGAAGACGGCGATGCGGTCGGACAGGGCCAGCGCCTCGTCCCGATCATGCGTCACGTAGACGACGCTGCAGCCGGTGGAGCGGTGGATGCGCCGGATCTCCTGCTCCAGGTCCAGGCGCAGCGCCCGGTCGAGGGCGCCCAGGGGCTCGTCCATCAGCAGCAGCTGCGGCTCGCAGGCCAGCGCGCGGGCCACCGCGACGCGCTGCTGCTGGCCGCCGGACAACTCGCGCGGCGACCGGTCGCCCAGCTGGGCCAGGTGCACGAGTTCGAGCATCTCCCGCACACGGGCGCGCCTGCGCTCGGCCGGCCACTTCCGCCGGCGCAGGCCGTAGGCGATGTTGCCGGCCACGCTCATGTGCGGGAAGAGCGCGTAGTTCTGGAACACCATGCCGATGTCACGGTCTCGCGGGGGTTTGCGTGACATGTCGGTGCCGGCGATGCGGACCACGCCGCCGTCGCACCTCTCGAAACCGGCGATGATCTTCAGGACCGTCGTCTTGCCGGACCCGCTCTGCCCGAGAAAGGTGAGGAACTCGCCTTCCGCCAGGGACAGCGACACGTCGTCGACCGCGGTCACGGTTCCGTACCGCTTGGTCACCCGGTCGAGTTCGAGGCGCGGGCGGTGGGGAGCGCCGGTCGGGGCGGCTTCAGGTGTCATCGGCGTCCACTTCTTCGGAGGAGCGCTTCGCCGGCGGTCATGAGGACCGCCGTGAGAAGGATGAGAAGCCCGGCGACCGCGGTGATCGTCGGGTCGACCCCGGTGATGACCGAGTCGAGGATGGCCTTGGGCAAGGTGGTGGTCCGCGGCCCCGAGATGAAGCTGACCAGCACCGCCTCGTCGAAACTGGTGAGAAACACGGTGATCATGGAAGCCGCCACGGCCGGGCCGAGCAGCCGCACGGTGGTGTCCCACCAGGCGCGCGCACGCCCGGCGCCGAGCGTCATGGCGGCCAGCTCCAGGTCTCTGGAGATCGCCCGGATGGCCGGCCAGAGGATCAGCACCGCCAGCGGCAGCGTGATCACCGTGTGCGCGAGGATGATCCCCGTGTACGTGTCCAGCGCCCGCAGCGAGGCCAGCAGGCCGTAGACGGCGACCGCCAGGGCGACCCCCGGCACCAGCATGGGCAGCGTGCTGGCCGCCACGAGCACGTTCTTGTACGGCAGGCGGGTGCGTTCGAGCCCGACCACCAGCAGGGTGGCCGCGCCGACGGCCAGCAGCGCCACGGGCAGGGCGACCACGAGCGACCGCACCGTCACCACGCCCCACACGTCGGACGTCAGCAGCGATCGGTACTGCCGCAGGCCGAGCCCCTGCGGGGGGAAGGACAGGTAGGAGGTCTCGGAGAAGGACATCGCCACGACGACCAGCGCCGGCGCCAGCAGGAACAGCGCCGTCAGCGCCACGAGGGCGCGGAACGCGAGGGTGCCGAGCCGGCTCATGTCGGGTCTCCCGACGGGAGCATCCGGGCGATCGCCTGACCGGCGACCACGGCGGCCAGCGCGGCGAGCAGGATCACCAGGGCGAACGCCTTGGCGCCCGGCATGTCGAAGTACTCGAAGAGGTAGCTGCCTATCAGGGTCGCGGCGAACGGCGTGCCGGGGCCGCCCAGCACCACCGGGGTGACGTAGAAGCCGAGGCAGATGACGTAGACCAGGGTCGTCGCCGCGATGATGCCCCGCGCGGCCAGCGGCAGCACGATGCCGGCGACGGCCCTCGCCCGGCCGGCCCCCAGGGTCTCGGCCGCGCTGATGAGCGAGCGGTCGACACCTGAGAACGTCGCGAACAGCGGCAGCACGGCGTACGGCAGCATCGCGTACAGCATGCCCACGACCACCGAACCCTCGGTGTAGAGCAGGCTCTGGTCCGGGTCCATCAGCCCCAGGGTGACGAGCAGCTGGTTGAGCGGCCCGCCCTGGCGCAGGATCAGCACGAACGCGTAGTTCTTGACGACGACGCTCATCCAGAACGGCGCCAGGACCGCGATCCACAACACGACCCGCCACAGGCGCCCGCGGACCGTGCACAGCGCCCACGCCATGAACGCCCCGAGAACCACCGCCAGCACGGTGACCTCGAAGCTGACCCACAGCGTGCGCAGGAGCGCCCGCCGCGACGCGTCACCCGACAGCAGCGCGCCCAGCGCGGCCCGGCCATCCGGCCGTACGGTGTCGATGACGAGCGAGGCCAGCGGGTAGGCGACCAGGCCGATCACCAGGAGCAGCGCGGGCGCCACCAGCAGGAGGCCGACGCCCGTGGAGGACTGGGCCTGCCACCCTCCTCCGGGACGGGCCCTCAGCGCGCTCAGCGGACCGGTCATCCGCCGACCAGCTCTCGCCAGGGTTGCTCGACCGCTTTGCGGTTGGTCACCCACCACTGGGGGTCCAGCCGTACCTGGTTGTCGTCGGCGTGGGCGGCCGGCAGCAGCGCGGCCTCGCTCTCCGTGAGGTACCGCGCCGTATCGACATTGGACATTCCATAGGCGAGTTGCTTGGCGAGTCCCGCCTGCTCCTTGGGATGCGTCGCGTACCATTCGAGGTAACGCATCGCTTCGGACGTGTTCGGCCCGCCCTTGACCACCACCATGTAGTTGGGGTTGACCAGCGAACCGGACCATTCGAGCCGCAACTTGACCCCTTGGTCCATGAGCGCCTTGGCGCGACCGTTCCACATGATCGACATGTCGACCTGCTGGTCGCGCATCACCTGCATCTGCTGGTCACCGCTGGTCGTCCAGACGGCGACCTGCGGCTTGATCCGCGCCATGCTGGCGAAGGCCCGCTTGGTGTCGATCGGGTACACGTCCTCCGCTTTCACGCCGTCGGCGATCAGCGCGGTGGCGAGCATGGCGGCGGCGTTGTCAGGGAGGGCCCGGCGGCCCGGGAAGGCGGTGGTGTCCCAGAACTGCGCCGGATCAGCCGGACACTTGGCCACCTTGGCCGTGTTGCAGGCGATGACGTAGCCGGTCTCGAGGAGGGCCACCCCGTAGTCGGTGACCGTGCCGGGCAGAGACACCTTCTCCAGGCGAGCTTTCGTGTTCTGGGGCAGCGGCTCCAGGAGGCCGAGGTCGTGCAGCTGCGCCGCGTCGGCGCCGGCCAGACCTTCGATGACGTCCCAGCTCACGTTCTGGCTCTGAGCCTGGGCCTGGAGCTTGGCCGCGAATCCGGTGCCGACGTTGACCTGCTGGAACGTCGTGCCGGTGGCGCGGGTGTACGGATCTTCGAGCTCTTGCTTGAGTGCCTTGCCGGTGACTCCACCGTAATTGGCCGCGACCAGCGTCTTGCCGCCGGAGGTGCCGTCGACGGCTTCCCCGCATGAGGTGAGGGCGACCAGACAGGCGCACGCGGCGGTCGTCAGACGGACGCGCCGCCATGTCCCGGTAATGTGCATGGGACCTCCCGTATTTCGCTGCCCTGACAATATCGATCGATCGATATGTGTCAAGCATAAGAACGGGGATTTTGTCAGATCTTGGCCTCGGCGGACGGGAGCTCGAACCACACCGCCTTGCCCACCGGGGTGGCGATCGCGCCCCAGCAGCAGGCGAGCGAGTCGAGGAGGCTCAGCCCGTAGCCGCCCTCCTCGTGTTCGAGCGGCGTCCGTCGCTGCGGAACCACGGGGCTCCGGTCCTCGACCTCGCATCGCAGCAGCCCTTCGACCAGCCAGACGGTGAGCCGGATCGGCCCCGGCGCGTGGCGTAGCGCGTTGGTGATCACCTCGCTGACCAGCAGCTCGGCGGCCTCATGCTCAGCCTGCCAGGCTAGCATCTGAGCGCGGAGCAGCTTGCGGGCGGCGGACGTCGAGGCAGGGTGGTGCGGCAGCGTCCAGGATGCCGTACGCGGAGGGTCCGCCCCCGGAGAGGGGGCGTCCGCGGCGACGCGGCCAAGGTCGGGCGCCGGCTGCCTGCTCACGTCAAGGACGTGGATGGGATCGGCGGTGCTCATGACAGACCTCCCGCAGGTGGTGGGTCGGATGATGTGGGTCGTTCGGAGCGCGTCCATCTCTCGTGGCCTCCAGATACATTCACTAGAACCAACATATCGATCGTCCGATATCTGGTGGCTCAAGGCAGGTTAAGATCTATCTAGATCGATTTGAGGGATTTGCCCCTTGCCGCGGCCCCCGATGCCGTGCCACGGTCCCGCCATACCGCCGCCAGGCCCGTGCCGCCGCGATGCCGGAACGCCGCCGCAGCCGGCGCTGCCGCGGCGCCGGAACGCCGCCGTGACCGGCGATGCCGGCCCGCTAGCTAGCCGCCCGCTAGCTAGCGCTAGCCGCCCAGCGCGTTCTTGTCCAGGCCGGCGCCGACGAACCGGGGGCCGGCGAAGTGGCGCAGCGCGCCGATCACTTCCTCGTTCGGCGCCTCGACGTAGATCAGGGAGATCGGCAGGTATACGGGCACGCCCGGGCGCAGCGGAGGCAGCAGCTGGGCGACCCGCGGCGAGCCGCTGCGGAACGCGATGTTCTCCTTCCAGCGGAGAACGCCGATCGCGTCGATCTCGTGCCAGGGGAAGAAGTTTGCCAGCCCCTGGACGTTCGCGATCGCGATGCCCTGGTCGCCGATCGTGATCGTGCCCATCGCGCGCTTGTCGATCACGAAGGTCCGCCGGTGCCGGACGAGCCGGCGTACCGCCGCCATGACGCACCCGATCACGGCCAGCGCGACCGGGACGATGCTCTGCGCCACCACCGACACGATCGCGCCACCGGCGAAGACCACCCCGAGGATGACCCAGACGACCGTGCCCAGCGCGCCGAACTTCTTGTTCAGCTTGGCCGTCCCCAGGTTGTACTGGACCTGCCGCGGGGCGTGGTGGCCGGGCGGCGCGTACGGCCCGGCGGGTTGCCGGCGCGGGTCGTGGGGCTGGTAGGGCATCGTCACGGTCTCGGGAGTTTGCCAGGCTTGTCCGAAGTTGTCCAACTACAGGACGTCGCCGGTGTCGGACATCTCGCCGGCCACGCCGGCCCCACGCGGTTCAAGCCGCGAGCGTCAGTCCTTCCCGGCCGGCAGTGTCGGATAGTCGGTCATGGGATACAGGCCGACGGCGAACCCGTAGGTCGTGTCGCCGGAGCGGGGCAACTGGTCGAACTCCTGCACGAGGTCCTTGATCCGGTGCCAGAACTCCGTGGCCCGCTCCGGCGGGATCCGGGCGTGCCGGATGAACGCCCACAGTCGGTGGGCCCGGTAGGCCGCGGCGGACTCCTTGGCGGCGACCTCGAAGTCGTTGAAGTCCAGCGGCAGCGGGCCGCCGTCACCGGTGGACGGACCGAGGCCGACGTAGAACATCCGGGCCGTGCGGCCGTAGTAGCGCTCGTCGACGGCCCGCACGCGCCGGGTCCTGACCACGCGCAGCAGCCCGGCCTCGGCCAGGACGTTGACGTGGTGCGCGACCGTGCCTTTGGGGCGCCTGACGGCATCGGCCAGCTCCGTCACGGTCGCGGCCCGCTCGTGCAGGAGACCGAGGATCGTGGTCCGCAGCGGGTCGCTGATGGCGCGTACCTGGTCAGGGGTGGTGAGCTCGATCGTGCCGGCGAGCTCGTAGTCCGGAACCGGAGGTATGGTCGGCATAGTTCGATCAGTC
Organism: Nonomuraea sp.; assembly: GCA_036276095.1. Taxonomy (GTDB): domain Bacteria; phylum Actinomycetota; class Actinomycetes; order Streptosporangiales; family Streptosporangiaceae; genus Nonomuraea. Next base: position 15,583 of record DASUCK010000364.1, on the reverse strand, counting down.
TAACATTGTCAATCATTCGAGATTTCTCGTTCGTTCAGCGGCACGCCATCGGAAGGGGCCACTCATGACCGAGGTCCTGTTGTTCCACCACGCCCAGGGCCAGACCGCCGGGTTCCTCGGCTTCGCCGACGAGCTCCGCCAGGCCGGGCACACCGTCCACACGCCGGACCTCTTCGACGGGCACACGTTCGCCACCCTGAGCGACGGCCTGGACCACGCGGGGAAGGTCGGCTTCGGCACCCTCCTGGAGCGCGGCGTGCGCGCCGCCGACGCGCTGCCCGGCGCGCTGGTGTACGCCGGCTTCTCGCTCGGCGTCCTGCCGACCCAGAAGCTCGCGCAGACCCGGCCGGGCGCGCGCGGCGCGCTGCTCTTCGAGTCGTGCGTGCCGGTCACCGAGTTCGGGGACTCGTGGCCGGCTGACCTGCCGGTGCAGGTCCACGGCATGGACGCCGACCCGGTCTTCGCCGGCGAGGGAGACCTCGACGCCGCCCGCGCCCTCCTCGCCTCGGCCGAACACGGCGAGCTGTTCCTCTACCCGGGCGACCGGCACCTCTTCGCCGACAGCAGCCTGCCGTCGTACGACGCCGGCGCCACCGCGCTGCTCACCCGCCGCGCCCTCGACTTCCTCGCCGCCATCGGGTAGCCGTGCCGGTGGCGTACGCCACCACCTCCTTTGGGACCGCCGCACCGGTGAACAGTTCCATGCCCGCCTTTGCCCTGCTCCTGACCTTAGTCGCCGGCCGACCGGGGACCCTGGAGAGGAACGCTCGAACCGGACACCGGAGGAACTCCGATGATCTCCATGCAGCCGTTCATCGTCGTGGGGCTGGCCACCGCCTTCGCCACCGCGGCCGCCGCCCCCGCCCCGCAGCCCGCGCGGGAGTACGAATGCGGGAACGTCGGCCTGAGCGTCACCGCGGCCAGCACGAAGGACCAGAACACCGCCTGCGGCACCGCCATGGACGTCGGCGCCGCCTACCTGCAGAAGGCCGCCACGTCCGACGGGGAAGTCCCCACCGTGATCAACGTCGGCGGAGCGACCTGGAACTGCCAGGAGGTCCAGGAGTTCGGGGCCGTCAATCCCAACGGGGAGTGCGTCAAGGCCGACGAGGTGACGGAAGTCGTCAAGCTGTTCTCCTGAGGCCCGCTGAGCCCCGCTGAGCCCCGGTTGTGGCGCGGCGGGGCCCTGTGGCGCGGTGCTGCTGGGCAGCGGTTTCGCTCGCCGTGAAGCGGACGTGAAACCGTAAGTGGCTAGATTTCCGGAGCTCGTCAAAAATCTCGTCACGCTCAGTCATGGAGGTCGGTCCCCTTTGTGGTTACCAGGCGGGTCACGACGCGGGCTCCACAGCCCGACCCACCGCACGCGATCCCGCCGCCCGCTGCCGGCGGCGGTCGCCGTAACGGCCCTCACCGCCTACGCGATCGCGGGTGACGTTCCCGCGCACGCCGCATCCCAGCAGTACCAAGGGTCCCAGGCGTCCCAGGCTGCCCTCTACCTGGTGCAGTTCGACGATCCCCCGCTCGCGACGTACGCCGGCGGCGTCAGTGGCATCGACGCGACCCGGCCCGCGCCGGGCGCCCGGCTCGACCGCACCTCCCGGCAGTACGTGGCCTACCGCGACCACCTGCGCGCCGAACGGACGAAGGCACTCGGCGCGGCCGGGCTCGGCCGCGCGAAGACCGTCGCCGAGTACGACGTCGTGCTCAACGGCGCCGGGGTCCGGCTGACCGGCTCCGAGGTCGCCAAGCTCGCCCGCACCCCCGGCGTACGCGGGATCTGGAAGCAGGAGTACCACCCGCTCGACACCACCGACACACCGTCCTTCCTCGGCATGACCGGCCCGGACGGGACCTGGGCGCGGCAGTTCGGCGGCCACTCCCGCGCCGGCGAGGGAGTGATCGTCGGCGTGGTCGACACCGGCATCTCGCCCGGCAACCCGAGCTTCGCGCCGCTGCCCGAGCCGCGCCCGGACGCCGGCATCATCGCCAAGAAATGGTCCGGCGAATGCGCGCCGGCCGAGGAGGCGCCAGTCACCTGCAACAACAAGCTCATCGGCGCCCGCTGGTACAACTTCGGCAAGCCGACCCCCGACGTGGAGTACCGGTCGCCGCGCGACTACCACGGGCACGGCTCGCACGTCGCGAGCACGGCGGCCGGCAACCACGGCGTCGAGGCCGTCATCAACGGCGTGAACGTCGGCACGATCAGCGGCATGGCCCCGGCGGCGCGGCTGGCGATGTACAAGGCGTGCTGGATGGACACCAACCTGGTCACCGGGGGCTGCGGCATCCTGGAGCAGATCAAGGGGATCGAGGACGCGGTCGCCGACGGGGTCGACGTCCTCAACCTGTCGGTCGCGGGTTCCCGCGACACGGTGACCAGCCCGATCGAGCTCGCCCTCTACAGCGCGGCCGCGGCCGGCGTCTTCGTGGCGACCTCGGCCGGCAACAGCGGCCCCGGCGCGGGCACGGTCGCGCACAACTCGCCGTGGGTCACCGCGACGGCGGCGGGCACCCACGGCCGCGCGATCGTCAAGTCGGTCACCCTGGGTAACGGCACCAGCTACACCTCGGCCGGCTCCGGCGGCGCGCTGCCGCGGACCGCCCTGGTGGACGCGGCGGCCGTGCCGGCGCCCGGATCGCCGGTCGCCGACGCCACGCTCTGCAAGCCGGGGACGCTCGACCCGGCCAAGGTGTTGGGCGCGATCGTGCTGTGCGCCCGCGGGGACAACGCCCGCACCGACAAGAGCCGCGTCGTCAAGGAGGCCGGCGGCGTCGGCATGATCCTCTACAACCCGACGGCCGCCACGATCGACGCCGACGTGCACTTCGTGCCGACCGTGCACGTCGGGCCGGCCGAGGGGGCGGCGATCAGGGCGTACATCGCGGGCACGGCCGCGCCCGCGGCGTCGATGGCGGCGGCCGTGAAGGAGATGCGCCGCGCCCCGCAGGTGTGGACCAGTTCCTCGGCGGGTCCGGCCGTCTCCGGCGGCGGGGACCTGCTCAAGCCGGACATCATGGCGCCGGGCTCCGACGTGATCGCCGCGGTGGCGCCGGAGTTCAACGGCGGGAACGGCTTCGCCTCCTTCTCCGGCACGTCGATGGCCAGCCCGCACGTCGCCGGCGTGGCCGCCTTGGTCAAGCAGCGGAACCCGGCGTGGACGCCGATGATGATCAAGTCCGCGCTCATGACCGCCGCCGGTCAGACCGACAGCACCGGAGCGGCGATCGGCCGCCAGAACGGCGCCGCCGCCACCCCGCTGGACTACGGAGCCGGGCATCTCCGTCCCGGCGGGGCGTTCGATCCCGGCCTGGTGTACGACTCGTGGCCGCGTGACTGGGCCCGGTTCGTCTGCGGCATCGGCCAGCAGATCACCTTCGGCGGCGAGGACTGCGCCGCGCTGGGCTCGATCGACCCGAGCGACCTCAACTATCCCTCGATCGCCGTCGGAGACCTGGCCGGCCGGCAGACCGTGACGAGGACCGTCCGCAACACGACCGGGCAGATGGGCGTGTACGTGGCGAAGGTCGACGTCCCGGCCGGCTACACGGTCAAGGTCACGCCGGAGACGCTCACCGTGCGCCCGGACGGGTCGGCGAGCTACACCGTCGAGATCACGCACACCGGCGCCACCTACCGCACCTGGTCGTTCGGCTCGCTCACCTGGACCGACTCGCAGGGCCACGACGTGCGCAGCCCGATCGCGCTGCGCGCGGTCCCGATCATCGCGCCGGCCGAGGTCCGGGCCGAAGGGACCAGCGGGACCACCGGCCTGACGGTGGTCGCCGGCCACTCCGGCACGCTGACGTCCGCCGTCTCGGGGCTCACGCCCGCGCAGGTGACGACCAAGCACCTGGTCGGCACCCAGACCAGCTTCGACAGCGCCAACCCGGCGGAGTCGCCGGCCGTCGGGAAGGTCACGGTGACCGTCCCCGCGGGCGGCAAGGTGGCCCGGTTCGCCACCTACGACGCCGACGTCCCGGCCGGCACGGACCTCGACCTGTACGTGTACCGCGACGGCGCCCTCGTCGGGCGCAGCCTCGGCCTCACCGCCGAGGAGGCGTTCACGACCACCGCGGCCGGCCGCTACGACATCTACGCCGTCCAGTACGCCACGGCCGCGGGCGTGACCGAGCAGGACGTGGGCGTGCACGCCTTCGTGGTCGGTTCCGCGGCCGCCGGCAACCTGACCGTGACCCCGGCCTCCGTCCCGGTGACGCCGGGCCGGCGGGTGGAGCTCACGGCCGCCTGGACCGGGCTGACCGCGCGCACCAGGTACATGGGCGTCGTCGAGTACGGCGACGGCGCCGCGCCGCGCGGCGCCACCTACGTCTCCGTGGCCGCGTGAGACGTCCCCCAGACCGCATGAGGCGCTCTCGTGACCGCGTGAAGTGCGCGGTCACCGCCTCCTCCCATCCGAGAAACCCCGATCCCCAGGAGGGACTTTTGCCCCGCTTCTCCAGCCTTGTGGCGGCTCTGATGACGCCGCTGCTGGCCGCCACCGCAGCCATGAGCGCCGCGCAGCCCGCCACCGCCGACGCCACGTCGGCCACGGCCGCCGCCGTCGACACGGGCGCGCTCCGCCGCGCCATCACGCTCGACGGCGTCACCCGGCACGCCCGCGCCCTGCAGCGGATCGCGAGCGCCAACGGCAACACGCGGGCCTCCGGCACGCCGGGCTACGACGCCTCGGCCGCCTACGTCAAGAAGACCCTGGCGGACGCCGGCTACCAGGTGACCGAGCAGAGCTTCACGTTCCCGTTCTACCGCGAGCTCGCGCCCGCCACGCTGACCCAGACGTCGCCGAACCAGGTCACCTACCAGACGCTGACGATGGACTTCTCCGACACCGGGGACGTCACCGGCAGGGTCGTCCCCACCAACGACATCGTGGTCCCGCCCGGCGCCACGCCGAACTCCTCGAACTCCGGCTGCCAGCCGGAGGACTTCACGCCGGCCGGCGCCGAGCCGCAGATCGCGCTGATCCAGCGGGGCACCTGCGGGTACGCCGCGAAGGTCGCCAACGCCGAGGCGGCGGGCTACGACGCGGTGATCATCTTCAACGAGGGCCAGCCGGGCCGCGAAGCCCTCGTGGGCGGCACCCTGTTCGCCCCGGCGAACCTCCCGGTCGTGCTGCTCAGCCACGCCGACGGGGCCGCGCTGTACAACGCGACGCAGGCCGGGCCCACCGAGGCGCGGGTGGTCACCAAGACCGAGCTCCGTTCCAACGCGGTGACGTCGAACATCATCGCCGACACGCCGGGCGGCGACCCCGGCGACGTCCTCGTCGTCGGCGCGCACCTGGACTCGGTCGCCGCCGGTCCCGGCGTCAACGACAACGGGTCCGGGGTGGCGGCGCTCGTCGAGATCGCGCGGCAGATGGCGGCCCTCAACATCACGCCACAGCAGAAGGTGCGGTTCGCGTTCTGGGGCGCCGAGGAGTTCGGCAGCCTGGGCTCGCAGCACTACGTGGACAACCTGACCGACGCCCAGCTCGGCGCGATCAGCTCCAACCTCAACTTCGACATGATCGGCTCGCCGAACTTCGCCCGGTTCGTCTACGACGGCGACGGCTCCGACTTCGGCGTGCCGGGTCCGGAGGGATCGGGCACGCTGGAGAGCATCTTCACCTCCTACTTCGGCACGAAGAAGCTCCCGGTGGCGCCGACCGTCTTCGACTTCCGCTCCGACTACGTGCCCTTCTTCGACGCCGGCATCCCGACGGGCGGCCTGTTCAGCGGCGGCGAGGGCATCAAGACCGCGGCCGAGGCGGCGCTCTTCGGCGGCGTCGCGGGGCAGCCGTACGACCCGTGCTACCACAAGTCCTGCGACACGATCACCAACGTCAACAACCAGGTGATCCTGGAGCTCACGCACGGTGCCGCGCACGCCGTCATGACGGTCGCGCTCACCGGCGACCCCGCCCCGGCGCAGGCCAAGCGGGCGCCCGCCCGCGACGCCGACCGCCCGCTCCGTCCGTCCGAGGGCTGACGGCGGCCGAGTGGATCCGGTAGCGAGGCGGGCGGCCGTCCCCCAGGCGCCCGCCTCGCTCCCCGCCCGTACCGCCCGGCCCTTGGGACATCGCCAGGGCATGCGGTGACGATGCCGGGCGCTCCGAAACCGGCTGGCCTCGCGAACGAGGGCTGCACCGGCCCCGGTCAGGACTGACCGTCGCGTCGCCCGCCCGCGCACGGCTCGCTCGTGGCCGGCCGGGCGCCGGCCGTTCCCGGCCGGTCCAGACCGGCGACCTGCGGAGCGAGGCGTCCGGCGCCGGCCGCGGCGGCCATCCGGTCCGCCTTATCCTCTTCCCTGGCAGCGCAGCGGCCGCTGCCCGTCACCGACGGGGTCCGGCCGCCACCCTACCCACGAAGATGCGCGTTGTGCATATTTGCACGACAGGCACGATGGCACGACGATGGGGACAGAGCAGGCCTGTGCCCGCCCGGCCGCCGCGGCGATCAGGCAGGTGGGCCGCCGCCGACGCCTTCCCGGGCCCGGACCGGTCGCCACCGCGACCTGACGGAATCGGCCGCCGGTGGCCGCCGCGAACGCGCCAGCCGTACGCCCAGCAGCAGCAGCGGCACCGGCGGGACGAGCACGTACACGGCTCCGGCCAGCCGCTGACCGCCGTAGAGGTCCGGCGCTCCCTGCGGTGCCGCGACGACGAACCACTCGGCCGCGACCGGTGGACCGAGCAGCAGGAAGAGCCCCACGGCCAGGTGCACCACCGCCACGGCGCCCAGCAGCCCCGCGCGTACGGCCGGGGTGATCCGGCTCGGCAGCGGATCCACGCCCGCCAGCATCCAGAAGACCAGCAGCGCGCCGCTGACGAAGAGCAGCTCGGTGACCAGATGCGGCACGTGCGCCGACAGGGACCAGGAAAGCCACCCGGTTCGGTACAGCAGCGGGAAGGCCACCAGGTACGCGACCGGCAGGACGACCAGGGCCGTCGGCGCCCCCATGAGCCGGGCGGCGAGATCGACGTGCCGGGGAGCCGCCCTGGCGGCGAGGGTGAGCGGGGCGCCGAGGCAGAGCAGGAGCGGCGCGACGACGGCGAGCGCGACGTGCTGCGCGGCATGGACGGGGAACATCGCGCGCGCGTAGCCGCCGACGCCGCCGAGCAGGACGAACGCCATCAGCGCCAGCCCCGCGCACCAGGCGAGCGTGCGGCCGAGCGGCCAGGGGCCGGCCCGGCGCACCCCGATCAGGTAGCCGGCCGCGGGCAGCGCGAGGAGCAGCAGGACCAGCGGGTCGAGGCGGACCTCGCCGAGCAGCGCGCCCGGCGTGAACGGGGCCAGGTCGTACTCCAGCACGCGGAAGTCGTGGCCCGCGCCGCCGCCCCCCGGCACCGGCGGCGGGGTGCGGGACAGGGCGACGGCCAGGCCCATCGCCACGGCCATCACGATCACCTCGCCCAGCGCCAGCCGGACGAACAGGCGACGCACGCTCCGGTCGGCGACGTGCGCGACCGTACGGCGCCGGTGCGCCCGCCCGAACAGGGCGAGGACGCCGAGCACGGCCACCTTGGCCAGCAGGAGCCGGCCGTACTCGCTGCGCCACAGCTCCGCCACGGTCTCCAGCCGCGTCCAGGCGGCGGCCACGCCCGAGAGGGCCACCGCGAGAAAGCAGCACAGGGCGATCCCGCTGAACCGGGGCAGCACCAGGCTCAGGCGGTCGGACCGGCGGAAGTGGACGAGCAGCGCGCCCAGTCCGCCCACCCACCACGACACCGCCACCAGATGCGCGATCAGGGCCGACAGCGCGATGTCGTGATCGGCGGCGGAGGACGCGTGACCGACGAAGGCGGGCGGCAGCAGTCCGGACGTGGCGACCAGGAGCGGGATCCACGCGGGCGGGCGGCGCGGCAGCCGCGCGGCCAGACCCACGGCGGCGGCCACGGCCCCGACCAGGAGCGAGGCCCGCGCCTGCGGGACGGACAGGCCCACCGCCAGGTCGCCGGGGGCGGCGAGCAGGTCCGTGACGGGCCGGGCGGCGATGTCCGACACGGTCAGCAGGTAGCTCAGGAGGCCGGTGGCCGCCCAGCCGGCCGCCCATCGGCCGGCCGCGCGCAGGCAGGCCGCCTTCTCCGGCGCGGCGGGCGGGGCCAGGACGGTGGCCGCGAGCAGCGTCCCCACGGTGGCGACCGCGCACAGGTGGGAGCAGAACCGGACCAGCGGCAGTCCCCACGCGGTGAGCGGCCCGGCGGTGGGCAGGCCGGCGATCTCCGGCTCCGCCGCGCCGCCGAACCGCGTCGCGACGGCCATCGCCACCAGGCCCGCGGCGATCGCCGACACGCCGGTCCAGGTCCGCTCCGACGCTCTCATGGTGCCTCCGTCAGGCTCATGGTGCCTCCGTCAGGCCGTGGTCTCCGCCGGCGGCATCCGGGACGTGCGGCGGGGAGCCCGGAGGAGCGGCCCGACGGCTGCCGAAAGGGCGCGCATACATGGGGATACGCGGCATGCCGCGGGTCGGTTCGGCCCGCCACCCGAACCACCGGCAGGCTGGCCCCGATCGTCGCCCCGACTGCCCGTTTCATGTGAAATTCTTCGCCCCAGAGGGGACACTGTGCACATGCCGGCTTTCTGTACCGGCAGTGAGCATGTGAGGACGAGGAGCTGATACCTCTGGGAGCGCGCGACGGCGCCGACGACAGCTCGGCCGACCTGGGAGAGTTGCTGCGCGCCTGGCGGGAGCGGGCGATGCTGACACAGGAACAACTGGCGGCGCGGACCGGCCTGAACGTCCGCACCATCCGCCGGCTGGAACACCAGTCGTGGCACCGGCCGCGCATGGTGTCGCTGTCCCTGCTGGCCAAGGCGCTGCAGCTGGACAGCATGGAGGAGGCGCGGCTGATCGCCGCGGCGCGGGCCGCGGGCGAACCGGCCGAGGCGGCCGCTGGGGAGTCGCTCACCCCGACCGCCATCCCCAGGCAGCTCCCACTCGGCCCGGCGACCTTCGTCGGCCGGGACGACGCGCTGTCCGCCCTGGACGCAGCGCTCGACGAGGGCGAACCGGCCGCGCGGTTCGCTCCCAGGGTGGTGGTCATCGTCGGGTGCGCCGGCGTCGGGAAGACGGCGCTGGCCATGCACTGGGCGCACCAGGTCGTGGACCGCTTCCCCGACGGCCAGCTGTACGTGGATCTGCGCGGGTTCGAGGCCTCCGAGGAGCCCCTCGAACCGTCCATGGTGATCAGGGGCTTCCTGCAGGCGTTCGGCGTGGCCTCGCGGAGCATCCCCCTCGATCCCGACGCGCAGGCGGCCCTGCTGCGCAGCACGATGCACGGGAAGCGGCTGCTGATCCTGCTCGACAACGCCCGCGGGGCCGCACAGGTCCGGCCCCTGCTCCCGGGCGCCGGGCCCTGCCTGGTCATCGTGACCAGCCGCAACCAGTTGTCCGGCCTGGTCGTGGCAGGCGCGAGACCGGTGGTCCTCGACCCGCTGCCCGACGAGGACGCCCGGCTGCTGCTGGCCCAGCAGCTCGGGGCCGCGCGGGTCGAGGCCGATCCGCTCGCCGTCGACGAGATCGCCGCCCTGTGCTCCGGGCTGCCGCTCGCGCTGACCATCGTGGCGGCCCGCGCGTCGATCCACCAGAGCTTCGGCCTCGACGCGCTCGCCGCGGAGCTGCGCGCCACCAACGAGCGGCTCGACGCGCTGTCAGGAGAGGACGCGTTCGCCGACGTCCGCGCCGTCTTCTCCTGGTCGTACCGGACCCTCAGCGACGACGCCGCCTGCCTGTTCCGGCTCCTCGGCGTGCATCCGGCCAAGGACATCGGCCTGCCGGCGGCCGCCAGCCTGTCCGGTCTGCCGATCCGCCGGACGCGTGCGCTCATGGCCGAGCTGCGCCGCGCGCACCTGGTCTCCGAGCCCGCCCCCGGCCGGTACCTGCAGCACGACCTCGTGCGGGCGTACGCCGCCGAGCTGGTCGAGACCCAGGAGTCGGGCTCGGAGCGCCAGAATCTGGAGCGCCGCGTCATCGGCCACTACGTCCACACCGGCCTGGCGGCGTCGCGGCACCTGACCAGGCTCCCGCAGAGCGCGGTCCAGATCGATCCGCTCCCCGAAGGCGTCGCTCCCCAGCCGATCGCCGGGTACGAGGAGGCGATGGAGTGGTTCCGCGACGAGCACCGGACGCTTCTCGCCCTCGTCGCCCAGGCCATCGACAACGGGCATGACAGCCTGGTCAGCCAGATCGCCTGCGTCCTCGCCGACTATTTCGACCGCAGCGGCCACTGGCTCGACTGGGCGATCACGGAGTGGTCGGCGCTGGAGGCGGCCCGCCGCACCGGCGACCTCGCGACGGAGGCCCGGGCCCTGCACATGCTCGCCCGGGCCAACGCCAAGCTGGGCGCCCACGAGGAGGCCTGCGAGCTGTGCCTGCCGGCCATCGACATCTACCACCGGCTGGGCGACCCCCTCGGCGAGGCCACCGTGCACCGCACGTTCACCTATCCGGCCGCCCGGCTGGGCAAGTACGCCGAGGCGCTGGAGCACGGCTGGCGGGCGCTCAAGCTGTACCGTGCGGTAGGCCACGAGGAGGGCGTGGGAAGCTCGCTCAACGCCGTCGGGTGGGCGTACGCCATGCTGGGCGACCACAAGCGGGCGCTGTTCTACTGCACCAACGCCCTCGATCGCCTGCGGCGGACCGACGAGCGACGCCAGCAGGCGGCCACCTGGGACAGCCTCGGCCACATCCACCTCATGCTCGGCCACGCGGACGAGGCCGCGCACTGCTACGTGCAGTCGGCGAACCTGTACCGCGCGCTGGGCGACCACTACGGCAACGCCATCGCGCTCAGCCGGCTCGGCGACGTCCACCACGTCGACAACGATCCCCGGGCCGCCGCGAAGGTGTGGCGTCAGGCCCTCGCCGCCCTGGAGGAGCTGGCGCATCCCGACGCCGAGGAGGTGCGGCGCAAGCTGGACGGCCTGTCGTGGGACGCCGGCCCGACGCCCTCGGGCATGGCCTGACCGGCACCGACGCCGGGGGCGCGCCCGCGTGGCGACCAGGCCTTCGGCGCGCTTCCGGCGGGGATGAAGCCAAGATGAAGCCGCGGCATGAGAGGGTGCCCGGGCAAGACGTACGCGAACAGAATGATGGAACCATGAAAGCAGCCGTGCAGCTCGGGGTTCGGATGGCCGGGGTCAGCGCCCTGGCAGCCGGTACCCTGACCGTGGCGCTGCTTGGCTCGACGTCAGCCCAGGCGGCCACCGCCCCTGTACAAGGCGTGCACCGGGTGGCGTGACAACGTGGGAACGTGCACGCGGGCGGGTTCGTAGCCCTTGCCCTACCGGGTTCCACGGCCGCCGTCCGCCCATGTCGTGGTCGGCCGATGCGTTCGTGTCCGGTAAGTAGCCGACGAGTGTCCGGTGTTTGACCTGGGCCCCGTACCGGCGTCGCCCCAAGACTTGCGGGGTCAGTGCGGCTGGCGCGCTCGCTCGCCGGTCGCCTCATTCACTGCCAGAGCTTGGCGCAGAGGAATCGAGGTCGGGCACGTGCACCAGAACAGACGTTCCTTCATCACCATGGCGGCGCTCGCCGCCATGGGCGGCCAGAGCCTGATCGCGGCCACGCCCGCCGCCGCCGACACCGGCGAATGGGCGGTCCTGCCCACGCCGAACCCCGGCACGGGCAGCAACGAACTGCTCTCCGTGTCGGGCAGTTCGGAAACCGACTTCTGGGCGGTCGGCAGGTACGAGACCCATCCCGGAGGCCCCGTCAGACCCCTCTCCCTCCACTGGCACGGCTACGGATGGCACACGTTGTCCGTGCCGGTGCCGGCCGGCAAGGACCGGGTGGAGCTGACGAGTGTCGTGTCGATCGCGCCCGGTGACGCGTGGGCGGTGGGACATGCCGGCACGATGGCCGGCGACGACGAGGCGGCGCTGATCCTGCGCTGGCGCACCGGAGGCTGGCAGACCGTGCCGAGCCCCGCCGTGGGCGGCCCGGACACGCCACACCGCCTCAAGGCGGTGGCCGCCTCCGGGTCCGACGACGTGTGGGCGATCGGCGAGGCACGCCTGCTGGGCCGGACCAGGCCCGTGGTCCTGCATTGGGACGGCACGGCGTGGACCGTGGTACCGGTTCCCGAGCCGTCGACGGGCGACACCGTGCTGTCGGCCGTGGCGGTGCGGTCGGCCACCGAGGCCTGGGCCGTCGGGCACACCTCCAGCGCGGTCGCCGGGCCCACGGTGGAACCGTACGTCCTGCGCTGGAACGGCTCCGCCTGGAGCCGTGTCCCCGCGCCCAACGACGGCGACGTCGGCCTGACGCTGTCCGCCGTCGCCGTCGGCCAGGACGGCACGGTGATGGCCACCGGTGAGAAGCGCTGGCGTGCCGCGGACGGCAGCATCACCCGCAGGTCCGCGGTGCTCCGGTACACCGGCACGGCGTGGCAGGCCGTCCCGGTGCCCTCGTCGTACGTCTCCGCGGACGCCTCCATCAACAGCGTCGCCATCAGCCGCAAGGGCGAGATCTGGGTGGTCGGGCACAACCCGCACGGGGCGTCGTTCGCGCAGTTCCAGCCCGGCGACAACAGCTGGCAGCTGCTGCAGGGCGCCAATTCGGGTGGCGACTACGCCCACATCTACATCTGGATCGTCGATCGCGTCTGGTGCGTCGGCTACCAGCAGGTGGGGGACGTCAAGAGGACGTACTCCGAGTGGTCACCGCTGCTGGACTGACCGGGGCCGGCGGGGCCGATCGACCTCGACGGCCCCGCCCAGGTCGGCGGCACGTCGAAGGCGAGAGGAGCCGGAGCGGCAATGGCGTCGGATCTCACCTCGTTGCGCGCGCTGCTGGACGAGGACGGGCCGGCGCTGTTACGCGGCGCGCTCGGCGGGTCGTGGCCGCCCGCCCTGCTGCGGGCCGTGCGCCGGGCGTTCCCGTGGCTGCTCGCCCTGCCCGGCCCCGAACGCGTGGAGTTCCTGCGCGCGACCGCCGCGGCCGAGGAGCCGGCGGCCCTGGCGGCCCTGGCGGCCCTGGCCGCGGCTGAGCCGGGAGCCTGGGCTGTGGCGTGGGAGGCCGGCGAACGGCCGACGGCCTTCCACGTGCGCCTGGCCCGGCACGATGGCCCGGTGCGGGCGGTGGCGGTGGGCGAGTTCGCCGGCCGCACGTTCGTGGCCAGCGGCGGGGACGACCGCGTGGTACGGCTTCGCGACGCGTCCGACCAGTCGGGTCCGGATCTGCGGGGGCCCCGGACGAGCATCCGCTCGCTGGCGTTCGGCGTGGCGGACGGCCGTCCGGTGCTGGCCTGCGGCGACGCCGGCGGCACGATCCGAACCTGGGACCCGCTCACCGCGGCCCGCGGCTTCACCCGCAGGACGTCCCCCGGCCACCCGGCGGCCCTGGCCTTCGTGCCGGCGCGGGGCGGGCGGCCGCTGCTCGCCGTGGCGATCGGCCACGACGACGTGCGCGCCGGGTGGTCCCACGAGGGCCGCGTCGACCTGCTGGATCCCGTCACCGGCGAGCTCGTGCGCACGCTGCGCGCGGACCAGGGCAACGCCATGCTCGATCTGGCGGTGGCCGAGCCGGCCGGGCGGGCGGTGCTGGCCGCCCTGAGCGCCCACAGGCTGTACGTGTGGGACGTGGCCACCGGCGAGCGCCTGGGAACGGCCGAACCGAGCCGGGACGAGAGCGGCCCGTGGCTGTCGGGCGGGTTCGCGCCGCCGCTGCTCGTCAGCGCGTCCGGCGGGCGGCCCGAGATCGGCGTGGTGGTGGTCCAGCTCGACCAGCGGGACTTCGAGGAGGAGACCCGCAGGGTGACCTACCTGGAGCCGGCCGACCTCGGCCACCAGACCCGCGCCCAGGAGTTCGACCTCCACCAGGGGCCGGTGACCATGACGACCCGGCCCGGCGGCGACGTCATGCTGGTGGCCAACCGCACCGACCTCCGCGTCGCGTGGGAACCCCCGGCCGGCGCCCACATCATGCACCTCAGCCGGGGCGCGGACATCGACCTGGACGCCGACACCCACCTGATCACCGCCGCCGCGTTCGGCGACCTGCGGGGGCGCCTCCACCTGGCCACGGCCGGCCTCGACGGCACCGTGCAGCTCTGGGACGCCCAGACGCCGCACGAGCACCGGCGCACCGGTCACGGCGGGTCGGGGCTGGCGCTGTTCACCTCGGCGCAGGGCGCACCCGTCCTCGCGGCCGGCACGCGCAGCGGCACCGTGCTCCTGCTGGACGCGGCCGGCGGAGCGAGCCTCGGCACCGTGGGCTGCGGCCAGAGCGGCGACAACCACGACTGCGAGCCTGAGCCGTACGACCACTGCTGCCAGGCGCTGGCCGCCGGCGACGTGTCCGGCCGCCCGTACCTCGCGACCAGCGGCTGCGCCGACGGCACCATGCTGTGGCAGCCGCTGACGGCGACTCCAGGAGTCCCGCGTGAGAACGGCACGGCGGGCCTGCCCACCTTCGGCCGCGTGGGCCAGGCGCCGCCCACGGCCCTGGCCTTCGGCGAGGCCGGCGGCCGGACGCTGCTCGCGGCCGGCGTCGAGGTGTGGGACCCGGCCAGCCGGGAACGCGTGGCCGTCCTGCCGGAGTGGTTCGGGTTCCGGATGAGCGAGAGCGTCTTCGGCAGGGCAGCCGATCAGCCGGTGCTGGCCACCCGCCGCGAGAACGCCGTGAGCCTGTGGAACCCGCTGACCGGCGACCGGCTCCACGCGCTCGACGTGGACGACACCGGCGCGGGCCTGGCCATGGGCCGCGTCGCCGCCCGGGACGTACTCGCCGTCGGCAGCGGGACGTCCGTGCACCTCGTGGACGCCGCCGGGGAGCGCCGGGAGCAGGTGCCGCACGCCTCCACCGTCACCTGCCTGTGCCTGGTCGAGCACGGCGACCGGCTGCTGCTGGTGACCGGGACCGAGGACGGCGTGGTGGCGCTGTGGGACGTCGCCTCTCGACGCCGCCTCGCCGTCCTCGGCGCGTTCGCCCGCCCGGTACGCTCCGTCGCCGCCACGGTGATCCGCGGGAGCCTGCACGTGTACGGCCAGTCCTGCTACGGCCGCATCCTCGCCTGGCGCGCCGACATTCCCTGAGCCGGCATCCCCGAGTCCGCGCCGCCGTCGGCCGCTACGCCTTGACGCGCTCGACGCGGGTCAGCTCCGCGCTCCGGCACGCATAGCAGTAGAGGTACAGGTCCACCCGGTGGAGCGTGCCGGCGGAGTTGTAGATGTTCCTGCAGTAGGCGCGGTACCTGCCGGTCGACTCGTGGAAGGCACCCGCGGACGTGCATTTGAGGCACGCTCCGGGGTTGTAGTACTCGGCGTATTTCAGGTAGCTGCCACTCGGCGGCGGCCCGTTGGTGCACGTGACGGCGACGCTCGCGCTCGATGCCGTGCTCGACAACAGCGCGACCGCCGTGCCCAGGACGCCGGCCATGCCCAGCACGACGCCCGTCCTCGCGAAACGCGATCCCCAGTGACCCATGCCGCCTCCTTCGTGTCGTTCGCGACGATTGTCTGCTCGGGGGAACGGGCCGGAACAGGGCGGCGCCAGGTCATTTGGGGGACCTTTCCTGGCGATCGTCACGGGCGATGAAGGCACGACGAGGCCGGACGCGCTCGCAGGTCACCCGCAACC
>DASUCK010000363.1:0-2377 GCA_036276095.1 Nonomuraea sp. | reverse complement strand
TGCTGCCCGCGGCGGCGGCCGGCATCGCCGGGCTGGCGGCCGCCGCCATCGGCCTGGCCATCCTGCCGGTGTCGGCCCTGGTGCTGGTGGCGGGGCTGGTCGTGGCCGGAGTGCTGCTGCCCGCCGGCACGGCCGCAGCCGCCCGCCGCTGGGCGGCCAGGGTCGCCCCGGCGCGGGCGACGCTCGCGGGGCGGGTGGCCGACCTGGTGCACGGCTCGGCCGACCTGGCCGCGTACGGTGCCGACGGCCGCGCCCTGGCCGACGCGCTGGCCGCCGACGAGGCGCTGGCCGCGCTCGAACGCCGCCAGGCCCACGTCCACGCCGCCGCCCTGGCCGGGGGCACGCTGGTGCAGGGCTTGACCGTGGCCGCGATCGTGCTGCTCGCCCAGGGGGCGGGCGCCGGGACGGTCGGCACGGCCGTGCTCGCCCTGACCGCCCTGGTGTCGTTCGAGCCGGTGCTGCCGCTGGCGGCGGCCGGCGAGCGGATGGCGGGCATCACGGCGGCGCTCGGCCGCCTGCGCGAGGTCCGCGCGAGCGCTCCCTCCGTCACCGAACCGGCCGCTCCCGCGCCCCGGCCCGGGGGCCCATTGACCGTCGAGATCGACGACCTCGTGGTCCGCCACGACCCCCGGGCTCCGGAGAGCTCCGGGGAGCCGCCCGGGCGGCCGGCGCTGGACGGGGTGTCGCTGCGGCTCACGCCCGGCCGGCGGGTCGCGATCGTCGGGCCCAGCGGGGCCGGCAAGAGCACGTTGCTGGCCGCGCTGATGCGGCTGGTGGAGCCGGAGTCGGGGGCCGTCAGGGTCAACGGCGTGGACGTCAGGGAGCTGGCCGGCGACGACGTGCGGGCCATGATGACGGGCCTCACCCAGGACCCGTACATCTTCCGTGCCACCCTCCGCGACAACCTGCGCCTGGCCGGGCCGGAGGCCGGCGACGACCGGCTGCGGCGGGCCGTCCGCGAGGCCCGGCTGGAGGAGTGGGTCGGGCGGACCGGCTGGGACGCCGAGCTGGGCGAGGACGGCAGGACGGTCTCCGGCGGCCAGTTGCAGCGGCTCGCGCTGGCCAGGGCGCTCCTGTACGACCCCCCGGTGCTGCTGCTGGACGAGCCCGCCGAGGCGCTCGACGAGGAGACCGCCGACCGGCTGATGGGCGACCTGCTCGACGTCACCCGGGACCGCACGACGCTGCTGGTGACCCACCGGCTCAAGGGCCTGGAGACGGTCGACGAGATCGTGGTGCTGGAGGAGGGCCGGGTGGTCCAGCGCGGCCGCCACGACGAGCTCGTGGCCGTGCCGGGCTACTACCGCGACCTGTGGGAGTCCGAGGTTCTGACCAGGGGGTGACACGGGATCCCGCGTCACCTCTTGAGTTCGAGCCGCCGCGACCCGGCGCCTGCGCGGCGACCCGCTGCTGATCATGATCCTGGGGCCGGGCTGGCACGCGCTGCTCGCGGCGGTGCTGCTCGGCGGCGGGCAGATCGCGGCCGGGCTCTGGCTCAGGAGATGCCGATGAGCGGGGACGGCGCCGTCCCCGAGCTCGACCCGGCGATCCACGCGCAGGCCCGCCTGCGGGTGGTCGCCACGCTCAACGCGCTGGGCGAACGCGACGAGATCGCCTTCCCGGCGTTGAAGGACATGCTCGGCATGACGGCCGGCAACCTGTCGGTCCACCTCACCAAGCTGGAGGAGGCTCAGTACGTGCGCATCACCAAGACCCACAAGGGCCGCACCCCGGTCACGTACGTGGCGCCCACCAGGCGCGGGCGGCTGGCCTTCGAGGACTACGCCAAGGCGATCCGCGCCCTGCTGGACAACGCTGGAGGGAAAGCGTGACGGTCCTCGCCCGAGCGGTCGAGGCCGGCCGCCGCTACGGCGAGGTGCTGGCGCTCTACCGCCTCCGGCCTGGAGATCAGGCCGACGACCCTGGAGGAGGCCTTCCTCGCCATCACCTCGACGGAGGGCGCCCATGCCTAGCCTGGCCCTGGCCCACACCCGCTACCTGATCACCGAGCAGATCAGGGTGCCGATCGGCCTGCTGGCCAGCTCGTTCTTCCCGGCCGTCTCGATGCTGGCGTTCGTGGTGCCGTTCGCGGGCGATGATCCGCTGGGCGCGACGACGGCCACCGGCTCGCTGATGGTCTTCGGCGCGATGTCGAACGCGCTCATCTCGCTCAGCGCCACGGTCTCCCAGGACCGCGAGCCGCCGTGGAACCCGTACCTGCGGACGCTGCCCGCCGGACCGTTCCCGCGCTTCGCCGGGCCGATCCTCGCGACGGTCATCGTCATGCTGATCGCGGTCGTGCCGGTGCTGCTGGTGAGCCGGCCGTTCACCGAGGCGACGATCACGCCGGGCCGGCTGCTGCTGGGGCTGGCCATGC
>DASUCK010000362.1:0-3404 GCA_036276095.1 Nonomuraea sp. | reverse complement strand
GGCTGCCCGGACCGCAGCACGAGTGCCCACGCGACGCCCACGGCGGCGGCTACGGCGTACACCGCCGGCAGGATCCAGGCCAGCGGGTCGCCCTCGGGCACGCCCAGCAGGGTCGCGTAGTTGCTCAGCGCGAGCCACAGCATCACGCCCAGCGCGACCGCGGCCGGAACGGGCGCGACCAGGCGCCGCGCGAGCGTCTCCCCGCTGGGCTCGCGGGCGAAGAAGACGATGATCGCGACGGCCGTCACGAAGATCAGCAACAGCACGCCGAGGCCGCCGAACGTGCCGCCGTAGAAGAACAGCTGCACCAGCGGGTCGAGCCCGAGCACCGCGTAGACCGCGATGACGGCCAGCCCCAGCACGCTCTGCGTGATCGACCCCGCCTTGGGGGCGCCGCTGCGGGCCCGCGTGCGGCCGAAGACGGCCGGCAGCACGCGCTCGCGCCCGAGCGCGAAGAAGTAGCGGGCGGTGGTGTTGTGGAAGGAGATCATGGCGGCGAACACGCTGGTCACGAAGAGCACCCTGGCGATGTCCACCACCGTCGCGCCGAGGTGCTGCGTGGCCAGCACGAAGATGGTGTCGGCCTGGTCGCGCCGCGCCGTGGACACGATGTCACCGGGGCCGGTGGCGACCGTCATCGCCCAGGACGACAGCGCGTACAGGAAGGCGATGATCGCCACGGCCGAGTACGTCGCCAGCGGCACCGTACGCCGGGGCTCCCGGCTCTCCTCCGAGAACACCACCGACGACTCGAACCCGACGAATCCCAGCGTCGCGATCACCAGCAGCGCGCCCACGCCCGGATCGAGCATCGCGGCGGGCGACAGCGCCTCCGTGGACAGTCCGGCCGGGCCCGGGTTGATCAGGTCGGCGACGTCGAACAGCAGGATGACCGCCACCTCGGCGGTGAGCAGGATCGCCAGCAGCCGGCCGTTGACGTCGACCCGCATCATGCCCAGCGCCGCCACCAGCGCCCAGGCCACCAGTGACACCAGCCACCAGGGCGGCGCCACGCCGAACCAGCGCTCGATCAGCGGGGGGGCCGCCGCGCCGAACGCGCCGTACAGGCCGACCTGCAGCGCGTTGTACGCCACCAGCGCCACCCACGCGGCCGCGATCCCGCTGGGCCGGCCGAGCCCACGGGTGACGTACGTGTAGAAGGCGCCCGCGTTGGCCATGTGGCGGGCCATCGCCACGTACCCGACGGCGAACACCGCCAGCACGACCCCCACGACCAGGAACGCGATCGGCAGGCCGGTGATGCCGGTGACCGCGTACGCGGTGGTGATCACCCCGGCGACGACGGTGAGCGGCGCCGCCGCGGACAGGACGAAGTAGACGACCGAGGGCGCGCCGAGCCGGTCGGCGGCGAGGGCACCGGAGATCGTGTCGGGTCCGGCGGTTTTGGCAGCAGGCATCGCATTCCTTCCCGGGGGGTTCTGTTCAGGTCTTCCGCTCAGGCTTTCCACGCCGTCATGCTCAGATGCGGTACGTCAGCACGGCGTCGCCCACGGCCGCCCTGACCTGGCGGCTCAGGTCGCTGAGCGGCTGGGGCATCGCGGCCAGCAGCGTGGCGAGGTACGTGCGGGCCGCCCGCCGGTCGGCCGCGTCGTCGAGGACGATGCCGGTGAGGTCGCACGCGTCCACGAGCGTCGCGAGCGCCATGTCCCGCGGGTCCAGCGGACGGTACTTGACCAGGGCGAGCCGCAGCCGCGTCGCCGGCCACACGGCCCGGCTGAAATCGTTGGAGAAATAGCGGGGCTGTTTGCGCCTGAGCAGTTTCCCGGTTTCGCGCTGGAGCAGGCCGTCCGCCTCCAGCCGGCCGCTGACGTCGGCGAGCGACCGCTGCGCGAGGTACGCCAGCCACGTGCGCACGTCGGTATGGTGCGGTGAATTGCGTATTTCGGACAGTACGGCATCGGCCACCGGATCCTCGACCCGCTGGGGATCGGCCACGCCGAGGCGCACTCCGCGCACGGCCACCCGCCGGGCCAGAACCAGCTCCGCGATCAGGGCTCCGGCCAGTCCCAGCGCGATTCCCTGGAGGTGCATGCGGGGCTTGCCGGAGCCGGTCGTGTCCCAGGCGACGAGGAAGAAATCATCGGCAAGCACCTTGAATCGGTCCGCTCACTATCGCTTTGGAGGATGGCCTGGTTTTGGGGGCGGCGTAGAGCCACCAGCGGGCATTTCTATCAAGAAACGCCTGCATCGGGGTAGGCCCATTTGCTTATTGACTTATCGACATTTATTCCGTTAAGGCCCAGAACGGGGGTGACAACTGCGATGCGAAGCGGTGATGTCACTCTGCGTGCCTGGGGAGGAAGGCGCCGGCGCCTCCATCGGCACGGGGTCCGCGCACGTCGGATATCCGGAATCGCCCGCCGCCCCGCCGGCCGGCCGCCCTCGGCGGCCCCGTCGCGCTCCGGCGGGCCTCGACATGAAACCGCAGGTCAGGAAGGTGTTGAGCGTGGCGCCGCGGGGCCGGTACGGTCGGGAGCATGCGGGCGTATCTCGTGACACTCACCGCGCTGGCCGCGTTGTGCGCCGCGTGCGGCGGCGGTCCCGCACCCGCCATGCGCCAGGCGGCTGACCCGGCGGCGCCCCCGCCCGCGGCCGCCGCGCCTGAGCGGTCGCCCACCGCGCGGGCGCTGGCCGGGAAGACCGTGGTGCTCGACCCGGGGCACAACGGCGGCAACGCCGCCCACCCGGAGGAGATCAACCGCCTGGTCGACGTCATCACCGGCCGCAAGCCCTGCAACACCACCGGCACCCAGACCGGTTCCGGCTACCAGGAGCACGCCTTCACCTGGGACGTCGCCGGCCGGCTCCGACCGATCCTGGAGCGCAGGGGCGCCAAGGTCGTGCTCACCCGGCCCGACGACAAGGGCGTGGGCCCGTGCGTCACCGAGCGGGCCGCCATCGGCAACGACGCCAGGGCGGACGCCGTGCTGTCCATCCACGGCGACGGCGCCGCGCCCGGCGGGCACGGGTTCCACGTGATCATGCCGGGGCCGCTGCCGGGCCACAACGACGACGTGGTGGAGCCGTCCCGCCGGCTCGGGCTCGACATCAGGGCCTCCTACCGCGAGGGCACCGGCCTGCCGTACGCCGACTACATCGCCGAGAACGGGCTGGAGACCCGTACCGACCTGGGCGGGCTCAACCTGTCGAAGCGGCCGGCGGTGTTCGTCGAGTGCGGCAACATGCGCAATCCCGGCGACGCCGCCAAGATGTCCGATCCGGCGTTCCGGCAGCGCATGGCCGTGTCGCTGGCCGACGGGCTCACGAAGTTCCTGACCCGGTAGGGTCCGCCTCAGCCGTCGCGGCACAGGGGGCGGCCGCCGACGACGCACGCGATGTCGGTGAGCTCGCAGCTCAACAGGGTGCCGTCCATGCCGAGGACG
>DASUCK010000361.1:0-54122 GCA_036276095.1 Nonomuraea sp. | reverse complement strand
CGAAGAAGTCGTACAGGCCGTCGTGGTTGAGGTCGCCGGCGTCGGAGCCCATGCCCTTGAAGGAGTCGTTGCCGAGCGTCTTGGACTTGGGCACGTCAGGCGCGGGCAGGCCGGCCGCGCGGGTGAAGGAGATCTTCCCCGGCTTCGAGGTGTTGTAGAGCAGGTGGTCGTGGCCGAAGTCGTTGTTCAGCAGCAGCTCGGGCAGCCGGTCGCCGTCGAGGTCGACGGAGGTGGCGCCCAGCTCCCAGCCTCTGGAGACGGCGACCGGCAGCACGTCGTCGAGCTTGGCGAACGACGCCGACGGGTGCGGGCCCGCGGTGCCTGCCGTCCAGCGGAAGAAGTAGTCGCGACCGCCGTTGATGGCGTTCGACAGCGAGTCGTTCATCTCGACCCCGCCGTTCCTGGTGGCGTCCAGGATGGGGCTGCCGTCGGGGAAGTAGTTGCCGACGAAGACGTCCGCGTGGCCGTCGCCGTCGAAGTCGGCGACGGTGGCGACGTTGCTGTTCCACAGCTCGCCGGTGTAGGCGGGCCCGCCGCGGTTGGGCACCAGCTCGACGGCCTCGTACGCGGTCGCGCTCAGCCCGGTCACGTCCGCGCGCCGCAGGTGCAGCGTCGGGGTGCGACCCCACCAGTAGACGAGCAGGTCCGTCCGGCCGTCCTCGTTGAGGTCGGCGGGCACGGCGCCCATGGGCGCCATGGCCTCGTTGATCGGCAGGCCGCCGAACGACAGCGCGAACGGCTCGTACCGCTCGAAGGCGCCCGGCGCGGGGGTGACGACCACCTGGTCGCTCCGGGTGTCGACGACGACCAGGTCGTCGTCCCTGCCGTTGCCGTCCAGGTCGTTCATCGCGATCGCGGCGCCGACCGAGGAGATCCAGGCGTCGATGTGCTCGTACGCCTGGTTCACCGGGCGGGTGGTCTGCTGCTTCCCGCCCCCGGGCAGGGCGATGCTCATCGGCGTGAACCCGTACGCGCCGGCCAGTTCCGCCTTCTCCGCGTCGGACGCGAAGGTCGGGCGGCCGGCCGCGAACAGGACGACCATCACCAGAAGGGCGACGACTCCCGCCAGTTGCCTGCGCAGCCACGCGGCTACCGTGCTCATGAGACCTCCTTCGCGGGCCCCATGAGCCTGCAGACGAGCTCGCTCATGCGGTAACACCTCCAAGGGAAACGAATTCGTCGGCGACGCGGCGCCGCCACACCTCGTAGGCGGGCGTCGCGCCGGTCGCCGTCGTGCTGGGGCGGGCCGCGCGGCTGATCTGCGCCGCCTGCTCCGCCGTGGTGCCGCAGAGGGTCCTGACGGCCAGCTCGGTGTGCGGGACGAGCAGCCCCGCGCGGATCCTCGCCTCGGCCGCGAACACGCTCCCCTGGGCCAGCTGCGGGCGGTGCGCCCCCGCCAGGTCGCGCAGCCGCGCCAGCTCGCCTTCCGTGGCGCCGCCCGCGTACGTCGCGGCCAGCCCGGCGCCGCTGTAGAGATCGGCGCGGCGCTCCGGGGCGAAGCGCTCGACGAGCGTCACGACCTGGTCCACGTCCGTGCCGCCGACGAACCACAGGGCCCGGCCGACGCCCTGGTCCACGGCCCGCGCGGCGTACGCCTCCTGGCCGGCCGGCCAGGGGAAGCGGTCGCGCGCCTGCCGGTGCACGTACCGGTCGGTGTGGAAATACGCCTGGTGGAACCCGTAGCCGTCGTGGACGAGCCACAGCAGCAGCGGGTCCAGCGTGCCGCTCCGCGGCCACAGGAACCGGGGCAGGCGCGCCATGGCCCACCCGATCCCCACGTAGATCAGGTAGTTGTGGACCGCGCCGCGGCCGTCCAGCAGGGCGGTGACGCGCCGCGGGCCGCCGAGCGCGAAACCGTCCAGAACGGCCAGGCCCATGCCGGCGCCCTCGTAGGCGAAACCGCGGAACCGCGGCGGGATCTCCTCCAGCCGCTCCCCGGCCTCGGCGGGCGTGCGCGCCTCCACGGCGCGGGCGTAGCCGGCGAGGAACATCTCACCGATGGTCTCCAGCAATTCCTTGGACGCCGCGTCCTTCACCCGGAAGCCGCGCTTTTCCAGACGCGTTTCCGCGATATCCGGGGTCAGAATTCTTCGCCTCAATGACCGCAGTGCGCCGGCCAATTCATCCTCCACGGCTCAATGGGCTGATTAATCTCTCCCCATTGACACACGCCGCCCGACGGTCCGACAACTCCGGGTTTGCTCAGCGGAAAGCCGTTTCCGGGCAGCGAAAACCCCCGGCCGGCCGGGCGCGGGTTTTCAGCGATTCGTCTTTTCCGGGGCGCCCGAGAAATGCCCGGCCACCCGGCGCCGCCACAGTTCGTAACCGGGCCCGCGGGCGGATTCTCCGGGGCGCACCGCGGTGTCGTCGGCGAGCGCGACGGCGGCCGCCGTGGAAAGGCCGGCGAGCACCGACACGGCCGCCGCGCTGTGCTCGGGAACGCAACCCGCGTAATGGCGGGCCTTGACCGCGAACACCGAGCCCTGCGCCAGCTCGCCCCGGTTCTCCCCCGCCTCCTCGCGCAGCGCGGCCAGCGCCCCGGCCGGGCAGCCCCCGGCGAACGTCGCGGCCAGGCCGACGCCGCTCCACAGGTCCGCCTGCCGGTGCCCGGCGAACGCCCGCACCGCGGCGGACACGCCGGCCACCTGCCCGCCGTGGACGAACCACAGCGCCCGGCCGATCCCCTGGTCCACCGCCCGCGGGAAGTAGCCCGCGTCCCCCTGCCACGGGTACGCCGTCGGCACCCGCTGCTCGCCCACCCACCGCCGGGTGTGGAAGTAGGCCAGGTCGAAGCCGTACCCGTCGACCGCGAGCCAGCTCATCGTCGGGTGGTACGGCGTCCCGTCCAGGTCGGGCAGCACCTTCTTCCACAGCGGCCGCGGCAGCCGCGACATGGCGAACCCGATGCCGATGTAGGCCAGGAAGATGTGCGGCTGCCCCGGGCCGAGCAGCAGGTCACGGGTACGGTGCCCGCGCCCGCCGGCCATGGCGTCGAGCACGGTGAAGGCCATCGTCGCGCCCTCGTACGCGAAGCCGCGCAGCTCGGCGTCCACCATGGCCAGCCGCCGCTCGACCTCCCACTGGTCGCGGGCGTCGATCCCCCACTCGAAGCCGACGACCACCGACTGCGGGATGGCCTCAAGCCGCTCGGTCAGCGCCGACGGGGTCACCGCGAAACCGCGCCCGGCGAACGTCACGTCGGTCAGGGACGGCGCCAGCGCCAGCCGGCGCAGCGAACCGAGAAGTGTGGACATGTCAACTCCGCTCAGGATGCTCAGGGCCGGGACGCGGCCGGGTGCCGGAGACGATCTCCCTCCTGGCCGGCGGCCGGACGTCCCGGGGCAGGAAGGGGAACGGGCCCGCGACGAGAGGTCGCCGTCGCGTTCACGTCGGACCTCCCGCTTGGCGTGCCCCTTCAGAATGCGTCTCCCACGATCGCCAGACATGTCGCAGATTGCGCCATCCCCCGAAAGAGCAACCACCCACAAAACCACCCTCGGACCAGCGCGTCGGGGCGCGCGACCGCGCGGCCGTCCCGGCGGCCGACAAGTCCCTTTCCGTGGCCGTTCGTCGAGAGGTGAGGGGGTCAGGTCGTCCAGGCGGACAGGCGCCAGGCGTCGGGGCTCGCGGCGGGCCGCAGGGGGCGCCGGAGCTGGGGGGTGGGATCGGACCAGGGGGGCGGGGTGGGGGCGGGGAGGCGTTGGAGGAGGGCGGCGCGGACGGCCTCGAGTTCCTCCGGGGTCGCGTGGCCCCGTACGACGGTCAGTTCCATGCCATCGACGGTCGACCCCGCGCCGCCGCGGGCACAACTCCCTGAATGCGATGCGACGGGATCGCGCGATGCGAAGAGATCATGCGATGTGACGGGATGAGCGGTCAGGTCTGGGAGTGGTCGCCGAACTCGACCACCAGCGGCAGATCCGCCCGGCGGCTGATGTTCAGCTTGCGGTAGGTGCGGGTCAGGTGCTGCTCCACGGTGCTGACGGTGATGTACAGCCGGGCGGCGATCTCCCGGTTGGCGTAGCCGGCGGCGGCGAGCGCGGCCACCCGGCGTTCCGCGCTGCTCAGCTCGGCGATCAGCCGGCTCGGCAGCGGCGCCGGCGCCGCCCCTGCGTCCTCGGCCCGGCTCAGCGCGCTGACCATGGGCGTGGCCCGGCACTCCCTGGCCGCCGCCCGCGCCCGCCCCGCGATCGTACGGGCCCGCCGATGGTCGCCGAGCGCGTCGTACGCCTCGACGAGGTCGAACAGCGCCCTGGCCAGCTCGTACTTGTCCCCGGCGAGTTGCAGGTACTCGGTCGACTGCCGGAGCAGCGCCGGCCGGCGTCCCGGCTCGGCGGTGGCGGCCTGCAGCCGCAGCCCGATGCCCTTGGCCCGGTGCGCCTCCGGCCCGCAGGCGGCCTGCAGGGCGCCGATGAGCCGGGCGGCCTCCTCGGGCTGACCCATGCGCAGCCGGGTCTCGGCCGCGTCGGCCCGCCACGGGATCAGCCCGGGCGTGTCCAGCCCCCAGGCGACCATGAGCTCGCCGCACCGCCGGAAGTCCATCAGCGCCAGCGGGAAGCACTCGCTCGCCAGGCTGTAGCGGCCCCGGGCGTACAGGTAGTGCAGGCCGTACCTGGTCTGGAACATCGCCTCGGGGACGGGCCGGTCGAGGTGCTCGCGTACGGCGTCGTGCTTGCCCATGGCGGTCCGCGCGATGATCAGGCTGGCCAGCGGCCCGCCGATGGCCACGCCCCAGCTGCTCATCGGGATCGTGTCGAGGGCGATCCTGGCGTGGTGCTCGGCGGCGGGCATGTCGCCCTGGCGGACGGCTATCTCGGCGCGGATGGCGGCCAGCCGGGCCTGCCGGCTCGGCGCCCGCCGGGTGGAGGCCTCGGCGGCGAACATGTCGCACAAGGGTGCGGCCCGCTCGCAGCGGCCCGCGTACGCGAGGGCGAGCAGGGCGTTCTCCACGGTGTCCATCGACATCTCGTCGAGGCGGGAGTCCTCCAGGATGCGCTCGACGGCGTTGAGACCGTCGTCGCGCGGCCCGCGGGTGAGCACCTCGGCGAGGGCGAGCGTGGACTCCAGCCGCCGGCTGACGGCCACGGACACCATGCTGGCCAGGGCGTTGTCCCGGCCGGGGTAGCGGACATGGGCGATCAGGGGCGGGTGGGTGACGCGCAGCCAGAGCTGGGCGACGACGAGCTCGGCGATCGTCTCGTGGTCGGCGGCGCCGGCCGCCTCCTTGAGGTGGTCGAGCACGTCGCGGGCGTCCTCGAAGCGGCCGTGCCACAGCAGTGCCCGGGCCAGCACGATCGCGTCGCCGCCGCCGAGCCGGCCCTTGTGCATGGCCTCGGCCAGCTCGGCCAGGTGCCCGGCGGGAGCGGCCGGGTTGATCCGCCACTCGGCCCGCACCAGCATGGTCATGATCTTCGAGCGGTGTCGCTCGTCCGCGCACTCGCGCCAGGCCAGCCTCAGGTACGCCACCGCGGTCTCCACCTCGCCGTCGCGCAGCGCGCTCATGGCGGCCTCCTCCAGCGTGGGCACCACCCACGGCGCCTCGACCCTGGCGCCCTGGACGAGGTGGCCGGCGACCACGGACGGCGGCATCCCGCGGGCGTAGGCGAGCTCGGCGGCCCGCCGGTAGAGGTTCATCCGCTCGGGCGGGTCCATCCCCGCCAGGACGGCCGACCGGACGGCCTCGTGCCGGAACCGGCCGCCGGCCAGCAGCCCGGCGGACCCGATCGCGAGCAGTTCCCTGCCGACGTCGATGGCGGGCAGGTCGAGCAGCTGTTCGAGCCCCTGGGCCTCGCCGAGCACGGCCAGCCCGTACGCCACCCGCGCCGTCCGCGGGTCCCCGCGCCGCAGGAACGACCGCACGGCCTGGCAGAACCGGTCGCCGGCCACGAGCTTGGCGGGCGGCTCGCCGGCGGTGTGCACGTGGTCGAGGTAGTCCTCGGCCAGCGCGCGGGCCAGCATCGGGTTGCCGCCGCTGACGGCGTGCCACTCCTCGGTGAACCGTCCGACGGCGGCGAGCCCGGCCCTGGCCGCCACGACCGCGGCCACCCCGCTGCGCGACAGCGGCGTGAGCCGCAGGCGGCGGCAGTGCGGCAGGCGCAGCAGGTCGGTCTCGAACTGCGCGTCGGCCGGGTGCACCCGCTCGTCGTGGGCGAACACGGCGACGATGCGCGCGTTCCTGACCCGCCGGGCCAGATAGGCCAGGCACAGCAGGGAGGCCCGGTCGGCGTGGTGCACGTCGTCGACGACGATCATCAGCGGGTACCGCTCGGACAGGTCGAGCAGCACGGTGCACAGCGCGTGCACGACCTGGGCGTCGATCAGCCGGTCGACGTCGGTCCGCGCCGCCGCGACGCCCTCCTCCAGCAGTGCCTCGGCCCGCTCGCGCTCGTCCTGGACCAGCGGCGCGTCCTGGACGAGCTGGCGCAGCAGGCCGAGCGGCAGGTCCTGCTCCATGCGCGAGCCGGCCGCGGTGACCGACAGCGCGCCCAGGTCGATGGCCTGCTCGGCGACGGCCCGCAGCAGCGCGGTCTTGCCCGTCGCGACGGGGCCGCCGACGAGGGCGATGCGGCCCCTGCCCATGATCGCGTTGGCGAGGAGCGATTCCAGGCAGGACAGCTCCTCCTGGCGTTCGATCAATCCCATGGTCGTCTCTTCTGCTGCCGGATACGGGTCATGGTCATCGCCTCGGCGCGTCACGCCGCGCGCCGTTCTGGCTCTGCCGGGCGCTGGTCTCGCCGCGCCGGGCGCTGGTCTCGCTCCGCCGGGCGCCGGTCTCGCTCCGCTGGGCGCTGGTCTGGCCTCTTCGCCCGGCGGCCGACGCCGCGCCGGCCGGGGGGAGCAGCCCCTTCAGCCGGGCTCGCTCGACCGCCGAGCCGACGGCCGCCAGCGCGGCGGCGACGAGGTCGCGCTCGATCCCCGCGCCCCACACCGTCTCGCCGCCGATGGCGCACTGCGCGTAGACCACCGCGCCGCGGTCGGCGGGCCCGCGGCGGGCCGCGTCCGCGTGGTTGACCAGGCGGATCGTGACGCCGTGACGGGTGAGCGCGGCGCGGGCGGCCGCGACCGCCGGCGGGTCGGCGGGGCCGTCGAGGTGAAGTGTGGCGACCGTGCCGGCGGCGTCGGGCGGCGGGGCGGGGCGGACGGCGTACTCGGCCTCGAAGAGCTTCTTGAGCCGGGCGGGCGCGATCTCGCCGCGCTCGGCGTCCGCCAGGGCCTGCACGACCTGCGCGAACTCGATCTGCAGGTCCCGCGGCAGGTTGAGCCCGTACCGGGAGCTCAGCACGTACGCCGCCCCGCCCTTGCCGGACTGGCTGTTGACCCGGATGACGGCCTCGGAGGTGCGGCCGACGTCCTTCGGGTCGATCGGGAGGTACGGGACCGCCCACGGCTGCTCCGACGGCTCGGACCCGGTGCGGCCGGCCGTCCTGTCCATGGCGTCGAGACCCTTCTTGATCGCGTCCTGGTGCGCCCCCGAGAACGCGGTGTACACCAGGTCGCCGCCGTACGGGTGGCGCGGCGCGACGGGCAGGCCGGTGCAGCGCTCGACGGTGCGGCGGATCCGGTCGAGGTCGGAGAAGTCGATGCCGGGGTCGATGCCGCGGGTGGCCAGGTTGAGCCCGAGCGTGACCAGGCAGACGTTGCCGGCCCGCTCGCCGTTGCCGAACAGGCAGCCCTCGACGCGCTGCGCCCCGGCCAGCAGGGCCAGCTCCGCGGCGGCCACGCCGGTGCCGCGGTCGTTGTGCGGGTGCACCGACAGGCACACGTGCTCGCGGCGGGACAGGTTGCGGTGCATCCACTCGATCTGGTCGGCGAAGACGTTGGGCGTCGTGCGCTCGACCGTCGTCGGGAAGTTGAGGGTGATCGGACGGCCGGGCCCCGGCTGCCAGACGTCCATGACGGCCTCGCAGACCTCCAGGGCGAAGTCCGGTTCGGTCTCGTTGAAGTGCTCGGGAGAGTACTGGAAGCGGAGGTCGCAGCCGTCCAGCGTCTTGTCCGCATATTTCATGACCACCCGCGTGCCGTGGACGGCGAGGTCCTTGCACTCGTCGCGGCTCATCCCGAACACCAGCCGGCGGATCACCGGCGAGGTGGAGTTGTAGAGGTGCAGCGTGGCCCTGGGCGCCCCGCGCAGGCTCCGCACCGTACGCTCGATCAGCTCGTCGCGCGCCTGCGTCAGCACCGACACGCACACGCCGTCGGGGATGCGGTCCTGCTCGATGAGGAGCCGGACGAAGTCGTGGTCGTCCTGGCTGGCGGCGGGGAAGCCGATCTCGATCTCCTTGTAGCCCAGGTCCACCAGGAGGTCGAACAGGACGTGCTTGCGTTCTGGGTCCATCGGCCGCACGAGCGCCTGGTTGCCGTCGCGCAGGTCGGTCGAGAGCCAGCGCGGGGGCGCGGTGATCGTGGCGTCCGGCCACGCGCGGCGCGTGGTGTCCGGGCACGCCCGGCCGCCGGGTGGCGTGGGGGTCGGTGCCGGCATCGGTGTCGGGTAACGGCTGATCTTCATAGTGCGCCTCGTTCAGCTGAGCGAGCCAAAATAGGCCGAATAGGTGTGCGGTGAAAGCAACACCTGAATGTGATACGAACTGACCTCGTCGAGCATCCGGAACATGACGACTATTTCGGGATAAGCAGCACTGAGTCCAAGCCCTCCGAAATAGCGGTCACTCGACAGGACGATCCGGTACAACCCGCGTTCGAGACTGCGGCCGTGCCAATCGCTGACGAGTCCGTCGTCATCGGTTTCCGCGGTGCCGTCAAGGACCCACAGCCCGTTGTCGGCGTGTTCCAGTCGCACGTCCACGCTGGCGGCCGGTCGACCGTAGACCCCGTCCTGTGCCTGTACAGCGAGTCCCATCTCACCTCATCTGCCTGGGGCGACGTCCGCGCCCGTGGATCGTGGCCACCCGGGCGACTCCGCCGTCACGTACGTGCCGCCCGGGCTCACAAGCAGATTCGCGCGGCCCGCTATCGTCACACATTTCAACCACTATCGAGCCGCTATCGCCGGACGATAGCGGCGATGGCGGGCGCCGCCGCATTCGATCGGGAAGATGCCGGCAACCCCCATTCGACGTGCCGCGATGGCATTCCAAAAGAACGCCGATATGGGGTGGATGGCGGCCGCTGTGAGCGTCTGTGCCAGCCGCGAGAAATGCCGCGGACTGACACGGAGGTAGAACACGATGAGCCTTGACAACAAGGTCGCGATGAGCCTTGACAACAACGGGAGCATTAACGAGCGCGAGGGCATTGCCAACGACCGGAGCCTCGCCGGCAACGGCAAGCCCGCCCGGATCCGCATCGCGATCGTCATCGCCCTCGGCGCCTTCGCCGGCGTCGGCGCCACGCTCGCCACGAGCTCGGCCGCGTACGCGGACACGACGGTCAGAACGGTCCGGGCTGAAACCGCGAACACGATGCTCGACTATCCTTGGGGCGTACAGGACGCGTCCGTCGCCGACGACTATCCCTGGGGTGTGCAGGACGAGAGCGCCGGCGACTATCCGTGGGGTCTGCAGGACGGAGAGGGCACGGATGACTATCCGTGGGGCTCCCCTATGCTGGACTATCCGTGGGGCCGATAGCCTGCTCCGTTGAACTGGCGAATTCGGCCGGGGACAACCGTCCCCGGCCTATTCGTGCTGGTGGACGCTCGGCTGGTAACCGTCCGCGCTGAGCTGTAGGATCCACACGCAGTATCCACCCAATCATCCATATGGCGCACCGGATGCTTGCGGTGTCCCCATTGTTTGGATCAAGGACATACCTTCATGCCGGTCATCCCGTGACCGGCAATACCGGCCGCTCGGCGGTCCGCGCCGTAATCAACGTCCGCTGCATCACGGGGGCTAAGGAGAGTGATGTGTAGGTAAGGGTCGTGATTTCTCTGCGAGGAGAGTCTGGTTGGAATTCCGGGTACTGGGGGCTTTAGAAGTCACCGCAGGCGGACGACGCCTGGAACTGGGCGGGACACGGCAGCAGATCGTCCTGGCCATGCTGATTTTGAACGCCGGTCATTCGGTCACCATCGATCGCATCGTCGAGGCCATCTACGACGACGACCCGCCCGCCACTTCGCGCGCGCAGGTGCAGATCTGCATCTCCGCGCTGAGGCGCCTCTTCAGCGCCTACGGCGACGCCGAAATGATCGTCACGACCCGGCAGGGATACGCCTTACGGGGGGCGACCGGCTCGATCGACGCCCAACGCTTCGAGGCCCTCGTCGCCAAGGCGCGCAAGGCCCGCGACGCCCGCGGCTACGAGCAGGGCATCGACCACTACCGCGAGGCGCTCGCGCTCTGGCGCGGCTCCGCCCTCGACGGCCTCGAAAGCAGGCTGCTGACGTCGATCGCGCGGCGGCTGCACGAGGACCACGTCTCCGCGCACGAGGACTGCGTCCAGCTCGAACTCGAACTCGGCCGCCACCACGAGCTGGTCGGCGAGCTCACCCGGCTCGTGTCCGAGCACCCGCTGCGCGAGGGCCTCCTCGCCCAGCTCATGACCGCGCTCTACCGCTCGGGCCGGCAGGCCGACGCCCTCCAGGTCTACCGCGAGGCCAGGCGCCGGTTCGTGGACGAGCTCGGCATCGAGCCCAGCGAGCGATTACAGCAGCTCGAAGCCGCCATACTCAAGTCCGACGACAGCCTGTCCGCGCCCCAGGCGCCGCCGGAGCCCGCCCCGCAGCCGCAGGCCCCCGCGTCCGTCGTCCCGCGCATGCTGCCCGCCGGCATCGCCGACTTCATCGGCCGCCAGAAGCAGATCGACGACATCAACCAACGCCTCACCGTGCCCCTTGAGGGCGCCGCCCGGTTCGCCGTGCCCATCGTGGCCATCGCCGGCAAGGCGGGCATCGGCAAGAGCACCATCGCCGTCCACGCCGCCCACAGCGTCGCCGAGCACTTCCCCGACGGCCAGCTCTTCGCCCACCTGCACGGCGCCGTCTCCCGCCCGGTGAGCCCCATGCAGGTGCTCGACCGCTTCCTGCGCGCGCTCGGCGTGTCCGGCACGGCCCTGCCGGAGAGCCTGGACGAGCGGGCCGAGATGTACCGCATGCTGCTGGCCGACCGTACGGTGCTGGTGGTGCTCGACGACGCCGCTTCCGAGAGCCAGGTGCTGCCGCTGCTGCCGGGGAACCCCGACTCGGCGGTGATCGTCACCAGCCGCAGCCGGCTCGGCGGCCTGGCCGGCGCCACGCAGATCGACGTCGACCTGTTCGACGCGACCCAGTCGGTCGACCTGCTCGCCCGCATCGCCGGCGCCGAGCGGGTGTGGGCCGAGCCGGAGT
Organism: Nonomuraea sp.; assembly: GCA_036276095.1. GTDB lineage: Bacteria > Actinomycetota > Actinomycetes > Streptosporangiales > Streptosporangiaceae > Nonomuraea. The sequence goes on along the minus strand of DASUCK010000361.1, from coordinate 42,835 downwards.
CGGCCGCGCGGCTCGCCGAGCTGTGCTGCTATCTCCCCCTCGCGCTGCGCATCGCGGGCGCGCGGATGGCCGCCCGTCCCCACTGGAGCGTGGAGCACCTCGTCGACCGGCTCAGGGACGAAGCCCACCGGCTCGACGAGCTCAAGCACGGCGACCTCGGGATCAGGGTCAGCCTGTCGCTGACGTACGAGGCCATCACCGAGCGCGCCCGCGTGCTCTTCCGGCGGCTGGCCATCCTCGACGCGCACAGCTTCTCCGCCTGGATCAGCGCCGCCCTGCTGGCCCAGCCGCTCACCCACGCGCAGGACCTCCTGGACGAGCTGGCCGACGCCCAGCTCGTCGAGCCCATGACCACCGGCCCCGGCATCAACGTCCGCTACCGCCTGCACGACCTCATCCGCGTGTACGCCCGCGAGCGCCTGGCCGCAGAGGAGGCGCCGGCCGAGCGCACGGCCGCGCTCGAACGCGTGGTCACCTCCATGCTGCGCCTGACCGAGGCCGCCCGCATCCGCGAGTACGGCCCGCTCGCGAGCCCGCACACCATCTCCGAGGTCAGCTCGCCGCTGCCGGCGGACCTGGTCGAGCGGCTGGTCGACGAGCCGATCGCCTGGTTCGAGCGGGAACGTCCCATCCTCCTGGCGGGCATCAGGCAGGCGGCGCAGGCGGGGTTCGCCGAGCTGTGCTGGCGCCTGGCGATGAACGCCGAGTCGTTCTTCGAGCTGCGCGTCTACCTGGACGACTGGCGCGAGGCCCAGGAGGTCGCCTTCGAGGCCGCCCGCGCCAGCGGACACCAGCTCGGCCAGGCGGCGATGCTGTGCATGCGCGGCTCGCTGGCGCAGACCGAGCAGCGCTTCGACGACGCCTGGTGCGACTACGAGGCCGCGCTGCGCCTGTTCGAGCAGACCGGCGACCTGCTGCAGATCGCCAGGGCCATGCGCAACCTGGCCTTCCTCGACCGCATGCGCGGCCGGCTGGACGAGGCCATGACCTACCTGGAGCGGGCGCAGGCCATCTTCACCGAGATCGGGGAGCAGGTGGCGGCCGCGCACACGCTGGACAACATCGCCGCGATCCTGTCGGACTGCGGCGACCTGGACAAGGCGCGGGTGCTGCTCGCCGAGGCGCTGGTCCGCGCCAACAGCAGCGGCAGCCGGCGGACGACCTCGCAGATCCTCCACCGGATGGGCACCGTTCACCTGCAGGCGGGCGCGTTCGCGCTGGCGGCCGGGTCGTTCGAGGAGTCGCTGACCATCGTGCACGAGATCGGCGACAGCATCGGCGAGTCGTTCGGGCTGCAGGGGCTCGGCGTCGCCCGGTTGCGCCAGGGGCGCCTGCCCGAGGCTGACCCGCTGCTGCGCGAGGCGCTCACCAAGGCCAGGAACTCGCGGCACCGGCTCGCCGAGGCGCACGCCCTGGCGGGCCTGGGCGAGCTGGCCATCGCCGCCGCCAAGCCGGAGGAGGCGGCGGGCAGCCTGCGCGAGGCGGTCAACCTGTTCCGCGAGATGCGCATGCCGCTGTTCGAGGCGCGCACGCTCATCACGTTGAGCCGGATCATGCGCGAGCGGAACGACGACCCGGGTGCCGACACGGCGCTGTCGCGGGTGCTGGAGCTGGCCGACCGGGTCGACGACCGTACCGCGCGCACGCTGCGCGAGCAGCTTTCCGAGGTGCACAGGAGCCGGCGACGCGCGCCGCACCCGGCTCTTCCCGAGCCGACGGTGTGACCGGCGCACGCCGCCCTCGCTCACGCGGCGGGCCGACCTGCTCGGCCCGGACGGCTCACATGACCGGGCGGACCTCGACGCCGCCGCGCCAGGTGGCGGGGCTGAGCTTGGCGATCTCGAGCGCGTGGTCGATGTCGCGGGCCTCGATGATGCTGATCCCGCCGAGCACGTACTCGGCCTGGACGAAGGGGCCGTCCTCGACGATGCCGTCCTTGCGGACGGCCTTGGCGGAGTCGCTGGACTGGAAGGCGTACGCGCTGACCGTCGTGAACCCCATCTCCTCGGTCTTGGCCGCGTACGCGCCGTGCGCCTCCAGTTCCTCGGGCGGGGCCGACATCCAGTCGGCGGGGGTGGGCGCGTACACCATGATCGCGAACTGTGCCATCGGACTCTCCTCCGGGCATTGCGTGGGAGTTGACTGAAGCTGACAGCGCGTTGCTTGACGGGCGCATCACTTGACAGCGCGGTCCGAGCACGAGCGCGTCAAAGGCCGATCCCCCGCATTCTCGCACCGCCTCCCCCGGCGGCCTTCTCCCAGAGTGCTCGCGAGCGCCACGGCCGGCCGGGAACGGGGCATATCACCGTGATAGGGGCAAGATGACAGGATCCTTCCGGTGCGGGGTGCCGCATACCGTGACAGCCACCCCCACTGTCGGAGGACCACCATGTCAAAACTCCTTCGTCTCGCGTTATCCCTCCTCGCCGGACTCCCCCTGCTGCTGGCCACGTCCCCGGCCCAGGCCACCGCGCTGGTCACCGTGCTGCGGTACGACGCCAGCCGCGCGGCCGAGTTCACCTCCACGGTGAACCAGGCGGCCCAGATCTGGAACTCCAGCGTCGTCAACGTCCGGCTCGTGCAGGGCACGCCCGCCCACTTCGTCGTGGTCGCCGACAACGGCTGGCCGCGCGCGCTGCCCACCGGCCTGGGCAGAGGAACAGTGTGGATGGGCCGCCAGGCCACGTCCCAGGGCTACAGCCCGCTCCGCATCGCCACCCACGAGATCGGCCACATCCTGGGCCTGCCGGACCGGCGCACCGGCCGCTGTTCGGACCTGATGTCGGGGTCGAGCGCGGGCGTCGCCTGCACCAACCCGAACCCGAACGCGGCCGAGCGGGCCGAGGTGGACAGGAACTTCGCCGGCGCGACGCCGCTGGTCGAGTTCGGGCGGCTGCACGTGGACCGCTGACACGGGCCGGGACGGCGGCGGGCCGACCGGACAGCCCGCCGCCGCCCTCCGCACGAGCCACCCGCGAAGCCGCCGCCCTCCGCACCAACCTCCCCGCGGAGCCGCCGCCGCCCTCGGCACGAGCCGTTCCGCGGGGGCCGTGGACGGGCGTGCACGCCTTGCCGGGGTCCCGTCAGGGACGGGCGTGCACGCCTTCACCCGTCCCTGCCGTGTCCCCGTCGGGCCCGTCAGGCCGGGGTGCAGGTGTAGCCGGAGGGCAGGTTCGCGTCCCCGTCCGGGCGGGTGGCCTGGAAACCGAACGACACGCTGCCGCCGGGCGGGATCGACGCATTGTGCGGGGCGTTGCCGGCGACCGCGTTCTGGCCGCTGAGCGTCAGGTTCGCGTTCCAGCCGCCGGCGAGCCGGTGGCCGGGCGGCAGCACGAAGGTGACCCGCCAGCCGTTCAGCGGGGTCGTGCCGGTGTTGGTGACGGCGACCTGGACCACGTACCCGCTGCTCCACTGGCTCTGGACCGTCGGCGTGGCCGTGCAGCCGCCGGTCCCGCCGCCGTTCGAGGTGGTGACGTCGACGGTGCCCGAGCGTGGCGACCGGTTGCCGGCGGCGTCCCTGGCGTAGACGGCGAACGTGTACGCGGTGCCCGCGCCCAGCCCGCCGACCGTGGCCGCGGCGCTCGCGGACGTGGCCACGACGGTCTCGCCCGTGCCCTGCACCCGCACCACGTCGTACCCGGCCACCCCCACGTCGTCGGACGAGGCCGCCCAGGTCAGCCGCACCGACGAGGCGGTGACGTCCGACGCGGCGGGCGTGCCGGGCGCGGTGGGCGGGGCGGTGTCCTCCTCTCCGCCCTCGTACGTCAGCCCGAACCCGTACGGGAACAGCGGCGTCTTGCCGTCGCCCTGGTTGATGGGCTGCTGGGAGGCGCTGCTCATCCAGGTCATGGGCAGCTTCCCGGTGGGCTTGACGGCCCCGAACAGCACGTCGGCCACGCCCTGCCCCTCGGTGCCCGGCAGCCAGGCGGCGACCAGGGCGTTCCAGTTGGGGAGCTGGGCGGCGATGTCGAGCGGCCGCCCGGACACCAGCACGACGACGACCGGCACCCCGGCGGCCCGCAGCGTGGCGATGGTGTTGAGGTCGGTGGTGTCCAGGCCGAGGCTCCCCGTCCGGTCGCCCTGTCCCTCGGCGTACGGGGTCTCGCCGACCACCGCGACGGCCACCTTGTAGGAGCCGTCGATGCCGCTGCCGTCGCGGCTGTAGGTGACGGTGGTGCCGGAGCCGGCGGCGTTCCTGATGCCCTGGAGGATGGTGGTGCCGGGAGTGATGTTGCCGGACGAGCCCTGCCAGGAGATCGTCCAGCCGCCGCTCTGGTTGCCGATGTCGTCGGCGCTCCGGCCGGCCACGAAGATCTTGCCGCCGGGTTCGAGCGGCAGGACGTTCCCGCCGTTCTTCAGCACGACCTGGGACTTGGCGACGGCCTCGCGGGCCAGCGCGCGGTGCGCCGTGCCGCCCACGGTCGAGGTGTACGACCGGTCCGTGAGCGGCTTCTCGAACAGGCCCAGCTCGAACTTCTTGGTCAGGATGCGGCGTACGGCGTCGTCCACGCGGGCCGTGCTCACCCGGCCGGCCTGCACCTCGGCCCGCAGCGTGTCGAGGAACTGCCGCCAGGCCGTCGGTGCCATCACCATGTCGATGCCGGCGTTGACGGCGGTGCGCACGTCCTGGGCGGAGGCGCCGGGGGCGCCGTCGATCTGGTCGATGCCGTTCCAGTCGGAGACCACGAAGCCGGAGAAGCCCAGCTCGCCCTTGAGCACGGTGGTGATGAGGTACTGGTGGCCGTGCATCCTGGTGCCGTTCCAGCTGCTGAAGGAGATCATCACCGAGCCGACGCCGCGCTCGACCGCCGCCCGGAACGGCGGCAGGTGGACGGCCCGCAGGTCGGCCTCGGACAGCTCGGTGTTGCCCTGGTCGACGCCGTTCGTGGTGCCGCCGTCGCCGAGGTAGTGCTTGGCGGTGGCGAGCACGGAGGCGGGGGCGTTCAGCGCGGTGCCCTGCAGGCCGTCGACGATCGTGGTCATCGCCGCGGGGATCTCGGGGGTCTCGCCGAACGACTCGTAGGTGCGCCCCCACCGGTCGTTGCGGGCCACGCACAGGCAGGGCGCGAAGTTCCAGTCGACGCCGGTGCCGGTGACCTCCTCGGCCACGGCCCGGCCGATGCGCTGCGCCAGCGCGGGGTCCCTGGTCGCGCCGAGGCCGATGTTGTGCGGGAAGATCGTGGCGCCGACGACGTTGTTGTGGCCGTGCACGGCGTCCACGCCGTACACGAGGGGGATGCCCAGCGGGGTGGCCAGGGCGGCGTTCTGGAACCGGTCGTACATGTCGGCCCAGGACGCGGGCGTGTTCGGGGAGGGCGCGGAGCCGCCCCCCGACAGCACCGAGCCGAGCCGGTAGGTGGTGATGTCCGACGTGCTGACCGAGCCGCGCTCGGCCTGTGTCATCTGGCCGAGCTTCTCGTCCAGCGACATCCGGGACATCAGGTCGGCCACCCGGGTCGGCACGGGCAGGGTCGGGTCCTGGTACGGCAGCGCGGCCGCGGCGGAGGCGCCGCCGGTGCCGGTAACCCCCGGCCCGGCGACCGCCAACGCCATCACGGCCGCCCGCACCACCCATGTCCTGATCGCGTCTCTCATGGCCGCCGCTCCTGGTCAGCACGTCGGATTGGGATTGGGAGCGCTCCCAAACGGACTCTAAGCCAGCGTCCCGCCGATTTCCCCTCCCTCCGGCGCCACGACCGCGCGCCCGCCGCCGGCACCAGCGGAAACTCCGGAAACAAGCTGAAACTTTCACCCGCCGCAGCCGATCGCCCGCGCGGGGCCGCCGGGCCGCCGGCGCCCCGGTCGCCTGCCAGATCACGCCCCGGCCCCTCGACGCCACCGCGGCGGGCCCGGGCGACGGCGAGACCCCCGGCCCGCGACCGGGCCGGGGGTCTCGTCAGGTCAGGGCGATCAGCCGGTGAAACCGACCGTCGTCCAGTCGTTGTACTTGTAGCCCTCGGCGCCGTAGTTGGCGAGGGTCTTCTTCGTCGCCTGGATGTCGGGACGCTGGTACAGCGGGATGGTGTGCACCATGTCCCAGATCAGCTTGTCGGCGGCGTTGGCCTTCTCGATGGCCTTGGCCGGGTCCATCTCGGCCACCGCGGCGTCGATGGCGGCGTCCACGGCCGGGTCGCTGGCCTTCGGGAAGTTGCTCTCGGAGCCGGTCTTGTAGATCTGCGGCAGCGAGCCGATCGGCAGCGGCGTGCCGATCCACGAGAACGGCACCAGGTCGAAGTCGCCCTTGATGATGTAGTCGGTGAAGAACTTGTCATCGGGCACCGGGCGGATCGACACCTTGATCCCGGCCTCCTTGAGCATGGCCTGGGTGAGCTCGCCCTCCGTCTTGGCGTACGGCAGGCCCGCCGGGACGGTGAAGCTCAGCGCGAACTCCTTGCCGTCCTTCTTGCGGTACTCGCCCTCCTGCTTCCAGCCGGCCGCGTCGAGCAGCTGCTTGGCCTTCTCCAGGTTGTACTTACCGAGATCGCCGGAGTTGTCCGCGTACCCCTTGTGGTTGTTCATGAAGACGTGGTTGCCGAGCGTCTGCAGCGGCCAGTCCATGTCCTTCAGGTCCGACTGCGTGATCACGTCACGGTTGATCGCGTACGCGACGGCCTGCCGGACCGACTTGTCCTTCAGGAACTCGCTCTGGTTGTTGACCGTGATGTGCCGCCAGTTCGGGCTGAGCGCCTTGCGGACGTCCGCGTTCGGGACTTCCTTGGCCCGCTTGAGGTCGGCCGGGCTGCCCGGCGGGATCTCCACCGCGTCGATCTCGCCGTTGGCGAAGGCGTTGACCTGCGCGGCCGGCGTCTCGATGGTCCGGACGATGACCCTTTCCAGCTTGGGCTTCCTGCCCCACCAGTTCTCGTCCCGCACCAGCGTGAGCGTCTTGGTGGCCTCGTCGATCTTCTCGACCTTGAACGGCCCGGCGGTGGCCGGGATCTTCTGCAGGTAGTCCTTGTCGTACGCCTCGGGCGTCTCAAGGTGCTTGGCCGGGAAGAGGTGCGAGGTGCCCCGGTTGAACAGGCCCTGCCATTCCGGGTACGGCTCCTTGAAGGTCACCACGGCGACCTTGTCCGACGCGCCGGCCTCGATCGACTCGATCCGGTTCCAGCCGTCGGTGGAGGCCGGCTTGAACTTGTCGTTCTCCCCGCTGTTGGCCTTCCACGCCGCCTGCAGGTCCTTGTACGTGATCGGCGTGCCGTCCGACCACTGGGCCTTGTCGTTGAGCGTGTAGGTGACGACCTGCTTGCCGGACGACATGTCGCTCTTGACGTCGGTCAGGTAGTCGGCGTTGGGGGTGAACGTGGCGTTCTCGTCGGACATGAGGAGCTGCGGCATGAACATGTCGAGCATGAACGCCGTGTCCGCCTGGTTGCCGTCGACGTGGTTGCCGTTCCACTGGCTCGGCCACTGGCCGATGGCGACCGTCAGCGTCCCGCCGTCCTTGACCTGCTCGTACGGCATGGCGTTGATGCTGACGGAAGGGGTCTCCGCCATCTGCTGCTGCGCCTGCTTGGACTCCTCGGCGTTCGGCTGGCCGGTGTTGCCGCCGCCGCCCCCGCAGGCCGCGGCTGCCAGGGCCAGGACCGCGAGGCCCGCGGCTGCCCGGTAACGAACCTTCACTTTTCCTCCTGATCATCCGAGGCCGTGATGACCTCGATCTCCTCCGCGTAGTGGCAGGCCGCGCCGTGGTCCACGGCGTTGGCGAGCCGCGCGACGGAAGGCTCTTCGTCCACGCACCTCCGCCGCTCCGGCTCGCTCAGCAGGGCGAACTTGGGGCAGCGGGTGCGGAACCGGCAACCCGTCGGCGGGTCCGCCGGACTGGGCAGGTCGCCTTCGAGCAGGATCCGCTTCCGGGTCCGTTCCATCTCCGGGTCCGGCAGCGGGATCGCGGACAACAGCGCCTGCGTGTAGGGGTGCGCGGGGTGGTCGTAGACGTTCCCGACCGTGCCGATCTCGGCGATCCGGCCCAGGTACATCACGGCCACCCGGTCGGCCAGGTGCCTGACCACGGCCAGGTCGTGCGCCACGAACAGGTACGACAGCCCCAGCCGGTTCTTCAGCTCCTCCAGCAGGTTGATCACGCCCGCCTGGATGGAGACGTCGAGCGCCGACACCGGCTCGTCCAGCACGAGCAGCCGCGGCTCCAGCGCGAGCGCGCGGGCGATGCCGATGCGCTGGCGCTGCCCGCCGGAGAACTGCTGCGGGTAGCGCTCGGCGTGCTCGGGCGCGAGCCCGACCAGCTTCAGCAGCTCGGCGACCCGGCCCCCCACCTCCTTGCGGCCGTGCGCGCGCAGCGGCTCGGCGATGATGTCGCCGACCGGCATGCGCGGGTCGAGCGCGGCCATCGGGTCCTGGAAGACGATCTGCAGGTCGCGGCGGAGCGCATTGCGCCCGGCCTTGTCCAGCTTGGCGCTGTCCCTGCCGAGCACCACGACCCGGCCGCCCTGCGGCGGCGCCAGCTGCATGATCTGCTGGAGCGTGGTGGTCTTGCCGCAGCCGGACTCGCCGACCAGGGCCAGCGTCTCGCCTTCGGCGACGTCGAGGCTGATGCCGTCGACGGCGTACACGGTGCCGACCCGGCGCTTGAACACCGCGCCCTTCATCAGCGGGTAGTGCCTGACCAGCCCGTCCAGCTCCAGCACGGTGGCGCGCTCGGCGCGCGGCACGCGGACGACGTCGCTCGGCGGGATGACCGGCACCGGGAACACGTCCGCCCCGGTCAAGCCCTTGTGCTCGATCTCGTGCGAGCGGATGCAGGCCACGTGCCGGCCGGCGCCGAACACGGTCAGCGGCGGCTCCTCGTCGTCGCACATGTCCACCTTCATCGGGCAGCGCGGCGCGAACGGGCAGCCGGGCGGCAGCGACGACGGCGAGGGCGGGCTGCCCTCGATGGGCACCAGCGGCCCCTCCTCGCCGTCGACCCTGGGGATCGAGGCGAGCAGCCCCATCGTGTACGGCATCCGCGGCCGGTAGTAGATGTCGTCCACCGAGCCCTGCTCGACCGGCCGGCCCGCGTACATGACGAGCACCCGGTCCGCCATGCCGGCGATGACCCCCAGATCGTGAGTGATCATCACGATGCCGGCGCCGGTCTCCCGCTGGGCGGTCTTGAGCACCTCCAGCACCTGGGCCTGGATGGTCACGTCGAGCGCGGTGGTCGGCTCGTCGCAGATCAACAGGTCGGGGTCGTTGGCGATGGCCATGGCGATCATCGCGCGCTGCCGCATGCCGCCGGAGAACTCGTGCGGGAACGCCTTGGCCCGCAGGTCCGGGTTGGGGATGCCGACCAGGTCGAGCAGCTCGACGGCACGCCTGGCGGCCTTGTCCCTGCCGACCTTCTGGTGCACGCGCACGGCCTCGGCGACCTGGTCGCCGATGGTGTAGACGGGCGTGAACGCCGACAGCGGATCCTGGAAGATCATGCTGATGGCCTTGCCGCGGACCTTGGTCAGCTCGTCCTCGTCCATGCCGATCAGCTCGCGGCCGTGCAGCCGGACCGAGCCGCTGACCGTGGCGCCCTTCGGCAGCAGGCCCATGATGGCCAGCGACGTCACGGACTTGCCGGAGCCCGACTCGCCGACGATGCCGAGCACCTCGCCGGGCTCGACCTCGTACGACACCCCGCGCACCGCCTGGATGCCGCCGGGGAACGTCACGGTGAGGTCGGTTACCTCCAGGATGCTCACGAGTTGCTCCCCGGGTCGAGTGCGTCACGCAGGCCGTCGCCGATCAGGTTGATGCTCAGCACCAGCAGGATGAGGAGCCCCGCGGGGAAGGCGAACAACCACGGGTAGCCGGTGGCGTTGCGGGAGCCCTCCGCGATCAGCGTGCCGAGCGAGACGTCGGGCGGCTGGATGCCGAAGCCGAAGAAGGACAGCGCCGCCTCGCCGATCACCGCGCCGCTGACGTTGATCGTGGCGTCGATGATCAGCAGGGACGACAAGTTCGGCACGATGTGCCGCGCGATGATCTTCCAGCGCGGGATGCCCATGTAGACGGCGGCCTGGACGTACTCGCGCTCGCGCAGCGAGATCGTCATGCTGCGCACCACGCGGGAGGTCACCATCCAGGCGAACGCGGCCAGCAGCGCCACGAACCAGATCCAGGAGGCTCCGCGCAACCGCGGCGAGATGATCGCGATGATGAGGAAGCTCGGCAGGACCAGGAGCAGGTCCACGCCCCACATGAGCAGCCGGTCCACCCATCCACCGAAATATCCGGCGAAAGCTCCGACGATGGCGGCCAGCGCCGTCGCCAGCACCGCCACCAGCAGGCCGATCACGAGCGACTTCTGCATGCCGCGCAGGGTCACCGCGTACATGTCGGCGCCGATGGACGTCGTGCCCCACCAGTGGTCGCCCGACGGCGGCGACAGGAAGGCCAGGAAGTCCTTGTCGGTCCAGTCGTAGGGGCCGATGAACGGGCCGACGTACGCCAGCAGCACCAGCATGAGGAGCGTGACGCCGCCGTACACGAACTGCCTGTTGCGGAGCAGACGGCGGAGAACGACTTTCGAACGCACCTAGCTCACCCGCACCCGAGGATCGAGGATCGCCACCATGACGTCCGAAAGGAAGGCGGCGAACAGCACGCACACGGCGGAGAAGAGCGTCACCGCGGCGACGGAGTTGACGTCGTTCTGGTTGATCGCGTCGACCAGCCAGGCGCCCATGCCGTGCCAGGAGAAGATCTTCTCGGTGAAGATCGCGCCGGTGAGCAGCGTGCCGAAGTTGAAGGCGAAGTACGTCGACGCGGGGATCAGCGCGGTCCGCAGCGCGTGCTTGTAGAGCGCCGTACGGCGCCGCAGCCCCTTGGCCATCGCGGTCCGCACGAAGTCCTGGCCCAGCACGTCGAGCATCATGTTGCGCTGGATTCGGCTGTAGAACGCGGCCCCCGTCACGCCCAGGCTGAGCGAGATGGTGGGCAGGATCAGGTGGTTGAGCCGGTTGACGAACTGGTCCCAGCCGGACAGCCGCGGGTCGTACTCGCCGGTGTACTCGATCAGCGTGAACCCCAGCCCCCTGTTCAGGCCGATCGCGGCCATCGCCAGCAGGGTCGCGAGCAGGAACACCGGGATCGCCATGATGACGAAGGAGCTGACGCTGATCGTCCGGTCCGTGACGCTGTACTGCTTCACCGCCGAGACCGCACCCAGTAACACGCCGACGACGAAGCCCACGATCGTGCCGATGAGCAGGAGGCGGAGGCTGACGAAGACCCGCCGGCTCATCTCCTCGTTGACCGAACCGCCGTTCCACGTCTTGCCGAAGTCCCCGGTGACGACGCCGGAGGCCCAGGTCGCGTAGCGCTGGAGCACGGGGGTCTTGTCGTTGAGGTTGTACGCGTCGAGCGTGGCGTCGATGACCGCCTCGGGGACCGGCGGCTGCCGCCCCTCGTAGGTGCCGCGTGGGTTCATGGTCGTGGCGGCGAGCATGTACGCGAGACTGGCGGCGATCGCAACCAAGATCACATTGATCGCCAACCTGCGTAGCAGGTACTTGCCCATTACTCTCCGTTCGCGCCGACCGCAGGCGACGCCCCGGGCTTGGGAGGCGCCGCACAACGTAACGTCATCCCGCATCGGGAAAGGCCGATGACCGATGGGATGACGATCAACGCGCAGAATACGTGGAAAGACATAACGGCTAGAAACGTCTGAACGTAACAGTCAGGTCACTTGTTATTGATCGTGACATACACGAGATACTTCGATATATCGCCCTGACCTGCGGCAACGCGAGTAATTTCATGCTTCTAACATCACTCCGCGAGCCCTTATGTCACAGAATCCGGACATTATTCAGCGCCACGGCAAAGTGTTCTCGATCATGGCAAGGCGCGTCAGGAGGGACACCCGTGATTCCCGTGCCGTACCCCTACCGAAGGTAGTACGCCCGCCGCCCTGTCCCCGCGAAGACCGCCACCCGCTCCACCCCGAACGCCTCCAACACCACCTCCGCGTACGGCCGCAGATCCTCCACCCGTCACGCGCCCCGTCCGCCTCCGTCACCGTCCCGGACAGCTTGCGGGAGACGTTCGCCAGCCCTGCCCGCTCCACCGCCGCCAGCCCCCTCCGCACGTCCTCCCGATCGAGCCACCCGGCGTCCGGCTCGGACTGCACCCGTGCCGCATCCCCACCCAGCTCCGGCCCACCGTGGCGAACGACGGTTGCAACGCCCACCGGAGGGAAACAACGGGCGAGACCGCACCGATCACGCCCTCTGGGGCGGCCGGCGCCCCCGGCGAAGCTTGGCGCCGTCCGATGCCGACACGGCGGCGAGCCAGCCAGGCCGCCATGCCGAGCGATCCTCGGCGGCACCACGCCAAGGCTCGCCGAACTCCCGGTCGGGCGTTTCCGTACATTCTGGCGACGGCGGTCCAGTCGAGCCAGGGATCACCATGCTGTTGCGTTATAAGGCCCCGCCGAGGGGTGCGGAGATCGGCGATAATCCGGTCGTGCGCTGGCCGTTCCGTGCTGGAGACCCCCGATGAGTCACCCAGTACCCAACCCCCTCCCCACCCCGCCGCCGACCGGCAACGATCAGCCTCCTGAGGGCTCCCCCCAGCCCACCCCCGCCCCCACCCCGTTGCCCACGCCGCAGCGCCCTCCTGACCACCCCACACCGCCGCCGGCCACTCAAGCCATCCCGGACCCGGGACATCCATCCCTGACTCCCATACCCCCCAGCTGGAACTACTCAGGCATCACGCCGTCGGAGATGGACCGCTTCGAACGCGACCTCGGGAGGGTCGAAAGCACGCTCGTCGCCCACGAGCCCCGCATCCGCCAGGCCCTCAGCCGGCTTCACCTCGACACCTCCGCGCTGACCGCCCTGCGCGAGCTGGGCAACTGGATCGGCGCCAAACGACCGGAACTACGCCGGCGCAACGAGACCATCCAGTCGCTGACCGCCACCTGGGGCGCCGACGCCTCCGGCATGGTGCCGTTCGACGAGGCCCTCTACAACCGGGCCTCCAGCGACCCCGACGTCTACGCCGCCGCGGACCGGCTGGCCGAAACCGCGAAAACCGGCGAGCTCGACGCTAAGGCCCTCGCCGAACTGGAGAAACGCATCAACGACCCGGCCTTCGCCACGATGCTCACGCACGCGCTGGGCGCCACCGGTTTCCGGCAGGTCATGGCCAAGACCGTGCACGGCGACAACGCCCTCCTGCGTCTCCAGATCGCGCTCAGCAAGGCCCTCGGCACGGCCAGCCCCCGACTGGACGCCGTCTGGCGCAAGGAGTTCACCTCCGACCTCAAACCGCACGACCACCAGGCTCTCGCCAAGGCGATCCGGCACGGCTCGTTCGACTCCGCCTTTCTGCTGGAGGTGGCGAAGGTCATCGACGCCCACGACCGCAAGACCCCCGCCCAAGGCGGAACGGTCCTCCGCGACTACCACGAGGACCCGATCGTGGACATGATGACGGCGCTGGGCCGCAACCCGGCCGCCGCCCAGGACTTCTTCGCCGAAGATCCCACGGCGCTCAAACGCTTCCTGATCGAACGCCGCACGATCAACGGCAAGGACGCGCTCGGCGCCGCCTTGGCGGCGGCCACCACGGTCTTCCGGGACCGCGACGGGACAGCGCAGAACCCGTCCCGCGGATTCATCTCCGCCAGACTCGCCTCCGAATTCGTCCATTTGCAGCGGGAGCGGATCAACAAGGGCGGTGAACCGGCCGTCCCAGCCAGCACGACCGCCCTCATCCTCGCCGCATACATTCCTGACGTCGCCCACGCCGCGGTTGGGTCGGGGCTCAGCGGGGCTCGCGTGCGCACCACGAACCCGGCGCACTGGTCGCCGGACGAGCCGTGGGGTGCGCAGTTTGTCACCAACGAATTGCGCGAGGTCATGAAGGAGGCATTTGCGGAGGATCCCAAAACTGTCTCGACGCTGGTGGCAGCCCAGACCGTGTGGTCGCGGAGGATACTCGACCACAGTGCCGCAAGCGGGAACAGCGAGAATCTCGTAGCCGCCGCAAAGGAGGCGGGAGCAGGATTCGGCCTGATCACCGACGCGACCGGACTCGCTCGTATTGCTGAGGGCCAAAAATTGGATGAGGCTCAGGAGCAGAAGATGAAGGCTGTCATGGCGGTGGTGAACACCGGGTTGGCGATCCCGCAGACGGCGGGTTGGCCTATCACGGCGGGTGTCGTGGGGGCCTGGACCGGCCTGATGGAGGACAGCGCCAAGACCGAGGTGAACAAGAACCAGGGGATCTACGAAGCCAATATGGCCAAGGCCAGGTCGGAGTTCCTGGCGACTCAACTCATGGCCCAGGCCATGTTCGACCACGGACTTTTCGGCCAGGACAATCGCCGCTCCTTGAGTTTCCTCAAGCCAGGCGGAACCCTGATGACGCTGGAGGAGATGACGCCGGAGAACGCTGTCCAACATCCGCACTACGACGCCTACGAGACGTGGGCGAAGGACGACCAAAAGGGCACCATATGGAAGGAAACGAAAAAGGAGCTGATCGATGCCTACGACCGCGCTTTCAGCGAGCACAAAGGGGGCGTGAACGACAGGAAAGAATGAGAACGGCCACCGTTTTCGGCATGGCGCTGGTTCTCGCTGCCGCTTGCACAAGCACGCAGAAGCCTTCCGTTGACATGACACCGCTGCCGACGATGGCCGCGCCTCCCTACATCTGCGACCACATTCCTCTTCGTGCTGTGGAGTTGATGACGGGCGTCCGCAACCCGATCGTTAGTGGAAATTTTAACCTAAACTTCGGCAATGGGGTGGGAGTGGGTGGATGTGCCGTCTACCAGCCGACGGGCGAGAAGAAGAAAGTGCTCAACATCGACCTGACCCCGCGAGGCCAAGAGCAGTGGGTGAGGGACCAGATCGCAGCCGGCGACAAGCCCCTGCCCGAGATCGTCCCTGGTGGTATCGGGTTCTACACGCAAGGTGGGACGGAAGGGGCGGACAAGACACAGGCTGGTGCGGTGCTAGTAAGAGGCAAGGCGGAACTGTTCATCGGGATGTCGAGGGGCGTTGAAGGGCGGGACAACGCAGCTGATGTGATCGCGTTGATGAGGTTGGTCGCGCCGAAGCTGATCACCGACGCCACCGCTCCCGGCAAGGAGAAGGACTGACCTGTGGCGGCAATGGTGTCCAATCCGCTGCACGAGGCTCTGCAGAACGCCCTGCGCGTGGTCGGTCCGATGGTCGAGGAGATCGACAGGGGTGTTGAGGCGCCGTTCCAGCGGTTCCAGAGTGGGACCGTGTGGACAGGGCCGACGGCGACATTGTTCGGGGAGCAGCTTGCCCTGTTCCGGTCCCGGGCGCGGGCGTCGGGAGGGAGGATCATCGATGAGTTGCGGACGGCGCTGGGTCGTACGCCGGCTGAGGTGACGGAGGAGGAGGCGGCGTTGATCAAGAGGCGGTACGGGCTGCCCTGAGGTTCGCCTGTTCGTCCCGTTGTGGCCACTTGTCGCGTGTCTCGACGGGTTCGTCACGGGCGGCTGAGCACGTGGGCGAGGGCGTGGAGGATCTCGGGGGCCGTGCCTGGGGGCGGGGACACGCGGAGGAGCGGTTCGTGGAGGTCCAGGGGGGCGCGGGCCACCGGGGTGATGCCGGTCAGGAGGCCGGCGTTCGTGGCGCGGGCGTGGGCGGACGTGGCGGTGTCGCCGGGTGGGGGGCGAAGGGTGATGATGCCGGTGGGTTCGTTCGGAGGTTCCGTTGCCCGCCAGCCGCCGGCGCCGTCGAGGATCTCGCGGGCGGTGCGGCCGAGGGCGGCCAGGCAGGCGTGTACGGCGGGCGGGCCGAGGGCCAGGTGCTCGGCCGCGGCGAGGCCGAGGCCGATGCGGGCGGCGATCGAGCCTTCGGCGCCCTCGTAGCGGAGGGCGCCCGGCACGGGGGTCACCGGAGCGCCAGGGGTCCAGGTGTGCCCGCGGAGGCTCGGGGCGGGGGCGTCCATGTCGGGGGTGAGGCCGGGAACGATCAGGAAGCCGGCGCCGCGGGGACCGGCGAGCCATTTGCGGGACGTCCCCACGTACGCGGTCGCGCCCACCCCGGTCACGTCCACGTGGCCGAAGGACTGGCAGGCGTCCAGCACCAGCGGGACGCCTGCGGCGCGGCACAGGGCGCCGATCTCTCGGGCGGGCTGGAGGACGCCCCGGTGGGAGGCGATGTGCGGCACGGTGACCAGGTCCAGGCCGGCGGACAGAAGGGAGCGGAGGGCGTCCGGGTCGAGGCGCGAGTCGTCGTCGGCGGGGAGTTCGACGAGGGTCCAGCCGCGGTCGGCGGCCAGGCGGTGGAGGAGCATCAGGGTGCTCCCGTACTCGGCGCGGGCGTGGGCGACGCGGCTGCCCGGCGGCAGGCGCCAGCCGCCGAGCAGGGCCGCCATGGCCGCGGTGCCGCTCTCCAGGAACGCCACGTCGGACGGCGCCGCCCCGGCCAGCGCGGCCAGCGCGGTACGGGCGGGCGTGAGGTCGGGCTCGGCCGCGTAGCCGCCGCGTTCGCGTTCCCTTCGCAGGTGGGCGAGGACGGCGTCGTGCGCCCGGTCGCTGGGCACGTTGCAGCCGGCGGCGTCCAGGTGGCCCGGCGGCAGCACGCTCCGCGCCGCCCGCCACGCCTCCGCAACGCCCGCCGCCTCCGGAACGCCCCAAGCGGGCGAAGCGGACGGAGCGGGCGCCCGCTCCGCCTGCGTCGTGCCAAGAGCGTCCCCCTTGGGTGCCGTGTCCACCGCGGGTGCCGCGGAGGCGTCCGGGGCGGGTGCCGCAGGGGCGTCCGGCGCGGGTGCCGCGGGCGGTGGTGGAACCGGGCGTGTGGGGGTTGGGCGGGGCGTCATGCCTCGGACAGGGACAGGGCGAAGTCGCCGGACGGGTCCGTGTCCCACCAGGTGACGCGGAAGCCGGCGGCGGCGAGTTCGGCGCGCAGGCCGTCGGGACGGAACTTCGCGCTGATCTCGGTACGCATCTCCTCCCCCTCGGCGAAGTGCGCCTCCAGGCCGAGGGCGGCGATCCGTACCCGCATCGGCCTGGCGGCGCGCAACCGCATCTCGATCCAGTCGTTGTGCTCGTCGTACGACGCGACGTGGGCGAAGGCGTCCGGGATGAAGTCGGCGTCCAGTTCGCGGTTGATGACGTGGAGGACGTTGCGGTTGAACGCGGCGGTCACGCCGGCCGCGTCGTCGTAGGCGGCGACCAGCCGGGCCCGGTCTTTCACCAGGTCGGCTCCCAGCAGGAAGGTGTCGCCGGGGTGCAGGCTGTCGTGGAGTTCCTTCAGGAAGACGGCTCGGGCGTCGGGGTCGAGGTTGCCGATGGTGCCGCCGAGGAAGGCCACCATGCGCCGGCCCGTGCGCGGGAGCAGCGAGAGGTGCCGTTCGAAGTCGGCGCACACGGGCCGGACCAGCAGGCCGGGACAGCGGTCGGCGAGGCGGCGGGCCGCGGTTTCCAGCGTGACGGCGTCCACGTCGACCGGGGTGTACGTGCGGAGCGTGCCGGCCGCGGTGAGGGCGTCCAGCAGGAGCACGGTCTTCTCGCTCGTGCCTGAGCCGAGCTCGACCAGGGTGTCGGCACCGCTCGCGGCGGCCAGGTCGCCGGCCCGCGCGCGGAGTATGGCCAGTTCGCGGCGGGTCGGGTAGTACTCGGGCAGGCGGGTGATCTGCGAGAACAGGTCGCTGCCGGCCTCGTCGTAGAACCATTTCGGCGGCAGCCACTTGGGCGTCGCGCTCAGGCCGGTGATCACGTCGTGTTCGAGGGCGAGGCGCAGGTAGTCGCGGTCAAGATGGTTGATGAGCTGCAAGGGACTCTCCAGAGGTCACAAGGGCTGGACGCGGACGCCGTCCGGCGCGGCGAGCAGCAGGCTGCGGTCCGGCACGCCTTGCCAGCCGGGCAGGTCGTCGAGCGGCTCGCTGGCGACGAGCACGCCGTCCCCGGTCTGCCGGTGGAACAGGGTGTCGCCCCAGACGGTCGCGGCGACGGACGTGCCGTCGCAGGCGAGCAGGTTGAGGCGGGCGCCGGTGTCCTTCGCGCCGGCGTGCGTGACGATCTCGGACAGGGTGTCGGCGATCGTGCGCCCGGCTCTCAGGCGCTGGAACGCGGCGGCGGCGAGCCAGGCGGAGTCGCAGGCGCTCTCGGCGCTGTCGGCGAGGTCCTTGACGGCGTCCCGCGCGACTCGGCCGTTGTGGCTGAGCAGCCACGGCCCGTCGGTGAACGGGGCGGTGGCGCTCTCCTCGACGGGCATCCCGGCGGTCGCGCACCGGACGGCCGCGAGGAGGCAGGTGGAGCGGGCGGTCCGGGCGAGCGCGGGCAGGTTCGCGTCAGCCCAGATGGGGATGGAACGCCGATAACGAACCGGCTCCACCCGACCGGAACCGGAAGCCGGGACCCGCTTGTCGCGGCCGGGCTCTGAGGCCGGAGCCGGCTCCACCCGGGCGGGGCCGGGGGCGCGTCCGGGGTGGTCGGCCGCGAACCCGGCGGAGCGGCCGTCACGGGTGGTCGGGGGCGCGTCGTACCAGCCCATGCCGAAGCCGTCGGCGTTGACCCGGCCGTGGCGCTGGCGGCGGGGCGCGTACGACTGGCGGAGCAGGCCGTGCTCGGGCTCCTGGATCAGCGTGGTCAGCGGCCGGGGCGCGCCGAGCCAGGCCGCGTGGCGGCACACTAGCCCTGCTCCGCGTCGCGGGCGCACCGGAACCCGGTGAAGATCTGCCGGCGGATCGGGTAGTCCCAGTTCCTGAACGTGGTCCGCACCGCCGCCGGGTCCGCCGCCCAGGAGCCGCCGCGCAGCACGCGGTACTCCCGGCCGAAGAACACCTCGCTGTACTCCCGGTACGGGAACGCCCGGAACCCCGGGTACCCCGCGAACCAGGTGCCGGTCCACTCCCACACGTCCCCGATCATCTGCTCGGCCCCGTACGGGCTCGCCCCGCCCGGGTACGCGCCCAGCGGCGCCGGCCGGGCGGCCCGGTGCCCGAGGTTGGCCAGCCGCGGGGTCGGGTCCTGGTCTCCCCACGGGTACCGGCGGGCCCGCCCGGCGGCGGCGTCCCAGCCGCACGCCTTCTCCCACTCGGCCTCGGTGGGCAGCCGTTTGCCGGCCCACCGGGCGTAGGCGTCGGCCTCGTACCAGCACACGTGCTGGACGGGCTCGGCCATGGGCACCGGCTCGGTGCGGCCGAACCGGGTGCGCCACCACGCGCCGCCGTCCTTCGACCAGAACAGCGGCGCGAGGACGCCGTTCTCCTGCCGCCACCGCCAGCCTTCGGGCGTCCACCAGCGGGGGTCGTGGTAGCCGCCGTCCTCGACGAACGCGGCGTAGGCGGCGTTGCCGACGGGGAGCCGGTCGATCCAGTACGCGGGCAGGTCCACCTGGTGGGCGGGCCGCTCGTTGTCGTAGGCCCAGGGCAGGGTGTCGGTGCCCATCAGGAAGGGGCCGGCGGCGACGTACACCTCGGCGGGGCCGCCGGTCCGGCCGGGCGGAAGGTCGCCGTCGCCGACCATGCCGGGCTGCCCGGACAGTTGGAGGGTGGCCAGCATGGTCTCGTCGTGCTGGTGCTCGTGCTGGATCACCAGGCCGAAGACGAACCCGTCGCGGCGCAGCGGGCTCGGGTCGTCCAGGTCGATCGCGTCCAGCACGTCGAGGACGCGACCGCGTACGCCGCCGATGTAGTCGCGGGCCTCGGCCGGGGGCAGGAACGGCAGCGACGGCCGGTCCTTGCGCGGCGTCTTGAAGGCGTCGTAGATGTCGTCGATCTCGGGCCGGAGCGGGGTGATGCCCGCGGCCGCCCGCAGCACCCACAGTTCCTCGTAGTTGCCGACGTGCGCGAGATCCCACACCAGGGGGGACATCAGGGGCGAGTGCTGGCGGACGAGCAGGTCGTCGTCCGCGGCCGTGTACGTCAGCGACCGGTCGCGCACCGCGACGAGGTCGGCGGCGATGCGTTCCTTGATGGCGTTCATGCTCGTCACCCTTCGGTGAGCCAGGCCCGGGGGCCCAGGTCCATGAGGTCGGCCGCCGGGGAGCGGCCGGGTGTCACGTGCCGGTCGGCGAACGCCGCCACCGCGCCGACCAGGGCGGCGTCCGCGCCCAGGCGGGGCAGCGCCGCGAGCGCGGCGCGGAAGCAGGTGTCGGCGGCCGCCCTGAGCCGCGGGTCGGCCAGCCCGCAGCGGGCGGCGACCCGCCGTTCCCGCCCGTACGGTTCCGCGGCGGCCAGCGCGGCGTCCGCGGCCCGGTCGTCGGCGAGCAGGGCGTACGTCACCGCGACGCACACCGGCCAGGTCGCCGGGCTCTGCGCGTCGAGGTAGCGGAGCTCCAGCCAGCCGCGGGGGCGTACCGGCGGGAAGAGCGTCGTGGCGTGGTAGGCGAGATCGGCGGCGGTGGGCCGGCCGGTGGCGAGCCAGTCGCGGAACGTCGACCCGTCGCGTACGGCCCGGCACCGGTCCTCGCCCTCGCGCACCAGCATGACGCGGGCGTCGAGCAGGTACTCCGCCCAGTCGGCGGCCGGGTCGCCGGACGCGGGCACGGGCGAGGTCCTGGTGGGGTCGAGGTTCTCCCACACGGCCTGGCGGCCGGACATCCACCCGCACGGGCGGCCGGCGTCGAGGGGCGAGTTGGCGAAGGCGGCGGTCAGGATCGGGCCGAGCAGGTGCGCCCGCTCCCAGCGGGCCGCCGGGTGCGGGCCCAGGTCGAGGTTGACCTGGATGGAGGCGGTCGAGCACATCATGAGCGGTCCGTACGGGCCGCCGAGGAACTCGGCCATGGCGTCGTACCGGGGCAGCCGGAGCTGGCGGCGGGGCGGTCGTACCGGGTCGAGGCCGGCGCCGGCCAGCAGCAGGCCCGCGCCGGAGAGGGCCTGCCGGGCGGCGGCCAGGTCGGCGGCCAGGTCGGCGATGGCGCCGGTCAGCGTCCCGGCCCGCCCGGAGAGCTCCAGCTGGCCGCCCGGCTCGAACGTCACCCGGCTCCCGCCGGGCAGCGGCGGCAGCGCCCGCGCGACCTCCTCCACGGGCACGTGCCGGTCGGCCGCGGAACGGTCGTAGACGAGGAACTCCAGTTCGACGCCCACCCGGTCGCCGCCGCCGTCGAAGCACCGGCGCGCGAACCCGGCCACCGCCTCGATCCCCGAGAGCGCCGCGCCGTCCGGGTTTCTGGCCGTGGCCTCCGCCAGCGGTGGGTCCTCACCCTCCGCCGGTTCCTCCGAGCCCCCCTCCCGTTGCCCCGAGGCCCTCCGTTGTTCCGAGGTCCTCCGTTGTTCCGAGCTTCCCTTGCGCGGTGACGTGCCGTGAGCGGTCAGCCCCATCGTCATGGGTCTATAGACCCGCGAGCCGGGCGAGCGTTACGGCGGACGTGCGTCAGTTCCTGCGCCGGTTCCTGTAGGCGGACATCAGGCGGTCGCGTGTGCGGTCGGAGAGCTTCTCCGGCGACGGGTCGGCCAGGGCGGCGATGGTGGCGCGGATCTGGTCGAGGTAGTGGCCGCAGTCGGCGCAGCAGGACAGGTGGGTCTCGACCGCGGCGTGGGATGCCTCGTCGAGGGCGTCGTCGAGGTAGGCGGTGATGACTTCGACCAGTTCGCCGCACGTGAACCGCTTCACGACACTGCCCGCCTTGCCCTCTCTGACATGAACCGTTTCACCTATTCTGACTGCTTCACCGACTGGAAATAGCCCTCCAGACGCCCGCGGACCGCCGCCCGGGCGCGGTGCAGCAGCACTCGCTGGTTGGCGGCGGAGATCTCCAGGATCTCGCAGACCTCCTCGGAGGTACATCCCTCCACATCACGCAGCGTGATCACTATGCGCTGCCGCAGCGGCAGCCCGGCCAGGGCCTCGCCGATGAGGCCGCGCACCTCCGCGGCGAGCGCCTGGTTCTCCGGCGTCGGCCAGGCCGCGGGCGACTCCTTCCAGCCGCCGGGGACGGCCGCGTCGGCGCCGTGGAACCGCGAGGGGTCGACGGTGGGCCCGCCGTCCTGCTCAAGTGCGCTCCACGGCAGTGTACGGCTCTCCCGAACGCTGCGCTTCTTGGCCGTGTTGACCAGGATGCGGTAGATCCACGTCTTGAGCGACGAACGGCCCTCGAAGCCGTCGATGGCGCCGATGACGGCCAGCCAGGTATCCTGCACCACCTCTTCGGCGGAGTCGTCGGTGGAGACGTAGGACCTGGCGACCCGCAGCATGCCCCGCGACCAGGTGTCGAGCAGGGTCGCGAACATCTCCTCATCGCCTGCCCGGAGGGCGGAGACGACGACGTCGTCCGGGGGCAGCGTGCTGCCCGCGAAAGACCTCACGATCGCTTCCTCCCCGGTCGAGCGTCATGGCCATCATCACATGCCTCGCGCCGAGCGGTGCGGCGGGATGGCACCCGGGGGGACGCGTCAGGGGTTGAGGGGTCAGACCTGGACGCTGAAGATCACGGCGGCCCGCAGGGCGAGCACGCCGGCCAGCACCAGCAACGGCACGGCCGGCGAATGGCGCAGTGCGGCCGCGCCGTCCACGGTCACGCCGCGGGTCGCGAGCCCGTACAGGCCAGGGACCAGGCCGGCGAGCACGACGAGCCACAACGCCAGCCACGGCACGCCGAACACCTGCCCCTGGGTGCCGGCCGCAAACAGCGTCGCCGCGAACACCAGGATCAGCACCAGTTCCAGCAGCGTGTACAGCCGCTCGGACACCGACAGCATCCCGGCGCTCTGCCGCGCCTCCGGCCGGTACCGCGTCAGGAGCAGCATCAACGCGGCCGAGCCGGCCAGCCCGGAGGCCAGGAAGAGCCCGCCGAGCGCCCACGTGTCGCTCCACACCGGCTGGTTCGACACCGACAGCAGCACGCCGGTGTAGCCGGCGATGAACAGGCCGAACACCGACCCGACGACGTTGAACGCCCGTCCGTCGACGCGGGTCACGAGCGGCAGGCGCAGCTTGCCGTCGCGGACGAGCGCCGCGGCGAACGACACCGTGGTGATCGCGCCGAACACGACCAGCGCCCACGACCCGACCGACATCGGCGACCAGTACGCGAAGTTGAGCCCGGGCCGGCCCGGCGTGGTGTTCACGAGCATGTGCCAGAAGAGCCACGGCCGGCCCAGGTCGAGGGCGAGCAGGATCGGCGCGGCGAGCATCGGCGGGAAGGCGATGTAGTAGCCGATCCTGGCCATCGCCTCGTCGCCGGGCCCGTCGCGGAACCGGAGCAGGGTGGCGAGCACGTAGGAGCCGCCGGACAGGCCGGCGAGGAAGAAGTAGGCGAGGATGTACCAGAGCCAGTCGGGCGGGCCCGCGAAGTGCTGGACGACGTCATCCATCGCTCTCCACCTCCGAGACCTTCTCCTTGCGGCGGCCCAGCGCGATCAGGCCGCCCAGCACGCCGAGCACGGCGGTGACGGCCGCGGTCAGGTAGCCGCCGGCGTTGTTGCGGCTGGGCAGGACGGCGTTGCGCTCGTCCGGCAGGCCGTACTTCTCGGGGCGGTCCATGAGCAGGAAGAACGCGTTCAGGCCGCCGTACACCTTCTCGTCATGGCCGTACAGGCCGGCCTGGGTGACGCCCTGGGCGTGCAGGGTCTCCAGGCGCTTGGCGGCCATCGTGCGCAGCTCCTCGACCGGGCCGAACGTGATCGACTCGGTGGGGCAGGCCTTGGCGCAGGCGGGCGTCATGTCGCTCTGGAGGCGGTCGTAGCACAGGGTGCACTTCTGGGCGATGCCGGTGGTGTGGTTGACCCCGATCACGTCGTACGGGCAGGCCGCGATGCAGTTGCGGCAGCCGTTGCAGACGTCCGGCTGGATGAAGACGCTGTCGAACTCGGTGCGGATGATGGCGTTCGTCGGGCAGACCTCCATGCAGCTGGCCTGCCGGCAGTGCTTGCAGACGTCCGACATCAGCAGCCAGGCCGTGCCGTTGCCGTCGGTCGTGGTCTGGTCGGGCACGTCGTCGTGGAACTGGACGTGCCGCCAGTTCTCGGCGTCGAGCCTGCCGGTGTTGTCGAAGCCGTCCAGGAACGACGGTTCGTTGCCCTCCAGCTGGTTCCACTGCTTGCAGGCCACCTCGCAGGCCTTGCAGCCGATGCACACGCTGGTGTCGGTGAAGAACCCGTACGCCTGGCCCGGAGTGATGTGCGGCATCTTCAGAACCCCATCAGGTTGGGCGTGATCTTGCTGTAGCCCTGGTCGGCCATGTGCAGGTCGATGGGCACGGCGACCAGTTCGTCCACCCGCGGCACCGCGCCAGGGTCGCGGCCGAGGTCGACGTCGATCAGGTAGCGGCGGCAGGCCCGGCAGGCCTCGGCCCGCAGGTGCGGGAACAGGGCGTCGTCGGCGGGGGCGGCGCGGCCCACCCGCACGCCGGGCGGGGGCTCGCCGTACACCGTGCGCTTGCCGGTGTCGCCGCAGGCGGGGCAGGTGGTGGCGGAGAAGGTCCACGCGTGGCCGCAGACGGCGCACTCCAGCAGGCGGCGTCCGCTGACGAGCGGGTCGTCGGCCGCGGTGCGGTAGCTGACCTGCGGCGCTCCCCCGCACCTGGGGCAGGCGCCCGGCTTGCCGTCCGGCCGGCACGGGGGCTGGACGACGAGGAGGGTGGCCCGGGCGAGGTAGCGCTCGACCGGCGTGAGCTCGGCGCCGGCGAGCCAGACGTCGAGCACGTCGTCGTGCACGGCTCTGACCGTGGCGGCCAGGAGCGGCGGGCCGTGCGCGGCGGTGGCCCTGACCACCTTGGGCAGCACGTGGTCGCGCGCCCACTCGACCGGCACCGGACCGTCGACCGACTCCCACACCTCCACCAGCGCCAGGTACAGGACGAGCATCTCGGCCGCGTGCGGATACCGTTCCCGCAGCTCCCCGGCCCGTGCCCGGTCCCTGGTGAACATCAGATCTTCTCAAGGTTGACCAGGAACGACTTGTACTCCGGCGTCCGCGCGCTGGCGTCCCCGACGAACGGGGTGAGGGCGTTGGCCAGCCAGTGCTGGCCGGTGTTGATGCCCACGAACCCCCAGTGGATCGGGATGCCGATCTGGTAGACGCGCTGCCCGTCGATGTCGAGCGGCCCGAGCCGGCTGGTGACCACGGCGCGCACTTCGAGCTTGCCGCGCCGGGACGACACGCGTACCCGGTCGCCGGTCCGGATGCCCTTCTCGCGGGCGAGCGCGGCGGGCACCTCGACGAACGCCTCCGGCTGGAGCTGCACCAGGTGCTCGACGTTCTGGGTGACGTAGTGCTCGTGCTCGGTCAGCCGGTACGACGTCGCCACGTACGGGTAGTCGGCCACGGTGCCGAAGCGGTTGGGCCGGCCGGCGCGCTCGTCGTACCGGAAGGCCACCGGCGTGGTCGACACCTCCGGGTGCAGCAGGTTGACGACCGGCGACTCGACGGGCTCGTAGTGCTCGGGGAACGGCCCGTCGGCCACGGCGTTGCTGAACAGCCGGCCGACGCCCTCGCCGGTCATGATGAACGGCAGCGGCGCGTCCGGCCCTGGCCCGGTGTCCACGGGGTAGTCGGGCACGTCGCCCACCCATGCGCCGTCCTGCCAGGCGATGCCGGGCCGTTCGGGGTCCCAGGGGCGGCCGTTCTCGTCGGCGGAGGCGCGGTTGTAGAGGACGCGGCGGTTGGCCGGCCAGCTCCACGCCCAGTTCGGGTAGTGGCCCATGCCGGTGGGGTCGTTCGCGGCCGGGTCCTGGACGCCGTCGCGGCGCTTGGTGAGGTTGCCCTCCTCCGGGTAGTGGCCGGTGTAGATCCAGTCGCCGGCGCTGGTGGTGCCGTCGTCGTTGAGGTCGACGAAGGTGGACAGGCGCCTGCCGGTGCGCAGGTCGCGGCCGTTGATCTCCTGCGCGATCTCGTCCAGCTCGGGTTTGCGCGGGTTCCGGTACGGCAGGTCCAGCTGCCGCACGGGGTCGGGGAACTTGCCGCCCTGGGTCTCGTACAGGTCTCTGACCCGGAGGAAGAGCTCGGCGAGGATCCAGTGGTCGTGCCGGGCCTCGCCCTCCGGCGGCAGCACCTGGTCCTTCCACTGCGCCCACCGGCCGCTGTTGGTGAACGAGCCGTCCTTCTCGATCCAGTGGGTGGCCGGGAGCATGAACACCTCGGTCTGGATCGTCGCCGGGTCCATGCCGGGCGCCTGCCAGAACTCCGAGCTGGTCGTCGCGAACGGGTCCATCACGCACAGCCACTTGAGGTTCGACAGCGCCTGGAGCACCTGGTTGGAGTCGGGGCCGATGCTGGTCGCCGTCATCCCGGACAGGATGACGCCCTGCATGCGGCCGCGCAGCGCCTGGTCGAAGATCGAGATCCAGGACGCGTTGGCGGCCGGCTTGGGCAGGTGGTGGAAGGCGAACTCGTTGTCCTTCGTGGCGGCGTCGCCGTACCAGGCCTTGAGGAGGCTGACCAGGTAGCGGCGGTAGTTCTCGCCGAAGAAGTTCACCGCCCTGGGGTGCTGCTTGACGCTGGCGCTCTCGTCCAGGTAGGCCGCGATGTCCCGCTGGCCGGGGGCCGGGATGCGCAGGTAGCCGGGCAGGATGTCCCACGAGATGGCGTGGTCGGTGTTGCCCTGGATGTTGGCGTGGCCGCGTTCGGCGTTCATGCCGCCGCCGGGGCGGCCCATGTTGCCGAGCAGCAGTTGCAGCAGGGCGGCCGAGCGGATCAGCTGCACGCCCGTGGTGTGGTGGGTGAGGCCGACCGCGTACACGATGGTCATGACCTTGTCCGGGCGGCCCATCTCGCCGACCTGGCGGGCGACCTGCAGGAACTGGTCGCGCGGGACGCCGGTGATGCGGGCCACCGTGTCGGGGTCGTAGCGCCGGTAGTGGGCGCGCATGAGGTTGAGGACCGAGCGGGGGTGGTCGAGGTCGATCCTGGCGTGGCCGTCGTCGTCCGTCTCGTACGCCCACAGCTTGGTGTTGTAGACGCCCTGCTCCTGGTCGAAGCCGCTGAACATGCCGTCGTCGAAGGCGTAGCCCTCCTTGACGACGAAGCCGGCGTTGGTGGCCCAGCGGACGTACTCGTCGTGGTGGAGGTTGTTCTGCAGGACGTAGTTGATCAGGCCGCCGAAGTAGGCGACGTCCGTGCCGGTGCGGATGCGGACGTAGGTGTCGGCCACGGCCGACGTGCGCGTGAACCTCGGGTCCGCGTGGATGATCTTCGCGCCGCGGTCGAGCTTGGCGCGCATGAGCCAGCGGAAGCCCACCGGGTGGGCCTCGGCCGGGTTGGCGCCGTTGACCAGGATGAGGTCGGCGTGCCTGATGTCACGCCAGTGGTTGGTCATGGCCCCTCGGCCGAACGTGGCGGCCAAACTGACCACCGTGGGACCGTGTCAAACACGGGCCTGTTGTTCGAGGTGAACCAGGCCCAACCCCCTCATCACTTTTGTCGCGAAATATCCCTCTTCGGAGCTGAACGCCGCCCCGCCCGCGAACGCGATGCCCTCGCAGCGGTTGACCACGTTGCCGTCGGCGTCCTGGGTGACGAACGTGGCGTCCCTGCTGGCCTTGATGTTCCTGGCGAGCCGGTCGAGCGCGAACTCCCAGGACACCCGCCGCCATTCCGCCGCGCCCGGCGCCCGGTAGAGCGGGTGCGGCACCCGCCGGCGCGAGACGGCCAGCTGCAGCGACGTCGCGCCCTTCGGGCAGAGCGTGCCCTCGTTGACCGGGCTGTCCGGGTCGCCCTCGATCTGCAGGAGCTCCGTCCTGCCGTCCGCGTTCTTCCTGGTGTGGGCGATGATCGAGCACCCGACCGCGCAGTACGGGCAGAGCGAATGAGAGACCGTGGACCCCTCGACGCGCAACCGCTGCCTGACCCTGATCGACTCGGTCAAGTCGAAGCCCAGGGCCGAGCCGCCGAGCACCCCTGCAGGTCCGATGCTCAGGAACCGCCGCCGGCTGACCTCCATGACGGACCCCTCTTATTGTCGTCCGTACCTTTACCGTAAGTTTTGACCACTTGTGCGTCTAGCCCTGCGCGAGCTGGAGATCGTGCCGTCCGCCCGGATCTTCGGGATTGCGCAGCAGATCGAGCAGCCGGGGATCCGCCGGCACCAGCACCCCGTGCTCGCCGCGCCCGGCCGCCGCCCGCAACGCCTCCCGCCACGCGACCCTCCCGGCCGGCACGGCGACCGGCGCCCACCGCCCCAAGCCGACCTGCTCGTACGCCTCGCCTCCGGCCACCCGCACCACCCCCGGCCCGGCCGGGTCGTGCTCGTCCGCCAGGAGCGCGAGCCGCCCCCGGCTCAGCCGTTCGACGGTGGCGAGCACGTTCGGCGGAGGCGGCTCGGCCACGGCGACGACCAGCAGGGACCGGTAGGTGAGCGCGGCCAGCGCCGCCGCCAGGGTGATCGGGTCGAGTGACGGCGCCGCCCCGTGCTCCACCCACAGCGCGTCGGCGCCGGCGTCCTCGAACGCCACCGCGTCGATCAACCACTCCCCGGGGTCGTCGGGCGGCCGCGGCAACGCCACCCCGACCTTCACCCGCGCGCCGGGCTCGCCGTCCGCTCCGTCCTCGGTTCGATCGGGCACGTCGTCGCGTTCGTCGCGTTCGGCGTGTTCGGCGTGCTCGGCGTGCTCGGTCATGTGGTCGCTCCGTGGAGTGTGCCGGTGGCGACGACCCTCAGCCGGTCGTCGAGTCTGCGGGTGAGGCGGCGGCGGTCGAGGTGTTCCAGCAGCGGGATCACGACGCGGCGGTTGGTGCCGAGCGCCGCCCGCGCGTCGCCCGCCGTGAACGGCTGCGGCAGTCTCGCCAGGACCCGCGCCGCCTCCGTGTCCGCGCCGGGCAGCAGCACGATCCCGTCGGCGAGCCGCAGCACCAGCCCGGCACGCGCCGCCAGCGCCACCGCCCGCCGGTCGAGCCCGAGCCCGACCAGCCGCGCCGCCTCCGGCGCCAGGTACGGGTTCGCGGCCAGCTCGGCCCGCAGCCGTCCGACGGCGGCGACGACGTCGTCCGGCACGCCGGACCCGTCGATCCGCCCTCCGGACAGCCGCAGCGGCGGGCACGCCTTCACCAGCGCCTCGACCAGGTCACGCGTCGGCAGGCCGAGCGCGGTGCGCGCCGCGTCCTCCGGCATGCCGGGCTGCTCGCCGACCAGCTCCTTGAGGCGCGCCGCCAGGCTCTGCCACCGGCCGGGATCGACCAGCCAGTCCCCGGCTGCCGGCACGTCGAGCCCGGCCGGGTCGCATCCCATCGCGGCCAGCTCCGACCGCCGCGCCACCCCCCGCCAGGCCAGCACTGTGGCGGCATCCGGAACCCGGCGGGCCTCATCCCGTGCCCGGTGCCCGGCCCCGGCGCGGATCCCCGGAGCGGCGTACGGCGCCAGCTCCGCCGCCCGCCGCGCCGCCGCACCCCGCCGCCGCAGCGCCGGCGGCCGTACGTCGAGCACCAGCACGCTCGCGATCGGCCGCCCCGAGCACCGCAACAACGCACGGTCGCCCACCCGCAGCGGCAACGACCGGGCCAGCGCCAACCGGGCCACGCCGGCACCCGCGCCCAGGGCCGGGGCGATGGGGCGGACGCGGACCGGGACCGAGGCCGACCCGATGTGCAGGACGGCCTCGCGGGGCGGCGGGCCGCCGTCTGGCCGCACGTCCAGCCGCACGTCCGGCGCCACGTCCAGCCGCACGTCCACCGCGGCGGTCTCCAACCACGCGTCAGGAGTGAGCAACGTGTTCCCCCGCACGGCCCGGTCGCGCTCGACGCCCCGCAGGTTGACGGCCACCCGGGCGGTGGGGGTGACCTCGTCCACCGGCTCCTCCATGACCTGCAGCCCCTTCACGCGCACCCGTTCCCCGCCGAGGACGAGCGCGTCCCCGGTGCGCAGGGTGCCGGCGGCGAGCGTGCCGGTGACGACCGTGCCCGCGCCCGTGATCGTGAAGGCCCGGTCGATCCACAGCCGCACGGGGGCGCGCGGGTCCGGCGGCGGCAGCGACGCGACCAGCCGGTCTAGCCCGGCGCGCAGGTCGTCCAGCCCCACCCCCGTGCTGCCGCTCACCGTGACGACCGGCCAGGTGATCCGCCGGCCGGCCTCCGCCACGGCCGGCGCGGGATCCATGAGGTCGCACCGGGTGACGACGAGCAGCCCGCGCTCCACGCCGAGCGCCTCGATGGCCTCCCAGTGCTCCTGCGACTGCGCCTGCCACCCCTGGTCGGCGGCCAGCACGAACATCACGGCGGGCACCGGCCCGAGCCCGGCCAGCATGTTGGTGACGAACCGCTCGTGCCCCGGCACGTCCACGAACGCCAGCCGCCGCCCCGACGGCAACGCGGTCCACGCGAACCCGAGGTCGATGGTCATGCCACGGCGGCGTTCCTCGGCCCACCGGTCGGGCTCGATGCCGGTGAGCGCGCGCACGAGCGTGGACTTCCCGTGGTCGACGTGGCCGGCCGTCGCGATCACGTACATGCCTGTCCCGCTTTCGGCAGGCGGATGGCGGAGGCGCACGGGGATCGAACCCGCCGGCGACGCCGCGCGCCGCCCACCGGTTTTGAAGACCGGGGTGCCCACCAGAACACACGCGCCTCCAAGGTCGATACTTCACGATATGACGGGCCAGGTCGGTGAGCACCCGTAGATCGTGACAGGGTTGTGAACGACCGCGTCCAAACCCGCCGGGGCGCGGACTGGCCGGCGCGACGCGCCTGCGGTTTCGGGACGATACTCGACGGTATGACGAATCACAGGCTCACGCAGTACGCCCGCGGCGGCGGTTGCAGCTGCAAGATCCCGCCCGGGGAGCTGGAGGAGGTGCTGGCGGCGTTCCCGTCCTTCGGGGGCGGGTCCGAGCTGCTGATCGGGCTGGAGCACGGCGACGACGCGGCCGTCGTACGGGTCGACGGCGGCCGGGCGATCGTCTCCACGGTCGACTTCTTCGCGCCGGTCGTCGACGACCCGTACGACTTCGGGCGGATCGCGGCCGCCAACGCCCTGTCGGACGTGTACGCCGTCGGCGGCGAGCCGCTCGTGGCGCTCAACCTGCTCGGCTGGCCCCGCGACCTGCTGCCCATGGAGCTCGCCCACGAGGTGCTGCGCGGCGGGCTCGACGTGGCGGCGCAGGCGGGATGCGCGGTCGGCGGCGGCCACAGCATCGACGACGCCGAACCCAAGTACGGCATGGCCGTCACCGGGCTGGCCGATCCCGCCGCGCTGCTGCGGCTCGACGCGGGGCGTCCCGGGCTGCCGCTCAGCCTCGGCAAGCCCCTCGGGGTGGGGGTGCTCAACTCGCGGCACAAGGCCACCGGGGAGGTGTTCCCGCCGGCGATCGCGTCCATGACCACGCTGAACCGGGACGCGGCGCGGGCGGCGCGCGCGGCGGGGGCGCGGTGCGCGACGGACGTGACCGGGTTCGGGCTGCTGGGGCACCTGTTCAAGCTGGCCAGAGCGAGCGGGGTCGGGGCGGTCGTGGAGGCGGCGGCGGTGCCGTACCTGGAGGGCGCGCGGGAGGCCGTGCGGGACGGGTACGTCAGCGGCGGCACCCGCCGCAACCTGGCCTGGGTCGCCCCCCACCTGACGGCGGACGGGATCGCCGAGGAGGAGCTGCTCCTGCTGGCCGACGCGCAGACGTCGGGCGGGCTGCTGGTGGCCGGCGAGGTTCCCGGCATGCCGGTGATCGGCGAGCTCGTTCCCCGCCGCGAGGGAGCCGCGGTCCTGCGCGTCACCTAGACCGGACGCGGCCCTCACGCGGGAGCCGGGCACGGCACTCACCCATGGCCGGGCGCGGGCCCACCTCCCCGGGCGTTGGTCGGTGGGTGGTTCGGGGCAGGTCGCCGGGTTACGTTGAGGCGGAGGGCTGGCCTACCGAGACCTGCGAAGGAAGTGGTTCCCGTGCTCTACCTGTTCGGATTCGAGCGGATCGGCGTGGCCGTCAGCGACATCTACTTCGTCGATCCCAACCCGGGCGAGGGCCAGGAAGGCGCCGAGCGCGGCGTGCGGCTGGAGATCCGCAGGCTGGAGGCGGGCGAGCTGAAAGGGTCCATCTACTCGGCGCGGCCCATCAGCGTGGAGCGGCCGCTCTGGCGGGTCGACCTGCTGGAGTCCGTCTCCGGGACGCCGGGCAGCTTCGACCGGACCCATCACCACCCGGCCATCGAGGGGTGGGAGCCGGGGCGGCGGATGTTCGACGCGCGGCTGTCCGCCGAGCCGCTGGCGTGGCTCGGCGAGCGGCTGGCGGATCTGGAGGGGGTGCTGAAGGAGGTCGGGATCGGCCTGGACGGAGTCTCCCCCGCCGACGTCGCCGGGCTGCGCGAACGCACGCCGGAGATCGTGGAGACCGTCGCGCGCCTGCTCGACCGCGTCCGCTCCGACGAACTTGACACCCCGGCCGACGCCGACGCCGCGAGCGTCCGCGCGAGCTGGCTCTGACGGAGGCGCCGGTGCGGGCGGGGCCCGACGGCCAGCCGGGTGGCGGTCTCGCCGTTACCGTTGAGGCGTGACGTCGCTGACGCGGGCCGCTCTTGTGATCGTCGCGGTGGTGGCCGTGCTGCTCGGGCTGCTGTGGTTGTTCCAGCGGCAGCTCATCTACCTGCCGGACCGCCGGCCGGTGCCGCCGGCCGGCGAGGTCCTGCCGGGCGCCCGTGACGTGTCCTTCGCCACGCGCGACGGCCTGCGCCTCCACGCCTGGTACATCCCCGGCCACCGCGACGTGACCGTGCTCGTCCTCGGCGGGAACGCGGGCAACCGGCTCCACCGCGCCCCGCTGGCCAGGGCCCTGGCCGCGTACGGGCTGCCGGTCCTGCTCATGGATTTCCGCGGCTATGGCGGCAACCCGGGCACCCCGGCCGAGGAGGGCCTCTACCTCGACGCCCTCGCCGCCCGCGCCTTCCTGGGGAACACCCGGGTGATCTACTTCGGCGAGAGCCTGGGCGGGGCGGTCGCCACCCGGCTGGCGCTCGAACACCCGCCGGAGGGGTTGGTCCTGCGCTCGCCGTTCACGGACCTGGCGGCGGCGGGGCAGGTCAACTACCCGTTCCTGCCGGTGCGGCTGCTGCTGCGCGACCGGTTCCCGGTGGCCGGGCCGATCGCCGCCGTACGGGTGCCCACCGTGGTCGTGTACGGCACCGGCGACACGATCGTGCCCGCCCGGCTGAGCAGGGAGGTCGCCAAGGCCGCAGGCGGCCGGGTGACGACCGTCGAACTGGACGGAGTAGGACACAACGACCTGTCCATGCTGAACGGCGACGAGCTGATCCACGCCGTACTCGACCTCGCCGACGCCCCGCCGTGAGCGATCGCCCTCCGCGGCGGGGCCGGCCGGCGCGATCGCGGGAGCGGCCGAGAACACGTTCGTCCTGCGGCTCACCGAGAAGGTCGGTCTGTGCGAGACCGTTCGCATGGCCGAGCGGCTCGGCGCGGCCCGCGCCGACGGGGCGCCGCTGCTGGAGTACTTGACCTTCGCGCTCGGCGTCAACGAGGTCGCGCCCTGGACGGTCGCCGCCTCCTACGCCACCTTCGCCGCCCACGGGAAGTACTGCGAGCCGAGGGCCGTCGCCGAGGTCCCTGCGGCGGTTCGGCGGGTGCCGCAAGGGTTGCGACGTACGATGAGCGCGTGGACCGTACTCACCATCCTGGGTACTCTCCCGTAACCGAGAGCCGGCGGCTCATCGCCCACGGAGTGCCGAGTGTGCTGCCGGAGACCCTGGGCGGCCGCCACCGGTTCTCGCCGCTCTCCCTCTACGTCGGCGACCGGCTCGCCGCCGCCGCGTTCGCCCGGCTCGACGAGGTCGGGCTGTTCTGGCTCGACGTGTGGGTGCTCGCGCGGCGGCGCGGCGGCCGGTGGTGGCTTCGCGGCGGCCGCACCACCGCGGCCGGCCCCGACGACGACCTGCTGGCGCCCAGCCCGGCGGCCGCCGTCCTGCACGCCCACGCGCGGGCGGACGGTACGGCGCGATCCGACGTCAACGCCGGGCGGTGGCTGCCGTGGCCGGCCAGGTCGGTCGCGTACGGCGTCATGCGGCTGTCGGCCGAGGTCGGCGCGGTCAGGTTCGAGGGACGGCGGATCGCGGTGCCCGAGCACGGGCGGCAGGCGCTGGCCTGGCGGCCGCGGCGGCAGGCGGCGAGCCTGGAACTGCTCGACCGTAAGGACGAGCCGATCTCCGTGCTGCCCCTGGTGTGATGGGCCGATCTCCGTACTGCCCTTGGCGTAATGGGCCGATCTCCGTGCTGCCCCGGCGTCCTGACGCCCTCTCGGACGGCCCCGCTGTCGTGCCCGATGCACTGAGACGGGGTCAGAAGGTCTGCCAGGTCTCCTCCGTGACCTGGCAGGGTCCGCCCTTGTGCACGCGCATGCGCCCGGCGGGCACGTCGAGCGCGATCGTGGCCAGGGTCTCCCACCGCTGGTTGAGCGGCTGCGTCAGGTCGGGGTGGGCGCACACGGGCGCGTCGTCGGGGCCGTGGCTGAGCATGGCCCGCGCCCGGACGCGGTGGTCGTCGTCGCTCAGGTCCGCGACGCGGTCGCGGAGGTGCCGCAGCCTGTCGTACGTGCTGGGCCGGTCGGTGGCGTGCCGCTCCCCCTCGGCGAGCGAGGACACCAGGAAGTGATTGCAGTGCTGCAACACACCGTCGCCGTCCGGCCGCACGACGCCGACGCCGGCCGGGGTGATCTCGATCGAGGCGGCATCGTCCGAGGTCGCGGCTGTGATGACGGTGGAGGCGGAGACCGGGGCGGACCGGGCGACGGCGACGGCGTCCTCGACGGTGGCGGCGTCCTCGAGGATCCGGCGGGCGATCACGTGGACGGGGACGCCGACGTCGGCGTGGTCGGTCTCGTGACGCAGGATGTTGAAGTGGATGCCGAGCCCGGCCGAGTTCACGCCGATCTTGGCCAGCACGCCGGCCTCGGTGAACGTGCGTACGACGTGGCCCGAGCGGGGTTCGAGCTCCCACAGGACGGGGGCGTCGCGCAGGTGGTCGTGCCAGTCCCAGGTCTGGATCGTCCGCGGCCCCGGCAGCACGACGGACGTCGAGCACTCCCCCTCGCCGGTCGCGTCGAGGGCGGCCAGGATCTCGGTGCGGGCGTTCATCGCGGCCACCTGCCAGGGCTGGAGCCCGGCGCCGGACGCGATGCCGGCGATCTCGTCGGCCAGATGCGGCGCCCAGCCGGCGACCCGGTCGAGTGCCCGCTCGCCCCACGCGCGCATCCGCTCCGGGGTGGCGCCCGCGACGGTGAACAGGTCGGTGTAGCCGGCGAGGTTGGCGGTGACGCGCTCGCGGAAATGGGCGCCGAGCTCCTTGCCGCGGGCGCGGGGGTCGAGTTGCGTGGACGTGAACGTGGGAAAAGTGACCGGGTTTCGCACGAAAGTGCCACTACCCCGGGCGGCGCCGCCGCGAAACCTGCCGGCGGCAAAGCGGCCCATAAGGCGTGCCCGGCTGACGCGCCCGCAGGCGCACCCGGTCAGGCCCGACCGCCGGCGACCGGCGGTCGGGCGTCCTGCGATCTTCAAGTTCCGGCCGGGTGGTCCGGCCAGGAACGCTCCCGGCGTGACGGTATCTGACGGATCAAGTACGCACAAATGATGATCCATGGCAATGCGCCACCGCGCCGCGTTACCGCCGGAACATGACGCGTTGAGCAGCGAGAACACCCCTTCCAGGTGGAGTGGTGGCCGCGTGAAAGTTTCGTGGCCGGCGATCCGACAGGCGGCGCGCGCAGGGTGTCACCCGCGCTGTGGGACGTGTGTCAGCTGAAGTTGACGTCGCTGCAGATGTAGTACGTCTGGTCCATGTGCGAGGCCTTCCAGACCGTGTAGATCACGTGCCGGCCGGTCCGCGAACCCTTGCCGAGGTCGCTGATCACGTAGTTGTCGCTGGGCGCGTACCTGGGGGTCTCGCGGACGAGCTCCAGGTGGTTCCAGCCCAGCGGCGTGGTGGTGGCGTTGTAGCCCTGGCGGGTGATGTACACCCGGATGTAGTCGGCGCCGTGCCTGGCCTGGTCGTGCAGGCGGATGGTGAAGGCGCTCCCGAGGTTCGTCATCGTCCACGGTCCGGGCGTGTCCATGGAGCGGTAGCGGGCGCCTTCGGCCAGTCCGCCGCTGCACAGTTGGCCGTTGGGGACGGCCGCCTGGTGGTTGCCGCCGACCTCGTTACGATAGAGCCCGTTCCAGTTCCACATGGCGTTCGGGTTGTCCTGCCACGCCTGCCAGCACATCGGGTCCTGCTGCTGCATGGCCGGGTTCTGGAAGTCGCTGCCCCAGCGCAGCCAGCAGCCGTAGTTGCGGGAGGCGGGGTCGACGACCGACCCGTGCGCCGAGGCCGTCTCGGCCATCGGGACGATGAGGATCATCGCCAGGGACATCAGCAGGGCCAGGCCGCGCAGGGCGCGACGGTGGGGTGTGACTTGGGGCATCGTGCGGTCTCCGTGTTCCGGTCGGGGGTTCCGGTGAAGGGGAGCGCTCCCGGTGCGGGACGGTATCTGACCGCACACCTCCGTACAAATGACTGGGCTTGTCAACCGGCGCTTCCACTGGTCGACGGGTCGCGCCACCAGCGGAAAGGGCTTTCCCTGCGGGTGACCCAAGGGTGAAAGTTTCACCTGGGAGGATCGCCTTCCCGAGGACCCGTTCCCGATCGGCGCCGATCCTGCCGGTCCGGCGTGGCCCCCCCCGGCCCTACCGTTCCCCTCCTGCCGGTAGGACCGGGGTCAGCCCCGGTCGGGGGGCGACTGGGCGGCCAGCGACGTGTAGACGGTCACCTCGTCCGGCTGGATCAGACCGTCCTGGATGGCGCAGATCAGCAGTTTCTCCTTGGTGGGGGCGGGGCGGCCGGCGGCGGCGTACTTGACGCGGGCACGGTCGATGTACTGGCGGACGGTGCGTTCCTTGATGCCCATCCGGGCGGCCACCGATGCCTTCGACATCGACTGGAACCAGAAGAGCAGGGCGGCGCGCTCCTTGTCCGACAGCTGGGGGCGGTGGGGGCCTTCGTCGGTGGCGATGGCCTGGGCCATGGGCGGGGTGACGCTCGGACGGTCGGCGGCCACCTCCAGGATGGTCTCGACGCAGGACTCGCGGGTGGCGCGGCCCTTGCCGATGAAGGCGGAGGCGCCGGCGTCGAGCACGGCGCGTACGGTCTCCGGCTCCTCGTGCTCGGAGAAGACGATCACCCGCTGCCCGCCCTGGCACAGCTCGGCCACCCGGTCGATGACCATCGTGCCGTTGAGGTTGAGGTCGAGGAGCAGCACGTCGGCCTCGACGCCGAGCACGGACTCGATGGTGGGCCCCTGCGCGGCCAGCTCCACCGGGCTCGGCGGGGGGCCGAACCACGAGCGCACGCCGTCCACCACGACCTGGTGGTCCTCGACCAGCGCGACCGTCACGGGCCTTGCCAGATGCTGTTGACCCATACCTCACCTCCCTGCCGCTGGTAGGTGACGACGACACCGCTCGGCTCGCGCACCGGGGTGGCGCTGATGGGCAGGTCGTCGTTGTCGGCGACGACGGCCACGCTCACCATGGTCGACATCGCGGACACGGTGACGCGCGCCCGCGACCTCGCGCCGTCGAGCGCCCGCACGGGCGCCCGGAGCAGATCCTCCCGTACGCCGTCGGGCAGCCCCGGCAGGTAGTGGCCGAACGGCGGCGCGGTCACCATGACCTTGCGCCGCTCGGCCGCCTCGATGCGTTCGCGCAGCGTGGACACCAGCCGGTCGGGCACGTCCTCGCGTTCGGTGATGAGGCGGCGCAGCCGCAGCGCTCCGGCGGTGCAGTCGGCGCGGACGCGCGGGTCGCCGGGGTCGGCGCCGTCGGCGAGCCGCTGGAGGAGGTCTTCGGCGACGTCGCGGATGGCGGCGTACCGGCGGAGCCGGTCGGCGTGGATGCGCTGGGCGGACTCGCGCAGCGCGTCGTCGGCGGCCAGCCGGCGGGCCAGCACGACGGCGTCCTCGGCGCGGGCGCGGAGCATGTGGCAGCCCCAGGTGTAGCCGAGCTGCATGGTGACGCCGCCGGAGATGACGACGAGGTACTTCGAGATGGACACCCGGTCGACCGTGCCGGTCAGGGCCATGGCGGCGGCCATGATGCCGGCGTTGGCGGCCAGGAACGCGACCAGCTCGGCCTTCCAGCGCGGTCTGCCCCACACGAGCATGACGCCGATCCAGCCCACCGACCCCCACGCCCAGTCGCTGATGCCGACGAGCTGCCCGGGGTGGAGCGCCGCGATCACCACGATGTCGAGGGCGAGCGTGACGAGGGCCGGCTCGACGATCCTGGCCGGGCCGCGCGAGTCGCGCAGCAGCGACCGGACGGCGACGGCGAAGACGGCCGAGTAGACGAGCCAGGCGGCGACCGACAGCCACGGCCAGCGGAAGGAGGACCAGCCGGTGACGGTGACGGTGAGGTCGTAGCCGACGTGCCAGACGGCCGCGATCACGGCGGCGCCGAGCGCGGTGAAGCGGGCGTACCGCTGCGCGACCTGCTCGATCTCTTCGGTCATGGCCGCCACCACAGGCTGACGCGGGTGCCGCGGGCGCCGGAGATGATCTCGGCGCCGCCGTTCGGGAGGGAGCGCATCATGTCGAGGATCGAGCCGCGGACGCCGAACCGGTCGGGCGGCAGCCGGTCCTGGTCGAACCCGCGCCCGGAGTCGGCCACCTCGACGAGGATGCGGCCGTCGCGGCGGCGGGAGACCAGCTCGGCCTCGCGTACGCCGGCGTGCAGCTCGACGTTGGCCAGGGCCTCGGTGACGGCGCGGGCGAACCGTTCGGCGACGTCGCCCGGCACGGTCGCGGGCGTGAGGTCGGTGCGGACGGTCAACCCGGCGGCGCGGCCGGCCACCTCGTCCAGCAGAGCTTCCAGGGCGATGGGGGCCGCGTCGGGGCGCGGGCCGGCGCGCAGGCTCTCCAGCGCGGCGAGGTCGACGCGAACCTGCGCGCTCAGCGTGGGCGAGGGCCGGTCGTAGGTGCCGAGGCCGACCATGGTGAGCGTGTGGAGCGCGGTCTCGTGGATGCTGCCGACCTGCTTCAGCTCGTCCTCGCGGCGCAGCCGCTCGACCATCCGGGAGATCTGGCCGCGGACGCTGCGTTCCAGGTAGGCGTCGGTGCCGGCGGCCGAGCGGCGCAGCAGCGTCATCAGCAGCACGATGGCCAGCAGTTGCAGCAGGTGGATGCCGAGGGTGGCGGTGACGTCCTGGCCGGGGGAGGCGAGCCGCACGCCGGCCGCGAACGCCCCCGCGAGCAGCAGCCCGACCGGCACGGCCACCGTCGGCCGCCAGGTTACGCCCACGATGACGATGTTCATCGTGACCAGCCCGTGCACCCAGCTCGACCCGGTGACGAGCGCCTCCACGGCGACGAGGTGCCGCTGGGCGAGCGCCGGCGCGACCGCGAGCGCGACGTCACCGGCGACCAGCCAGTACGGCAGCGGCTCCTTGCGCCACCACACGCGGGCGAAGAGCGCCGTCGAGGCGGCGTAGAGGGTGGCCATGGGCGCCAGCCAGGCGGCGGACACCGGCGGGACCGCCCCGAAGACGGCGGCGACGACGGCCACCACGCCCACCGCGCTGCGCGCGCCCGCCGCCGTACGGGCAGTGGCCTTTTCGAATTGCCTGGTCGCCGAGTCGTACCTCGTGGAACCCGGTTGATCCATAGGCCGTCCGCACACGCTCGGAGCACCAGACGGGTCTCACGATAACGCAGTGCGGGGAGGGCAAGAAGAAACGGAAAATGAGATTTCCGGGTGCAACGAAATCGATATTTTCCGGCTGGATCGGCGGACGGGGTCATGGGTCGCATGGCTGCATTTCCTCGGGGGCCGGCTGCCGCTCGGTGTGCACCGTACTTTCACACCGTGGTCCGGGCCCCTTCGGCGGGCATGACGGCTGAACGGCCGTCATGCCGCGACGTCCCTTGATCGGCCGTCATCGCGGTACTGACGGCCGATCGGCCGTCAGTCGCTCACGCGCGCGCGGGCGTCTACTGGGCGGGTGCCTCGCGGAGGGGGCGGGGTGAGAGGGGGTCTCATGACGTTGTTCGTGATCTCGTTCCTGGTCTGCTGCCTGTCGGTGATGACCGTGCGGGGAAGGCGGGGGAAGTGGCCGGACGGCATGCCGGTGACGCGGCCGCGGCTGGTGGCGGTGGGCGGCACGTACGAGGGGTCGGAGCAGCGGGCGTCGGACGCGTACGTCGTCCAGGAGCGGCTGGTCGCGACCGCCGACGGCGCGGCCGGCTCGGTGCCGGGGCACGCGGCGGCCGCGGTGGCGCTCGGCGCGGTGGTCGCCGCCCGGCCGCAGCACGCCGGGACGCGGGAGTCGGATTTGGCCGAGTGCGCGCGGGCGGCGCAGCGGGCGGTGCGGGACGCGGCGCCGAGCGATCCCGCCCCGCCGAGCCCGGCCGGCACCCTTGACGTGATTGTCCTGGACGGCGGCGAGACCCCGCGGCTGCGGTACGCGCACGTCGGCGGCGGCGTGATCTGGCACTGCCCGAAGGGCGGGGCTCCGGCGTCGCTCACCGAGCCCGCCGGCGGGGCGCCGCCGCCCGGTGCCGGCGTGCCGTCGGAGCTCGACGTCGCGGTGGGCTCGGTGCCGATCCGCCCGGGCGACCGGGTGGTCGTGGTGACGGACGGCGTGGTGCGGGCGCTCGGCACGCGGCGCGTGGCCGACCTCCTGGCCGAGGGCTCCTCGCCGGTCGCCTGCCTCGACCGCTTCTACGACGAGCTCGCCGCGGCCGAGCCGGAGGAGGACGCCACGGTGGTCATCGCCGACTTCGTCACCGTCTGACCGGCCGGATCGCCGGGCGGCTTACAGTTCACGCTGTGATCGTAGGCGGGGGCGGGGCGGTGGCGTGAGCACGACGGCCGAGCGCGCCGCGTCGGGGAACGACGGGGACGGCGGCGGCGCAGGCGGTGG
Source organism: Nonomuraea sp. (assembly GCA_036276095.1). Lineage (GTDB taxonomy): Bacteria > Actinomycetota > Actinomycetes > Streptosporangiales > Streptosporangiaceae > Nonomuraea. The sequence goes on along the minus strand of DASUCK010000361.1, from coordinate 2,096 downwards.
TTGTCGTGGACGATCGTCGTGCTGTGGGCACTGTGGGCCGCGGTCCGGGTGGGCGGGCTGGAGCAGGGCTCGTTCGTCACCCAGCTGATGACCGTGACGCCGTACGGCGCGGCGCTCGCGGCTGTGACGGGGCTGCTGCTGGTCCGGCGCAACCGCCCGGCGGCGTTGGTGGCGGCATGACATTGCCGGGCGGAGGCAAGGTCGAGATCGTGGCCGTTCATCCCAATCCGCCGCTGGGCCGGATGGAGGCGGCGGCGTGTTCGCCGAGCGGCGGCTTCCGTAGGAGGGGTGTCCCGGCGGGGACCTGGTGCCCGTACCGCCCCGCCGGGGTCGCGGCTGGAGGAGGTGGGTCTAGCCCACGTTCTCCGCTGCCTGGCGCTCCAGCGTCCGGAGGTCGAACGCGCCCGACTTGACCGCGGTGGTGAACGCCTCCCAGTCGTGGCGAGGCACCTCCAGCACGGCGTCGGGGTTGCTGTCGTGCACGAGCTCCACGTGGTCGTTGATCCGCTTGGCCGCGACGCGGCCGGCGTCGTGAGTCATGACGCATTCCTTCCATGAACACGGCGGAGGTTCCGCCCCGGCCACCCGTTCGCAGGAGGGCCGGGGCGGTTGCGGGCAGCCTGTCATCCCCGGGAAGGCCGGGGCCACCGGCTCAAGGAGTGGCGGGGTGGCAAAACCCCTACGCCGGCGTTGATCTTTTGACTCTCGGTGCAAGAAACTCCGCCGGCGTCACTTCCGTGACACGTGTGGGTCGGGCGCTCTCCCCAGCTGAGCGTCGTCGTGCCGACGCCGGCCGGCAAGGACGCCCGGATCGTCGGCCCGGACGGCCCGGACGCGGCCTGGACGGTCAGCCCCCGTGGACGCCGGGGTTGATGACGGGGTGGATGACGGGGTGGATGGCGGGGTGGATGGCGGGGTGGATGACGTCGTGGGCACGGAGGTGGCCGCACATGCCCCATCTCCGTTCCGGCGGGCTCTCCATGAGGGCCGCCCGTTCCAGGTGGGAGCCGTCGCCCCGCTCCAGGGCGTCGAGGAGGCCGGCGGTGCGGCGGGCCTGCTCGGCGACCGCGTCCTCCCAGATCCGCCGCCAGGCCGCCACCTTCGGTCGGACCAGCGCGACGGCGCTCGCGTAGAAGCGGCGCAGCTCGGCCGGGTCGGCGGCGAGGCGCAGGAAGCCTTCGACGGCGAGGTCACGGCGCCGGGCGACCGCCCGCTCGACGTCGGCGTCCGGGAGCGTGGCGGCCTCCCGGTAGCGGTCGGGGTCGGCCACGATCTCCGGCGGGAACGTCATGACCGCGTCCCCCGCCTCGGGTAGGCCCGCGTTGGACATCACGACCACCACCTCCAGCCCGCCCCGGTTGACCGCCCGGTGGACGGTGCCGGGCGTGAACCACACGGTCGAGCCGGCGGTCAGCTCGGTCTCCCGGAGCCCGTCCAGGTCCAGGGTCTGGAGCGCGCCCTGGCCGCCGACGACCACGTACGCCTCGGTGGAGGCCGTGTGGAGGTGCGGGGTGCCGCCCTCCAGCCCGTCGGCGCACGCCCCCGTGTACACCGTCAACCGGCTGACCGACGTGCCGCCGGGGAAGGTCATGCCACCGCGCGGCCCGGCCTGGCCGGAGGTCATGCCAGGACCGCCCGGCCCAGCCCGGCCAGCCGTGCCGTGCCGCCCGCGCCGTGGTCGCCGTCGGCGACCACGACCGCGTACCGGAACCGCAGGCGCTCGCCGTCCGGCAGCGCCAGCTCCTCGCTGAAGAACGGCGCCGGGCACAGGCCGGCGAACTGCTCGCTCCGGGCGAACCACCGCGGCGGGTGCCGCGGGTTGGCCGCGTCGTCGACGATGACGAGGGTGGAGTGGTCGCCGGTCCCGTCGTGCCGGCCGCGGAAGCCGAACCATTCGGCGCGGGTGCCGCGCAGCTCGTCGCCGCCGGGCCCGGCCGGTGACTGGATGATCCCCCCGGTGAACGAGCGCGGGCCGCGCCAGAACAGGCCGCCGTAGCCGGCGTTGTCCCGGCCCTTGGTGGTCGGGGAGCCGAAGTCCAGCGTGCCGCCGGACACGTTGGTCATCTCGGTCTCGAACACCAGCGCCCACGCCGTCC
>DASUCK010000360.1:0-12906 GCA_036276095.1 Nonomuraea sp. | reverse complement strand
AGACCCCGTGAACGTCCCCGCAGGACAGGCGCGCATTTCCGCCCCGCCCTTTACCGGCGCCACGACGTTAGCGCTAACACCTGTTGCCCCGGCGCCATGAAAGTTTCTTTTCGCGCCATGTGGAAAGCGCTTTCCACGCTCTGACCGAAAGGACCCCGCAATGCGGTTGAGAACGGCCGGCGCGGCCGCCGCACTCGCCCTGGCAGCGATCATGACGACCGGCGCGCCCGCCGCCCAGGCGGCGCCGCCCACCAAGCAGATGGAGGACCTCGACCGCGGGCTGATCAGCGTGCGGTCCGGGTCGGGCAACCTCGTCTCCTGGCGCCTGCTCGGCACCGACCCCGACGGCGTCTCCTTCAACCTCTACCGAGGCTCCACCAGGATCGCCACCGGCCTGACCACCTCCACCAACCACCTCGACAACGGCGCCCCCGCCGACGCCTCGTACACCGTCCGCGCCGTCGTCGGCGGCACGGAACAGGCCGCCTCCCCCGCCTCGCTCCGCTTCACCGGCGGCGGCTACCTCGACGTCCCCATCCAGCCGCCGTCCGGCGGCACCACCCCCGACGGCGTCTCCTACACCTACAGCGCCAACGACGCCAGCGTCGGCGACCTCGACGGCGACGGCCAGTACGAGATCGTCCTCAAGTGGGACCCCTCCAACGCCAAGGACAACTCCCAGTCCGGCTACACCGGCAACGTCCACATCGACGCCTACCGCCTCGACGGCACCCGCCTGTGGCGCATCGACCTCGGCCGCAACATCCGCGCCGGCGCCCACTACACCCAGTTCCAGGTCTACGACTACGACGGCGACGGCCGCGCCGAGGTCGCCATGAAAACCGCCGACGGCACCCGCGACGGCCGCGGCGTCGTCATCGGCAACGCGAGCGCCGACCACCGCAACTCCTCCGGCTACATCCTCGCCGGCCCCGAGTTCCTCACCATGTTCAACGGCCAGACCGGCGCCGCCCTGTCCACGGTGAACTACGACCCGCCCCGCGGCACCGTCTCCTCCTGGGGCGACAGCTACGGCAATCGCGTCGACCGCTTCCTCGCCGCCACCGCCTACCTCGACGGCGAGCGTCCGAGCCTCATCATGGCCCGCGGCTACTACACCCGCAGCGTGATCGCCGCCTGGGACTTCCGCAACGGCTCCCTGACCAAGCGCTGGACGTTCGACAGCAACTCCGCCGGCTCCCAGTACGCCGGCCAGGGCAGCCACAGCCTGTCCGTCGGCGACGTCGACGCCGACGGACGCGACGAGATCGTCTACGGCGCCATGGCCGTCAACGACAACGGCACCGGCATGTGGAGCACCCGTACCGGCCACGGCGACGCCCAGCACCTCGCCGACCTCGACCCCGCCCGCCCAGGACTGGAGTACTTCAAGGTCAGCGAGTCCGGCTCCCAGCCCTCCTCCCTCTACCTCGACCCCCGCAACGGCCAGATCCTCTGGTCCACTCCCGCCCAGGGCGACAACGGCCGCGGCGTGGCCGGCGACATCTCCACCGTCCGCGTCGCCGCCGAGTTCTGGTCCGCCGCGGACGCCAGCCTGCGCAGCGTCACCGGCAACACCGCCGGCCGCAAACCCTCCTCCATCAACTTCCTGGCCTGGTGGGACGCCGACCCCCTGCGCGAGCTGCTGGACCAGACCAGAATCGACAAGTACGGCACCAGCTCCGACACCCGGCTCCTGACCGCCTCCGGCGTGCACTCCAACAACGGCACCAAGGCCAACCCGTCGCTGTCCGGCGACCTGTTCGGCGACTGGCGCGAGGAGGTCATCTGGCCGACGTCCGACAACCGGGCCTTGCGCGTCTACGCCACCACCACCCCCACCGACCGCCGCATCCACACCCTGATGCACGACCCGCTGTACCGGGTGTCCATCGCCTGGCAGAACACCGCCTACAACCAGCCCCCGCACACCAGCTTCTTCATCGGCGACCGCATGCCCGCCCCGCCCCGGCCGGACATCTACGTGCGCTGACCGGGCGGACTCAGCGGCGCGTGGTCGCAGACCACCTCGCGCGCGTCGACCTCCACCGTGAACGCGCCAGGGCCGGGCGTCCAGGACGTCGGCCTCCAGCTCCGCCGCGGGACGGCTGAAGACGCGCAGCACGTCCCGCCGGGTCCAGGGTGCCGACGACCCGCGCCCGCGTCTGTACCGACCCGGTTTCTCGACATCGGCCGGAAGAGGCCCTATACCTTGAGGAGGACGTTAGCCCCGTCTCGACCACATCCCCGTCTCGACCACGCCCTCCTGAATTGACGTGGCCGGCGCCAGTAGACACGCCGCGTGCGCGACCATCCGCGGGACGATCGGGCCCACCGGCCGGCACAGGTGGTGCGGGCCGCCAACCGGCTTTCCGCGGCGCGCGGTGCACCATGCCGGATCAGCGCAGGGAGGGAACGGTGACGTTCGTAGCCAAGGCCATCCCACCGCTGCCGGCGGACCAGGCGTCGGTGCGGAACCACCTGCGTCCCCTGGCCCGCGGCGGGATCGCCGTCGTGACCGCGGCATCCGGGTTGCTGCAGACCGAGGGCATCGCGGCCGCCTTCGCCGACCGGCCAGGGCGGCTGCTCTGGGCGCGGCTCGGCCGGGAGGACCGAGACCCGGCCGCCTTCGCGCTCATGCTAGTCGACGCGGCCCGCCGCGCCGACGCCTCGTTCGGAGGCGACACGCTCGACCTGATGCGCCGCCGCCCGGGCCCGCTCCACGGCTGGACCGCGGTGTACGACCTGCTCGGGCAGGAATTACGCGGCCACCTCGGCGAGGGGACCATGGTGCTGGAGCACGCCGACCGGCTCGGCGGCAGGTCGCCCGTCCTCGATCTCGTCGGGGCGCACCTACTGCCCGTCCTTCACCGCAGCACCGCCTGCGTGCTGATCACCGCCCGCCCGATCCGCCTGCCCGGGACGGAGGCGCGCGTCGCCCGCCTCGGGCCGCGCGAACTCTCCCTGTCGGAGCACGCGGTCGCGCTGTGGATCGAGGAGAACTTCCCCGGTTGCGCGGCCCCGGCACGCCGCCGGCTGCAGCGCCTGACCGGAGGGCGGGCTGCCGTGCTGGACGCGGTACGGGCGGTACGTGACCGGCTCGGGAGCGTGACCGCCGAGCGGCGGCTGGCCCAGGCCGGGCACCGGGGTGAGCCGCTGGCGGTGCCGGCCGAAGCGCTCCTCGGCCTCTGCGACACCGAGGAACTGCGCGTGCTCGGCCTCACCGGCCGGCTGGGCTATGGCCGCCCCGGGCTGCCCGTGCCGGACGGCCCGTGGCTGCAGCGGCTCGCCGGCGGCTGGACTCACGTCCGCGGCTGCTGGCGAGCGCAGCTCATGGCCCGAGCCGCACCGGACAAGGGGGATCTGCGCGACGGCGCGGAGTGGCTGCTGCGCTGCGGCGGCCTGGAGCAGGCGGTCGACCTCTACCTTGAGCTCGGCGACCACCGGCCGGCGGCAGAGCTCGTCGCGGACCGCATGGACGACCTCATCGGGCTGGGGCAGTGGGACGCGCTGCGGGGCTGGCTGGCGCGCCTGCCGGAGGAGGTCGTGGCCGCCTACCCCCAGCTGTCCTACGGGCGAGCCGAGCTCGCCGCCGCGCGAGGCGATCTCGGCACGGCGAGGAAGTCGTTTGCCATGGCCGCCGCGCGCTTCGGGGACGGCGGCGACGCCGCGGGGGTCTGCCGGTGCCTTCTGGCCGAGAGCGCGGTGGCGGCCCGGCGCGGCGACCTCGCCATGGCGATGGCGCGCGTCGGTGTGGCGCGCTCGCTCGCCGCCGCGTCCGGCCTGGCCCGCCTGGAGTTCTGGACCTACTGGTCCGAGGGGATGCTCACGCTCGGCCAGGGCGACCGGGAAGCCGCGCTGGCGGCCTTCCGGTCCGCCGCCGAGCACCGCGACCCGACGGCCGACGGCGTCATGCGAGAGGCGTACCGGCTGCTGGAGCGTGGCCGTGAGCTGCGCCTGAGACGGGAGGCGCACCAGAGCGCGCTGGCCACGCTGGAACAGCAGGAGCGTGCGACGGCCACGGACACGATCGGGTTCATGACCGGGCTGCCGCAGCGCCTGCTGGACGGCAGCACGACGTGGGCCGAGCTGCCGCTGCCCCTGCGGTTCCCGCCCCACCGCGCCCGTTCCCGCCGGTGGCACCGCAGGGGGGAACGGCCTCGCCGGCACGTCGCCGAGCCGCCGTCACCCGTCCAAGCGCCCGATCGGCCAGAACCACACCTGGCGATCCACCTGCTCGGGCCGCTGCACGTCAGCATCGACGACCGGCAGGTGTCCGGCTGGCCGGGAGGTCTGTGCCGGTCGCTGCTGGCGTACATCGTCACGCACCGGGAGCCGTGGCCGAGGCGGGAGGCGCTGATGGACGTGTTCTGGCCCAAGGCGGACGCGACCGCGGCACGCAACAGCCTGAACGTGGCCATCCACGGCATCCGACGCGTCCTGCGCACGGTGACGGACCTGCCGGTGATCGTGCTGTGCGAGGGCGCCTACCGCGTGCACCCGGCGATCCGGCTGTGGATCGATGTCGAGCCGTTCGAGCAGGCCGTGGAGTCCGGTCGGCGGTTCGAACGCGACGGCCGGCCGGACGAGGCGGCGCGCTCGTACGAGGTGGCGGTCGAGCTGTATCGGGGGAACTTCCTGGACGACGCCCCTTACGAGGACTGGCCGGCCGTGCTGCGCGAGCGGCTGCGGCTGGCCGATCTGGAGGCGCTGGACCGGCTCAGTTCCCTGCACTTCCTGTTCGGCCGCTACCCCGCCGCCGCGGACCTGTGCCGGCGCATCATCGACCTCGATCCGTGCAGGGAGGACGCGCACCGCCGTCTCATGCGCTGCTACAGCAGGCAGAGCCTGCCCCATCTGGCCCTGCTGCAGTACCGCGCCTGCGTGCGGGTCCTCGCCGGTGAGCTGGGTGTCACTCCCGCGCCCGAGACCACCGCCCTCCACGAGCGCATCCGCGGCCACGAACAGGTATGAGGCCCGCGGGTCCGTTTAACGGCCGCCGCACCGGCAACGTTGCCCGCAGCCCGTTGAGGAGGTCGAGCACGTTGGCGGGGACGCACGAGATGGTCATGGTCGAGCGGATCGAGTCAGGTGAGGAGGTGTGGGACTGCCCGGAGTGCGGGCGCCGGCTGCTGCTGCGCTGGCCCCCCGACTACAGCAAGCAGGTGCTGGTCCCGGGCGACGAGAGCGTGGGCCACAGCGGGGCGACCGGCGGCGTCCGCGTCGGAGCGGTCGAGATCGCGCCGGCGCCGGACGAGCGGGATCGCCGGTGGCTCCGCGACAGCGGCATCGACTGGGAGCAGTCCGCCTGAGCGGTCACGCGGGTTGTACGTCGATGAAGAGGTTCTCCACCATCGCCGCCACGCCTCTGGGCCGGGTCTCACCCCACCCGCGCAGGCTGATCGCCGCGTCCAGTCGGTAGCGGCCGGGCGTGACGGGAGCCTGAGCGACGATCCGGACCTCGGGGACGCCAGGTGGGAGGACTCCGGTCTCGGTGGCCACGAGCTGCTTGGCGGTGCCGTCGACCGGCTTGGCCACGAGGGTGGCGTCGTACGCCAGACGCTCGTCGTGACTGGCGCGCACGGTCATGATGACGGAGAAGGGCTGTGCGGCGCGCACCGGACGCCGTTCCACGAGCAACCCGTCGACCACGATGTCGATCGGCCGGGCGGCGGCCTCCTCTTGGGCCTGTTCTTCGCCTCCGACTTCCGCCGCGAGGTAGCCGTGCCGGCCCGTCCCAGCGCGCCCCTGGACGAAATCGAGCATCCTGTCGGCGTCCCAGCCCGGCCAGCGGCCCTCCTCATCGGTGGCGATGCGGCTCATGGTCGTGCTTCTGATGGAGCCGTCGTGGTCGTTGACCAGCACGCGTACCAAATAGCTCTCGTCATGCTGGCCCTCGTCGGGTGGCCGGCTCACCGCCATTCCGGCCACGCCCGTCAACGCCGCGGCCTGGCTCCGCCAGCTCTCGATCCGCTCCCGCGACAATCCCGACATCCCCGTCAGCAGCTCGGCGAGCTCGTCGGCGGACCGGTCCGCCAGATCCTTGTACGTGTACACGCCCGCCGCACGCAGCCTGGATTCGATCTTGTGTCCGATGCCGTCGATCCTGGTGAAGTCGTCCGCTTCCACGGCGTCGCCCTCCTGGGGTCCGTACCGTCCGCCGGGCCCGCTCCGCGGGCCCGGCGCGCCTGTGGCTATTCGAAGATCTGGATGGTGGGGCCGTCGGCGAACGCCGTCACCGGCAGCCGGGTCGGCGTCGGCGCGGCGGGGATCGTGAAGCTGACCACCGCCCCGAGCCGGTAGATGCCGGCCGGCAACGTGTTCGCGGGGACGTTCCGGGTGGTGACGGCCGCGGCCGGCGCCGTGTCGGAGTACGCACGCTGGCCGGCCACGGTCTTACGCGTCACCGAGCCCAACGCGACGTCCGGGCCGGGACCGATACTCTCGGCGAAGTACTGGACCTGGTATTCCATCGTGCCGAGCAGGGCCTGCGAGACGCCCGACGCGAGCAGCTCGAACTCCATGGCCACCTGGAAGGGGTCCGACCTGCGGATGATCAGGTTCGACGGAGTGCCCGCCGGATCGAGCACCGTCAGGGGCGCCGTGCTGGAGATCTCGGAGCCAGGCTGGCCGGGATTGGGAGGCATGGCCTTGTTCCTTCCTTTGCCGGTTGTGACGCCCACGGCGTACCTCGTCCCGCTTAACCACGCGCCCGCCGGTCGCTTAACCACCGGCCCCTGATCCGCTAAGCACGTCCGGTCGGGCTGGTCAGGAGCGACGGTGGCCGGATCCGGCCAGCACCGCCGACCACAGTGAAGATCCTGGTGGTGGCGCGCTGCCGCGCGGGCCGGCGGCGGTCAATGCATGTGCCACACGCCGTGGGCTCGGGTGAAGTCGCCCGCCGCCAGGGCGTCGCGCGGGATGAAGATGTGGATCAGGCCGTTGTCGCCGAGCTGGGCGTCCGGTTCGGAGTCGATCTGGGCCAGGAGCTGCCATTGGGTGGGCGGCGTGCCCGGTGCGGCGGTCGCGCAGTGGCGCCACGGATCGTCCTGCAGGGGGTCGGCGTAGCCGAGCAGACGGTGCCTGGGCCGGTCACGGTCGTCCAGCGGGGGATGGAACTCGTTGAGGAACTCGATGAACGCGGCGAACTCCGCGCTCGGGCGGGCCGGGTCGTCGCCGGTGCGGTCGAGGCCGGTGAGGTGGCGGTAGAAGGGGCTGTCCAGCGGGGGCAGCGACAGCTCGACCGCCGGGGACGCCGCGCGGTGCGGGAGCGGGTCGGCGCCCTCGGGTGGTTCCGCGGCGGCCAGGTCTCGGGCCCGGGGCGGCTGGGTCAGGACCCGCACCGCTGAGCCGCGGGTGGTGTCATCCCAGGCGAGGTCACCGGTGAGGTCGGCGAAGATCTGCAGCAGTCCGGCCGGGGGCAGCAGTCGCTCGTCGTCGCAGCGGCTGGTCTCGGCCAGGTCGATCTGCGCCAGGAGGGTCATGGGGTGGCCTCCGCGGTGCGGCCACGGCGCGCCGGGCGGCAGGTCGGGGACGCCGCCCAGGTGGGTGCGGCCCGCGGCCGGGCCGTCACGGCGAGCGGTGAGGCTGATCGCGGTACGGCGTAACGCCACCAGGGCGTCCGCGTGCTCGTCCAGCCCGAGGTCCTGGCACACCGTCCGGATCCAGTGCTCGTCGTCGGCGGCCTCGGCCGCCGCGGCCCACGCCTGCAGCGTGTCAGGGTCGGCGAAGCGTTCGAGGAACTGCGCCGTGGTCTGCGCCTGTTCGTCGTCCAGCGCGAACCGCGGGAACCCCAGCATGCCGGGCGTCATGGACGCTCCACCCGTCCGGCCGGCGACGCACGCCAGCAGGGACGGCAGCGACCGAACCCACGCCTGGACGTAGGCGTGGGTTCGCCCGGCGGTCTGCCCCGGCGGGACCAGCTGCACCGCCTGCTCCGCGCACGCGCCGCTGTCCTCGTCGTGCAGGCACAACCGCACGCGAACGGATCCGTCGCCCGCTCCGGCGACGCCGGGCTCGGCCAGCTCCACGCGCACGTGCCCGTGCTCGGCCGGCAAGCCCGCCCGTAACAGCGCTTCCAGCGATTCCACGGTCGCCTCCTGTGCCCGGGCCATCATGATCCGCAGCGTACCGGCCTTCTGTTCGCGCGCCCGGCGCAGAGCGTCTCCGGCCCGCCCGACGGGCGTGCGGAGGGGCGGCCGGAGCGCAGGCTGGTGAGTTGAGGTGCCGGAGCCGCGCGAGCGCCCCGCGCAGGACGAAGTACAGCGCCCGCAGGCCGAGCAGCGCGAAGGCCGCCAGCAGCGGCATGAAGACGAACAGGTTGTCCACCGACAAGGACTTCTCCATCACGTACCCGGTGAAGAACTTTACCGCGGCCGTGGTGCCGAAGGCGCCCCACAGGCAGGCGCCGAAGGCCAGGGAACACGCTCAGCCTGTTCGAGGTCTCCTTCACCCGGGGGTCGCGGGCGGCCGTCCGGGGGCGCTCGGTACGCCCGTACTGACCGGATCGGCGCTTGGGAAGTACTCCCCTCGCCACGCCCCCAGGGGAGACGACGGCACGCTCTCGCTCCACCGGCGTGCGCCGGCCGGTCAGGGCAGGTAGGGCGGGCGGGCGCGGATGCGGGCCCGGTCGGCTTCGGACCCGAAGCGCAGGTCGATGCGCCGGGCGGCGTCGGCCCAGCCCGCCGGGGTGGACACCGATCGCAGCAGGTCCGTCAGCCACGGATCGCTCCATCGCCGCACGGCCCGCTCCCACAGCACGAGCGGATCCTCCTCCAGGAGGCTCCCCACGGTGCCTTCGTAGACCGGCATCGCGCGTACCCGGCCGTCCGGCTCGACCTGCATCGCGGGGATCTCGCCGGCGGCCAGCCGGTCGGGGTGCATCTGCAACGTCCCGTTGTCGCTGGTGCGGACCCGGACCGTGGGCGACAGGCGCTGGAGTTCCCGCTGCAGGCTGCCGTCCCGCAGGCGCTCGGCCTGCTCCTCGTCGAGCACCTCGTGGGCGGCGAAGCCGGGCCTGCTGGCCAGGCCGATGGGCAGGACGGCGCCGAAGAAGACGGAGTCGAGGTTCGGAAACCGCGACGCCACGCGCGAGCAGAAGTCGGCCGGCTCCCCGTAGTTGCTGCGGACGACGACGAAGTCGACGCCGAGGGCGGGGGCCGCGGCACCGGCGCTCCTGCGCCTGCCGATCTCCTCGTCGAGCCGGGCGAGCGCCGCCAGCGCCCGGTCGAAGGAGCCGGCCCGGCCGCGGATGCGGTCATGGGTGGCGGCCACCGCTCCATCGAGGCTGACGGTGATCCGCGCCATCACGTCCACGAGCTGCTCGACGGTGGCCGGCGGGAGGCTCCAGCCGCTGGTGTAGAGATGAGCCTGGACGCCCGCCCGGCGCAGGCGCCGGGCCACGTCGAAGATCTCGGGCACGCTCAGGGGCTCGCCTCCGGCGAACACCACCGCACGCGGGCGCAACGAGATGAGCGCGTCGGCCACCCGGACCAGGTCAGCGCCCCTGAGCTGCCGGGACGGACGGCGGCCGGACTCGGAGTAGCAGTGAACGCACCGCAGCGGACAGGCGTAGGTGATGTCCCACACCACGTCGCGCGGCGGCGCCGTCCCCACGCTTCTCCCGCCCGCCCCGTCCGCGCCGGCAGCCCCGTCCGCGCCGGCAGCTCTGGTCAAGCCCGCCCCGTCCGCGGCAGCAGGTCGCGGATGCAGGTGGCGCGGCCCCGCGGCCCGGTGCACAACGGGTTCGTCGTCTCCGAACCGGGGATGATCGCCCGTGCGGCATGGGCCGGGCGGATCCGGTCGATGCTGAGGTCGGCGATGAGGACGTGCGGGTATCCCGCCTCCTCCACCCGGTCCACGATCCACTCCAGTTCCTGGAGGATGTCGCCGCTGACGAACCCGACGGTGTCGCCGAAGGGCCGCACGGGGCGGTCGTGGCCGAACCAGAACACCTGCGAGGCGGGTACGCCGGTGCGCGGTCGCTCGTGCCGGCCCAGGCTGCGCGCCTGCAGCGAATAGTCCTCCCGCCCGCCCGCCGTGAAGCCCGCCTTGGTCTGCGCCGCCTCCAGGAGCGCCATGGTGACCGCCACCTCCGGATCGGGATGGCAGCCGAAGCCGTCGGAGGACGTGCTGGCCGCGCCCATGAACGGATCCTCGAAGACCCTGGCGTAGAACGTGGGCACCGCGATGTCGGACGTCATGTCGAGAACGCGGACGCGCATGCCGCCCTTGCGGTACTTGCCGACGATGCGCCTCGGCGTCTCCGGCAGGGTGTCCTCGTCGACGAACCAGAATCGGCGCACGCCGACCCCGCCGGGATTGTCCAGCTCCAGCTCGGCCAGCCGCTGCGCGTGCCGTTCGATGAGCTCGGCGGTGGCGTGGACGGCGGCCTCGGCCAGGGTGAACCCGGAGCCGAGCCCGTTGGAGGAGAAGACCTTGCCGCCCAGCCTCGGGGAGTAGTAGACGTCGTTCGGCAGCCGTTCGCCCACCAGGCAGGCGGCGGGCACCAGCACCGTTCCGCCGCCGAGCAGGTCGCCGCACTCCGCCCAGTCGATCTCCAGGTCGTGGTGGTAGCGGGAGTCGTACGGCAGGGACAGCGTCCGGGGGTCGACCAGCGGAAGGCGCTGCGACGCGGCCGCGAACGACGCGCGGACCAGCGACGGTGGCCGGTAGGCGTCCTGGGCGTACAGCTCGGTCTCCTCCATGATGCTGCCCGTCCGGGCGCCGCGCCGGGTCTCCGCCTTGCCGCTGCTGAAGCTGGACGACCACCTGGTGCGTTCGCCGAACGCCTGCGCGACGTGCACGCCGAGTGTCGTGAGCTCGCCCACCATGCCGATGCGGCGGATGCCCACCTCGTCGGCGATGCCTTCCGCCAGCCGCACCGCCTCGGCCTCCGCCACGGCGAACCGGTTGGAGCCCGCCGCCTTGGGGCTGCTGTGGAGGGCGAGCCCGAGGTCGTCCCAGCCCGCGGCGCGTCCGGACGGGGGGCCGGCGGCGCGGCGGCCGTCCATGGCGGCGACGAGGGGACGCGCGGCGCGGCGGGCGAGCGCCAGTTGGGTGACGGCGGAGTCAAGGTCATCGGCGGTCAATCCCAGCGCTTGGAGCTCGGCCCGGACGTAGGGCCACTGCAGGGCGGACCGGAGCGTGGTCACGCAGCGCCGCGCGTCGGCGAGCTCCGCCTCGTCGGGCGGGCCGTCCGCGGCGCCCTGGTCGGCGAACCACGACAAGGCGCCGAGCCGCAGCATCTCCCGTTTGAGCGCGAGGTCGTTCATCCACAGCTCGGCCCGCAGGGCCTTGCTGAAACGTTCGGTGGGGTGGCAGGCGAAGGCTTGGACCAGCCGGGCGACGACCGTCTCGGCGTGCAGGGAGTCGGCGACGTCGTCGAGGCCGAGCCCGAGGTCGCGCATCGTGACATGGGCCTCCTCCGGCGACTCCCAGCCCCACTGCATGCGGGTGAAGTCCAGCAGGGACTGCGCGTCCGGCCCGTCGGCGGCCGTGCCGGGCTCGGCGGGCGCCACCATGCCGGCGGCGCCCATGCGGGCCAGCGCGTTGCGCGCGTGGCGTTCGAAGGCGCCCGTGACCTTGAGGAAGCGGACCAGTTCGGAAAAGCCGGCGCTGTCGCCGGACTCCCACACCATGACGGGCGCCTGGCCGTCCTCCCGGCCGCGGACCCGGCGGCCGGCGGCGGCCGGGTCGGCGGCCGTCGCCGACGGCGCCGGCCCACCTCCGGCGGCCGGGACCCGCGCCTCGGCCAGCGTCTCCAGGAGGAACTGCGCGTCCTCCCGCTTGAGGTCGAAGGTGCGCAGCAGCCGCACGAGATCGTCGGCGTCGCGGGTGCCGGCCAGCGGGGAGCACGCGACGATGTTCGGGTACGTGCGCTCGCTGTAGTGGAGCTTCATCGCGGTCTCCACGAGCGCGTCGCCGGACTCGCGGGCCAAGGTCCCCGACCTGATCAGGCGCTCGACCGCGTACCGCACGTTCACCAGCGGCTCGGTCAACGCGGTGTGGGTCTCCGGATCGAACAGCAGCGCGACCTCGTCGTCACGGTCGATGGCGCCGGTCCGGTACATGTCGTGGACGTGGCCGACGCCGACGACTCCCCCGACCTCCGCCGCCCGCAACGCCCCCATGCTGGCCGCGCCGTAGATCGCGACGCCGCGTTCGAGCGCCGTCCGGATCTCCTCGGGGCTGACGGCGAGGTCCTGGTCGAAGACGCCGTCCACGATGCCCACGACCGTGCCGGGCGGCAGACCGTCGAGGTCGCCGCGCCGGACCGGCGGCCGGAAGTCGGCCTCGGGCAGGGTGCGCCGGGCCGCTTCCACGGCCATCGAAGGGCCGAGGAAGACGACACGCCGGCGCTCCCCCGTGGCCGCGCCATTGGTGGACGTCATCGGCCCCTGCTGCCTTCCTCCGGCGTCAGCTGCGGGAACGGCTCCTCGGGCAGCGGTTCGATGGGCCCGGGGTCGAAGTGTTCAGGAGCGATGATCTTCTTGCAGTGGTGCTGGCTGGACTTGCACGCCTGCGGGAAGGCGTAGATCCGCTTGGGCGTGGCGTCGGGCTCGGCCGAGTAGCCGCCGACGACCTTGTCCAGGGTGAGCTTCGGTTCGCCCACCAGCTCGACCCCGAACGCCTCCTCCCACAGCAGCCGCGTGGCGGCGAACTGGTCGAGGTTCTCCTGCCACTCCCCCTCGTCGCCGAGCCCGAAGTACGGGTAGTGGTGCAGCAGCCGGCCGAAGATCTTCTCGCAGTCGGCGGCGTATTTCCTGGTGTCCAGGATGTGCTGGTGCCAGTACTCGTCCAGGATCTTGTTGACCGACAGCGACGTGGACGGGCGCAGCAGGTTGAGGGCCAGGAAGCGACGGTAGTCGAGCTCCGCCCCGGCGATCACCTCGTCGGTCCAGAACT
>DASUCK010000359.1:0-29823 GCA_036276095.1 Nonomuraea sp. | reverse complement strand
GGAGGTAACCGGGGGACTGGCGGGTGATGCGCACCTCGTCGGCCACGCCCGCCAGGCCGCGGCGCAGCGCCGACACATAGACCTGCAGCGTGTTGCGCGCGGTGGGCGGGGCCGACTCCCCCCACACGTCTTCGATCAGCTGGTCGACCGTGACAATGTGGTTGGCCCGGATGGCCAGCGCCGTCAGCACTGCCCTGGCTCGGGGGCTGCCGATGTCGATGTCACGATCGTCCGCCCGCACCAGCACGGGGCCCAGCATTCGAAGCTCGACGTGATGCACTGTCCGCCTATCAGGTCAACCTTCAGACAATCCTCAGTGCTACCTTCGAGGATGATACAGATCTCCCCGTCGGGTCCACCTCGCTCCTCAGCGTCCTGAGTCACGGCCGCCGACCCCGGTGCCCGCCAGGGGCCAGACGACCGGAAATGGCAGCGGCGGTCACCAGGGCCGGGGTGGCTCGGCAACGCGGTTCCTTGGCCTTTGCCGAGAGCGGTCCGGGCACGCTGTTGCGGGAAGCACGCCATCGGCGTCCGCCTCGCTCCGCCTTGATCCGCCGTCGTCGGCGCTCGCGTGTCAGGTGCGCTCGATGTGCGGGTGGTCGGGGTCCTGAGTCGGGGCGGTGTGTTCACGCGTGGCGGCCCAGGAGGCGAGCAGGCGGAGCGCGTCCTCGGACGGGGAGCCTGGTTCGGCGGTGTAGATGGTCATGGACAGGTCGGGCTCGGCGCGCAGGTCCATACTCTCGTAGGCGAGCGTGAGCGTGCCGACGATGTGGTGCTGGACGTGTTTGACACCGGTGCCGTGGGTGCGGACGTGGTGTGCTCCCCAGCGGCGGCGAAAGTCGTCGCTGCGGGTGGACAGTTCGCCGACCAGGTCGTGCAGGCCCTTGTCGTGCGGGTCCTTGCCGGCGGCGGTGCGCAGGTTGGCCACGGTCATGTCGGCGGCCAGGTCCCAGTCGGGGTAGAAGCGGCGGGCGGCGCCGTCGAGGAAGGTGAAGCGGGCGAAGTTCGGCGGCCGGGTGGGGCCGGCGTAGACGTCGCAGTACAGGGCGCGGCCCAGGTGGTTGGCGGCGAGCAGGTCGGACCGGTTGTTGCCGATGATCGCCGGTGCGGTGGTGATGGTGTCGAGCATCCACTGGAGCGCGGGGCGTGCCGTCGGCTGCCTGGGACGGCGGCGGAGGACGGCGTTGCTGCCGTTGGCCTCGTGCGCGAGGCGGAGCAGGTGGGCGCGTTCGGCGTCGTCCAGGTGCAGGGCGCGGGCGATCGCGTCGAGGACGCCGGCCGAGACTCCGGCCAGGTGGCCGCGTTCGAGCTTGGCGTAGTACTCCACGCTCATTCCGGCCAGGGCGGCGACCTCGCTGCGCCGTAGTCCGGGGACGCGGCGCGGGCCGGCGACGGGCAGGCCGGCCTGCCCGGGGGTGATCCTGGCACGCCGCGAGGTGAGGAATTCGCGCACTTCGGACCGGTTGTCCATGACACGACCGTACGTCAACCCGCGGGCAGGCTGGGATGTACTGGCAGTACACCCACCAGGAGTGACTTCCTCGCCTCGGGCGACTCGGATGTGCTCGATGTCATGACCGGAGCGCCGACCGAAGCCGTGACCGTCGCCGTGGCCGAAGCCGTGACTGTGGCTGCCTGGATCCGCTGCCTGGCCCGTGCCCTGCTGGCCGCCGCGCTGGCCGCCGCGCTGGCCGGGTGCGCGCTCCCGGCGGACCCGCCGGTCACCAGCCCGCCGTCGGCCACGGCGAGCGTCGCCTCGGGAACGGCCATGGTGCTGCGATTCGGCGACCAAACCGTCACCGCGGCCTTGACCGGCACGCCGCCGTCACGGCAGTTCGCCGCGATGCTGCCGTTGACCCTGCACCTGACGGACGCGTGGGGACAGGCAAAGGTAGGGCGCCTGCCGCGCGCGCTCACGGCCCGCGGCGGCAGCCCGGTTCACGATCCCGCCCCGGGCGAGGTCTACTTCTGGCCCTCGAACCGAGTGATCGCCGTCTACTACGACGATCTCGGCCAGACGGTCCCTGATCCCGGCTTGGTCCGCCTCGGTGTCGTCAAGGCCGGCCTGGACAGGCTCGCGGCGGCGGGCAAGCAGTTCACCGTCCGGATCGAGCCGGCCCCCGCGACCGGCTCTTGAAACCTCTCCGTTCCGCACCGGCCGCTGATCGGCGGCCGGAACCGGCGGACTCAGAACCGGAAACGCACGATGCGGGTGGATCGTTTCATGCCCGGCAGCAGGTTCATGAGGCGGTACATGCGGCGTACGCTCGCAGGGGCCTTGGCCATCAGGATCGGTGAGTCGTACATCGGTGCCTCGTCGACGTACTGGAGCCGCGGATGCCACTCGGCCAGCGCGGCCGGAGTGTTGAAGCCGCAGTGGAACCGGGCGCCGTATCTGCGCAGCGAAGGATCCCATCGTGAGGTGCGCCAGGCCCAGACCGGCACTGTGTCGATCTGTATCTGGCCGGTGGGGAAGGCGTCGACGACGCCGGTCAGCAGCCGCCGGACGTCCGGCTCGGCCAGGTAGGGCACCAACCCCTCGGCGATCATCAGCACCGGCCGACCGCGGGGGACGCGTTCCAGCCAGGCCAGGTCGGTGACACTGGAGCCGATCAAGGTGCAGTGGTCGCGCGGCGGCAGGAATCGTTGCCGCAGTGCGATGACGGCGGGGTAGTCCAGGTCGTACCAGTCGACTGTGGGGGGTGGGTCGATGCGCTGGATCCGGGCGTCGAGGCCGCAGCCCAGGTGCAGGACCACCGCGTCGAGGTGATCGGCCAGGAACTCCCGGGCCCAGTCGTCGTGGGCCTTGGCGCGGACCACGGCCGCGAGGCCCAGCTGGCTGGTGCCGAATCTGCGCTGGTCGTAGCCGGGATCAAGGCGGCGCATCACCTGCTCGGCGTATTCGTCGCCGAGGATCGGGTCGGGCAGCCGGTTGTCCAGAGCCTTGGCTTTCAGGACGGGGCTGAGGGTCTTCTGCGCTCCGACGAGTTCGGTCTCCTTCACAACAGAGACGCTACTCTTATTTCACGAATTTCGCGAAGTATACGAATGACCTAAACTGTGAGTCCCACGACGAGGAGGGAGCCGCGGTGACGCGAGCGGACGAGGGCGCCATCGCCGGTTATCGGGAACGGTTCGCGCAGATCATGGTCGAGTCCGGCATGCCCCGGATGGCCGCGCGCGTTTACGCCGCGCTGCTGGTCACCGACTCCGGCAAGCTGTCGGCCGCGGAGCTCGCCGCGCAGCTGGGGGTCGGCGCGTCGGCGATCTCGGGAGCAGTCAAATACCTGGTGCAGGTGCGGCTGGTCGAACGCGGCCGCGAACCCGGTACGCGACACGACTTCTGCCGCATCCACGAGCACACCTGGAGCCACTTCATCAGCCAGTCAGACCCGATGCTGGTCCGGGTGCAGGCCGGCGCCGACGAGGGCACCACGCTCCTGGGTCCCGACTCCCCCGCCGGGCGACGGCTGGACGAGACCCGCCGGTTCTTCGCCTTCATGCGCGAGGAGATCACGCAGTCCATGGCGAAGTGGTGGCGGCTTCAAGCGGCCGAACGTGAGGCGGGCTGACCCGCGCAGCCGCTGGCGGCCGACGTCAGCCGAGCTCACGCTGCGTCCCTGACGATGACGTGCGCACGTCGCCACACCGCCTCATCGGTAACCGGACGTCATCAAGCAGGAACCCACTGGGCCGGAGCCCTGCGCACACCCCGGCCGGAACCCGGACGGGAACGGTTGCCGCAAAGACTCACTACCTGGGCCAGCGCTCGGGCCCTGGACCGCTTGCGGCCTGGGCGTGGGCGAGGTCGGCCAGCGCGTCGATCACCTGCGGCACGGGAGCGCGGCGGGGGCGTTCCGTCACCGAGAGTCGACGCGTTCGTGCTCGGCGGCCGCGGCGCAGGCGGCGCCGAGGCGCTCGAACGGGCCTGGACCGTCATGCGGCTTCGGCGGGGCGCTGAGGTGGCGGATGCGTAGCTCGTCCATGAGCTCCTCGACGAACGCCGGACCCTCGTCGCGCATGAGCTGCTGCCGGCTCCGGAGCTCGTCGCTGCCCGGGCGCCAGTCGAGGCCCCAGTTGCCGAGGGCGTAGATGATCGGGAGAGTCTGGATGCCAGCTTCGGTGAGGCTGTAGCGAGCGCGCTGCCCGCGGGCCGCGGTGCCGCGGGTGAGGATCCCCGCGTCGACGAGCCGCACGAGGCGGTCGGCGAGGATGTTCGAAGCGATGCCCTCGATCGACCCGGTGAGCAGAGCCCGGAAGTATCGGCGGTCGCCGAAGATGACGTCGCGAAGCACGAGCAACGACCAGCGATCTCCGAGCACCTCGACGGCGGCGTTGACCGGACACCCGGACCGTGGTTCCACGATTCCTCCTTGACAGGCATTTCGCGCTACCTATAGTGGTTGCAGAATACAATCACTTTGGGGAAGAGGAGCTGATGGGCCGCTTCGTCTATTCGATGCAGGTGTCCCTCGACCTGCGGATCGAGCAAGTTCCCGGGGACAACGGCGCCGGCGAGTGGTTGCGCATCGGCGAGGAACTGCACCGCGAGGCCAACGCTCAGACGCGGGCGCTCGCGCTCATGGTCCATGGCCGGGTCTCCTACGAGGTCATGGAGGAGTACTGGCCACAGGCGCACGAGGACGTGTCGCTGCCGGACTACATGCGTGAGTACGGCGAGATCTGGACCGCCAAACCCAAGGTGCTCGTCTCCCGCACCCGCCGCAGCGCCGACCACAACACCCGGATCATCGGCGGGGACGACGCGATCGAGCAACTCGCCGCCCTGCGGGCCCGCACCGACGGCGGCATCAGTGTGGGCGGCGCGGCGCTCGCCACACAGCTGCTGCGGGCGGGACTGCTCGACGAGCTGCTGGAGGCGCGCTCGTGTTGAGGCAGGTCGCGGAGGGCGTACTGGCCCACGAGAGCGAGTTGCTCCAGAACAACACCGTTGTCGTACGGGGCCGGGCCGGCGTGTTGCTCGTTGACCCCGGGATAACGGGCCGCGAGATGGTCTGCCTCGCGGCCGACCTTCGTACGTTGGGCCAGCCCGTTGCGGCAGGATTCTCGACGCATCCTGATTGGGATCACGTGCTCTGGCACGCCGATCTCGGCGCAGCCCCCCGTTACGGCACATCCCGCTGCGCGGCCGACATGCGAGATCTGCTGTCGAACGCGGACTGGAAGACCCGCGTCGCCGAGGGTTTGCCGCCGGAGATCGCCGAGGAGATACCGCTGGACCTGTTCGGCCTCGTTACCGGCCTGCCTGCCGAGACCACGCATATTCCGTGGGATGGCCCCGAAGTCCGGATCATCGAGCATCAGGCGCATGCTCCGGGCCATGCGGCGCTGCTGATCGAGGAACGCGGGGTTCTCGTCGCCGGCGACATGCTTTCTGATGTCTTGATCCCGATGCTCGACGTGCGTGCCGCTGACCCGATCGAGGACTACCTCGCCGCGCTGCGCCTGCTCGAAGGCGTGGCAGGCGACGTCGACGCCTTCATCCCGGGTCACGGGTCCATCGGCGGAGCCGATCAGCTGCGCGCGCAGATCGACCAGGATCGGGCGTACGTGCTGGCCCTGCGTGACCATCAGGTGATCAGTGACCCGCGGATCGGCCCATCGGCCAAGCCCGGCTGGGAGTGGGTGAGCGACGTGCACGCCGGGCAAGCACAGCGCCTCGCCCGACGAAGCGAACGCGACGGGGCGCCCCGCTAGCGATCGGTGTGCGACACGGCCCGTACGCGCGGTTCGCCGGTCGTGGTCTGGCGCAGCGGCGCGACGGTCTGGTGCCCAGCCCCGAACTCCGACACCACCCACGCAACGTCAAGGGAGCCCTTCGTGGGACAAGGAGCTCGGCTGCCTCATTGCGGGTAAACGGTATCGCGAGCGGTCTTCTCCCAGGTGATGACGTCGGAGCGGACGGCGTCGAGATGGGTGAGGACCGCGTCGACCGCGTCGCTGCCCAGGGGCAGGTGCAGCGGGGTCTGCTCGGCGTCCAGGGCGGCCAGGATCGCCGCCGCGGCCTTGGCTGGGTCGCCAGGTTCCGCGCCGCCGGCGGTCCGGGTCATCCGCCGGGTGGGACCGACCGTCTCGGCGTAGTCGGCGATCTCCTGACTGGTGCTGATGTTGCTCATCAGGCTGGTGCGGAAGGCGCCGGGCTCGACGATCACCACCTTGATGCCGAGCGGACGCACCTCCTCGACCAGCGCCTCCGAGAATCCTTCCAGAGCGAACTTGGTGGCGCTGTAGGCGGAGAACCCGGCGAAGGACATCTGGCCGCCCATGCTGCTCATCTGGACGATCGCGCCGCCGCGTCGGGCGCGCATGTGCGGGAGCACGGCCCGGACCAGAGCGGCGGGTCCGAAGAAGTGCAGGTCGAACAGCGACCGCAGTTCGGCGTCGGTGGTCTCCTCGGCCGCGCCGACGTGACTGCGTCCGGCGTTGTTGACCAGGACGTCGATCCGCCCGTGACGGTCCGCCACATCCCGCACGGTGGCCTCGATCGCTGCGGTGTCGGTGACGTCGAGCGGCAGCGTCTCCACCTGGTCGGGGTGCGCGGCGACAAGATCTGCCAGCGCCTCGACGCGGCGCGCGGTTGCCACGACCACGTCCCCGGCGGCGACCGCGGCTTCGGTGATCGCCCGGCCGAAGCCGCTGCTCGCCCCGGTCACCAGCCATACCTTACTCATCGGACATCCCTTCCTTTCGGCGTCGACCCTGCCAGGGCATCGAGTGAACGTCCAAGACCCGATGTGATAACCAATGGTTATGGATGTCCATGGGAGGGAACTTCGGTATTTCGCCGCCGTGGCGGAGGAACTGCACTTCACCCGTGCGGCCGAGCGGCTGTTCGTCTCCCAGCCCGCGCTGAGCAAGCAGATCCGGATGCTGGAACGGCAGCTCGGCGCGCCGCTGTTCGAGCGTGACCGGCAGGGCGTCCGGCTCACGCCGGTGGGGGCCGCCCTGATGCCCCACGCCTGCCGGGTGCTCGCCGCCTGGGACGCCGCGTGGGAGGCCGTCGAGGCCGCCAAGGCCGGGCAGCGGGCGACCCTCCTCGTGGGGATGAGCACCAGCCCCGGCCGCGGCGGCCTGTTGCCGTCGATCAGATCCCGGTTCACCGACGCGCACCCCGACGCCACCGTGAAACTGCGCCAGGTCAGCTGGGAGGACTCGACTGCGGGCCTCTCGGACGCCTCCACCGACCTCGCCTTCGTCTGGCTGCCCCTGCCCGACCCCGACCGCTACACCTGGGTGGTGGTGGCCGAGGAACCGCGCCTGGTCGCCCTGTCCCAGGAGCATCCGCTGGCCGCTCGCGAGGTCGTCGACTTCGCCGACCTGCTGGACGAGCCGTTCCTCGCGCTGCCGGAGAGTGCCGGGGTGCTGCGGGAGTACTGGCTCGCGCTGGACGCCCGCGCTGGCAGGCCGCCGCGCATCGGGGCTGAGATCGCCAGTACCGACGAGACGTACGAAGCGCTCGTGGACGGACGCGGCGTCTGCCTGCTGGCCAGCGGGAACGCACCACTGATCGCCCTGGGCGGCGTCGTCACCCGTCCGGTGCGCGGTCTCTCCCCCAGCCAGCTCGCGCTCGCCTGGCGTGCCGACGACCGCCGTCCCCTGGTGCTGGACTACTCACGCGCCTGTCGACAGGCGATCGGACAGTCCTGAACGCACGGGTCGACCTCGCCGGCGTGGTCCGGCCCATGGTCGGCCGGGCCGACATCGGCTCGGCGACTCGACCTTCATGCTAAGGTGCCGCTGCGAAGGCCCGCCATCACCGCTGAAACGAGCGAAATCGTCGTCCATGGCACCGCACGTGACCGCCGGCACCCGGTCTGACACGCGGTGACGATCAGGAGACGAAACCGCGGGGTCCGCGGACCTGACCGAGTTAAGCAGCCAATTGGGCCGATGTGTGACGTCCTTGTGCATCTCTTGAGAAGGTAGCGATGACGGTTTCACGGGAAGACCTGCGCAGCAGGACCACGTTGCCGCCGAGACGAGCGGCGGCACGGACATGATGCTCGCCGGCCGGTACCGGTTGTTGTCACAGCTGGGCCAGGGCGGCATGGGCACCGTCTGGCGGGCTGTGGACGAACTGTTACGTCAGGAGGTGGCCGTCAAGGAGGTGCGCTTCCCTCCTGAGCTGGATGAGGCCAGCCGGACGGAAATGACAGAGCGCACCCTGCGTGAGGCCAGAGCGGCGGCCCGGCTGCGTTCCCATCCGTCGATCGTCACGGTGCACGACGTCGTCATGGACGGCGGCCGCCCGTGGATCGTCATGGAACTGATCCGCGGCCGGTCCCTTGACCAGATCGTGCGCGAAGAAGGATGCCTGACCCCGCAGCAAGCCGCCTGGGTGGGGCGCAGCGTGCTGGACGCGTTGTCCGCCGCGCACGCGATGGGGGTGCTGCACCGCGATGTGAAACCGGGCAATGTCCTGGTCTCCGACGACGGGCGCATCCTGCTGACGGATTTCGGGATCGCCACCTTGGCCGGAGACGTCGCCCTGACGCAGACCGGGCTGCTCAACGGGTCACCCGGCTACATCGCCCCGGAGCGATTACGCGGCGAGGACGACGGCCCGCAGGCCGACCTGTGGTCTCTGGGGGCCACCCTGTACACGGCGGTGGAAGGCAGGCGAGCCTTCACCGGCCACAACCCGGCGGCGGTGATGGCCGCCGTCCTGATGCACGACCCCGAGCCCGTCCAGCGAGCAGGACCTCTGGGCCCCATCCTCGCCGGGTTGCTCGACAAGGATCCCGCCCGGCGATGCACCGCCGGCCAGGCGGCCGCGTGGTTCGAGGAAATGGCCCAAGGCAGGGTTCCGGAGACCACGAGGCCGACCGCGGTGAAGCCGGCCTCCACCCGCGCGCGGTGGATCGCCGGCGCGGCAGTGGCCGTCGTCGCCTGCTTGGCCGCAGCGTCGGTGATCTGGCTGCAGACGCGTCCCGAAGCCGCGATCGTGAGCAGCCTGACGACGAAAGCCGCCACGGAGTCCGCCAAGCCGAAGAGCTCCCCCACGCAGGGGGACGAACCGCGGTTCGGTCTCGGGCTCAAGTCGTGCCAGATGTTGACTGCCGCGCAAGTGCGCGCGCTGCTCGGCAGCGCCGTCAAGGACGACTATCGGATGCCCACAGTGTGCCAGTTCACCGGGACGAACGGTGCCCAGGCGACCATCACCGTAATGGCCTCCGTCAGCATGGAGGCCTGCCTGTCGAACTTCGACACGATCAAGGCCAGCATTCGGCAGCAGCAGAAGTACTACCCCGGCGCCAAACTGCGGAAAAGGCGCGTCGTGGGCGATGAGACGCTGGCCCTGACCGGTCGTACCGCGTCGGGGACATACCTGACGCAGGTGAGCTTCCGCTTCCACAATGCCACGGCGTCCATTTCCTACACCGGTCCTAGACCGGGATACACGACTGTCGACCGCGCGGCGGCGTACGTCGTCGCGGCCCTGGAAGCACACGGGTGACGGCATGGCCGCGCCGGGACCGCTGCGCGCCGACCGTGAGGTAGGCGTCGGCCAGCAGGCAGACGTTGTCCTTGGCCGTGGCGAACCCGAAGCCGAGCCCGGCCAAGGCGTCGCCCGCGGCGTCGAGCAGTTCGGCCTCCCCGGACGACGTCGCGGTGGCGACGCCCCTGAACGTCGCGCTCACGTAGGTTAACCAGCTCTGTCGCTGATCTTGTGATGCGGGACTTCAGTCCCGAAGCAGGATCTTCTTTCTGAGAAGGTCGAATTCGCGCGGCCATAGCCCTGCCGTTTGATCAACTTAACCCGCGTGTTCTGCCTCTCGGCCTGCCCGGAACTCCGGGTCACCGACAGGCCGGCGATCACGGCGTCCAGGTCGAGAGCAAGACCGTCGGCGTACTGGACGAGCGCAGGCAGGCCGCTGGCGCGGACGTCGTCGATCCAGGCTGGGAGCCGGTCTCCGCGCAGGTCACGCATCATGGTGGCGAAGCTGCGCACGTGCCGGGTGACGGCGTCCAATTCCGGGCAGGCGGCAGGCGCGTGACGGTGATCCGCCTGGCCAGGTCACCGTGAAGCCCTTGGCTGCTTTCGCTGATCGAACAGCCTGTACTTGCGCGGCCACTCGCTCGCCGGGATGGCTGACACGATCGGCGCCCGTGCTGAGCCGGTGCCCGTCCCGTGGGACTGCGCTGATGGCCTGTTCGAGGCATACTGGCGCCGACCGGCGGCGTATCTGGAGGATCACGTGCGCCGTGCGATGTCGATGTGGACGAGGGTCGGACCGGAGGCCGAGCAGCGGGCGGTGCGAAGCCTCAGCGACGACCTCGACTCCGGCCGTTGGGCTGAGCGCAACAGCGACCTCGCCGGTCTCGACGCGGCAGATCTCGGCCTCCGCCTGCTCACAGCGTGAACCGCGGCGCAGCGACAGCGTCACGGCGGCCGTCAGACGGTCATCGTGTCCTGTGGGACGAGTTCCATGCGTTGTGGTTCCGCCCCTTCCGCTGCCTCAACAGCGGCGCTTGCCGTCATCGCCCTTCATCTCGCAACCGTCTGTCGTTCCGCACCGCCTCACCGGCATCAGATCATGACGTAAATGGCCGGTACATGTCCTCCTCGTGCCCTTTGACGCCACGGTCTACGCATCAATACTCACGCAGTAGAGCGTCCGAGAACGACGGCAGAGAGGTCACAAAGGTATGAGAACTGCTTTAGCGTCGATAGGCGACAGACTCCTCGAACGCTTCGCGCCCAAGGCGGTCGCCAGTGCGGGAGGGTGCGAATATTGGAGGGGCTGCCGCTACCAGGGCTGTTGGCTGGGCAGCGACAGATTCGATTGGACGCTGTACACGATCTACAGCAACTGCCACATGGTGGTCACGGGTTGTTGCTATTAGGGCTCCAGCCGGATTGCAACCCTTGAGATTCTGCTTGGTCCCGCGCCGGCTGTGGGCGAAGGCCCCTTTCAGGCCGGCTGTCGCCGCGGTCTTGACCGGCCCTCCACATACCGTCCCGGCACGTTCGGGAGCATTCTGACGCCGTCGATCGACCAACGCACGAAGTATCGGGATCAAGCAGAGTTCAAGGCGTACGTAATTCCTGCCGGACCGGGTCGCATCATTGGCGATTACCATTCATTCGACTGAATCGCCTCCTCTCACCACGGTGATCGGGAAGACGACCGCCGGGGGCATCAAGTCTGTCTTGCGGGCCGCCGAGCTGGATTCGACAACTGGTCTGTCATACGGCTCTCATCGGCGCAAACAATCGATGTCTTCTGGTGACATTGCTACCACCGGCAGGGACTCTGGGCGGGCTGGCTGCTCCCGCACCCGTCGCGGGCGACAGATTTCCCTGCGAGCCGCCGCGGCGTGATGCGCGCAGCGGAGCACGCTATCGGGGATGACGCGGCGGCCGAGTACGCGGCGGGCGGCGCATCGGGCGGGCGGCAACGGTGTGCGACCGCCCCGGGTTCGGCCCGGCGGGGCCCGGCGCGCGACCAACGCTACGCCGTTGAGTGCCTCGACCACCTGCTCATCCACGGTGAGCGGCCCGATCCCCATGCAAGCGCCCGCTCACTGACGGTATCCACGTTTCGGCACCGCACAGGGTGTTGACTTTCACGATCCCGCATGCCACCCTCAATTTCGGACAGGACCGAAACCGTCCGGAAGCTTCGTCCATGCGTGCTTGGGGGCCCCGTGCGATCTGTGATTCTGGGGGCCCTCGTTGGGTGGTGCCCATCGTGTCGGGGATGGTGACGGCAGTCGCCGTGGCCCGGCCGCCGACCGTCGCTTCGACGTCGTCCGACGTGCCCCTGGCCCACTCCGAGCAGCCCGACGCGCTCCGCAATGCGACGTCACCCGCGCCCGATCTCGACAAGGTCACCGTCACCCGCGACCACGGGAGCGCCCGACAACAGGGGATGCGCCCAGGCACCAGCCCGTACGCGTCCAAGGCCGGCTCGGTGGCCGCGCGGGTCCGGCTGAACGCCGGCGGCGCCACTCCCGACGCCCATTGGACCACCCGCACGTATCTGCACGTCAGCGCTGCCAACGGCTCGACCGCACGGGCCCGGGTGTATGCGGGTGTGTGGGACGAGAACGGCCGCTGCCCGCTGCGGTCGATCTGGGCCGAGCCCCACGAGCACCAGGTCGTCCAGATCCGCGTCGAGGACCTCCGCCTCACCGGCCAGCGGACCGGCGTGGCCCCGTCGTCACCGACAACCACCAACATGTCTGGGCCCCCGCCGCCTGCCGCGACCGGCGGACCGACGCGATCAAGGTAACCACCCAACTCCACCCTGGAGGTGCACAGCAATGACAAGTCGACGGACGTTCCTCCGCCATACCGCGGTGGTGAGCTCGCTCGCACTGAGCGGTCTGGCCTTCGGACGGCACGCGTACGCCGCGACCGGCATCGACTACCTAGCCCGCCAGACCTTCGACGACCTGGACCGCGAGTTCCACAGCGGAGACTGGGTCGGTCAACCGGGCAATCCGAACGACGACACCGTGACCGGCAAGTCCGGCGATCTCGCCTGGGGCCAGTCGTACGTGCTGATCGGCCTCCTCCGCATGTATGAGGCATACCGGGACACCCACTACCTTGACCGGTTCGTCGCGAACGCCGATCTGGTGCTGTCCATGCGTGACAGCGAGCGCGGCGTCACCGACTACCGCGGCCTCTCTTTACCGGCGTGGCGGGCGAACCACCCCTACACCGTGGGGACAGTCACGCTCACCGACGCGGGAGGCAAGCCGATCCTCGAGGTGCGGATCGGTCGCGTCTACTGCAACTCGACCACCGTGACGGTGAGCTCGGGCAGCGCGCCCGGCCTGTTCACGCTGCTGGTCGTCCACGCACAGAGCGGAAGCCGTCAGACGTTCGCCAACCTGAGCATGGACCCGGCGAGCCCGAACTACGCGGTGCGCAGGCTCTACGACGCCTATCCGGGAGCGGTTCTCGTCACCGGGCGCGACGTCCGGCAA
The DNA here is from genome assembly GCA_036276095.1 of Nonomuraea sp. GTDB lineage: Bacteria > Actinomycetota > Actinomycetes > Streptosporangiales > Streptosporangiaceae > Nonomuraea. The sequence continues at coordinate 16,860 of DASUCK010000359.1, read as the reverse complement.
GCGCCCGCGCCGGAGGACATCCCCGTCAACGGCCGCTTCCAGATGCAGTCGCTGCCCGGGATCTTCGCCGTGCACACCGGCATGATCACCTACCCGATGGCGTCGTTCGTGCGTATCGTCCAATCCTCGCCCACCCTCCGCTCGAACCCGCTCTACGGTGCGAAGGCGAAGGAGTACCTCGCCGCGGTGCGCGACGCCGTCGCGGTGCACGACCCGGAGTGGCGGGAGAACGCCTCCGGCGGTTACCTCATCTGGGTGAAGGGCTCGCCGCAGCAGTGGGACGGCTGTGAGCAGCCGATCAACCAGTCACTCGGACTCGGGCAGACCCTGGCCGAGCTCGCCGTGATCACTGACGACCCGACATACCGTCACCGGGCGAGCGCGCTGGCGGCGATGTTCCGCGCCGAGCTGGCGGTCGACGCCGACGACGCCTACACCTGGCACTACTGGCCGACGTACAGCCGGGTCTACACAGGGTTCGACAAGACCGGGTCCCCGGACACCGACGTGTCGCTGTACAACCCGAACCTGCGCACCCCGCAGCGGCAGATCGAAGACCTCTCCCACGGCGCGATCAGCCTCGACTTCGCCGTTCGCGCGTTCCGCAACCACCTCGGGCTCGACGGCCAGGACATGGCCCGGCTGGCGCGGACGTTCACCCACAACCTCGCCGCCACCCGCAACGAACGCGCGACCGCCTTCGTGCGGCTGAACGGGACCGGTGGTCCAGACCTCAACTACGCCTACCAGGCACCGCGCTGGGCGCCGATCGCCTGGTGGGATCCGACGATCCACGACCACTCGCTCGCCATCTACAACGACAACCAGCCGACCGCGGAGAGCCTGCAAACCCTGCCAGGATGGCTGCTCGGCACCATCGCCCACCTCCAGTGGTTCGCACGCCGCGACGCCTGAACTCCCCCGCTTCGGCGGTCAGCCTTTTCGCCACGCACAACCTGCCACTGCTCTCCCCTCGTGGTGCGGCGCCTCCGGGTCAAGGCGCCACGAGGGCGGCGATCAAGCCCGCCGAAGAGGGTCAGGTGGCCGGCCAGCGCGCGATGCGCCACCGACGCGCGGAGGCGGACAAAGGACGGAAGCGACCGGGCAGTGCCAGGATCGCTACGTCTCCTGGGGTCCCTGAGCCCGGTCACCCGGGCCGGGCCGGGGTCCCGGTGCTGCCCGGACGTGCGCGCGTTCGCCGTCCCTGAACGCCAGCTCGGCGCTGACCCCATGCGTCCCGGCCCTTTGCCTGGCCGTCGGCCACCTGGTCATGGCCTCGGCCCACAGCGAGATCTGAGATCGGCTCATGGCGGGTTTGACCGCGCCGGCTGGCGTCCGCGCAGGGCGGCCAGAGCGCAGCCGACGCCCGCACCGGCGATGGCCGCGGTCACCGCGACCGCCGCGCCCCATCCCATGGTGTCAACGGCTTTCGCGTACAGCGGCGGCCCGAGCAGAGTGTCGAGGCTGCCCGCCTGTGTGAGCGCCGCGACCGCCACGGCGATCCGATCGCCCGCCACCGCCGGAAGGGCGGCGAACAGCGCGGAGACGGCCAGGCCGTTGAGCACGAGCACCGCCGCCGCGCACCCCGCCACGACCGCCACCGGCGTCGGCATCAGTGTGAAGGTCCCGGCGCTCAGCGGTGCCATGAGCAGCGCCGCGGCGACCAGCCTGGCGGGTCGTGCGCCGCTCCGCAGGGCCGCGCCGGCGGCCAGGCTGCCGAGCACGCTGGCCGCCGACACCACGGCGGTCAGCAGGCTGGAGCGGGTGCTGGAGAGGCCAGCTTCAGCCGCCAGGTAGGCGGGAAGGACGGTCACCACGCTGACCCCGATCGACGCGATCAGCGCGAACCCGGCCGCCGCGGCGGCCACGGTCCAGCCCACACCGGTTCCCGATGCCTGATCGGCCCGCTCGCGCCGGCCGGACCGGGTATCGACGGGAAGCGTGACGGCCATTACCGCCACCGCCAGCGTGATCACCCCGGTGCCGGCCGCCTGGCCACGCCATCCGGCCGTTGTCGCGAGCGCTGCCCCGGCCGTGGCCAGCGTCAGCCCGGCCGGGACGCACAGTCCCCACAATGCCAGTGCGCTCTGCCGGGCCTTGCCGGTCAGCAGGCGGGCCAGCAGGCTCGGCCCGATGATCACCACCAGGGCGTAGCCGGCGCCCTGGATCACCCGCACCGCGAACAACACCGCCGCGCCATCTGCGACCGCCGCCCCGAGCCCGGCCGCCGCGAGTACCAGCAGAGCCGCCAGGAAGTACGCGCGCAGCCGGCGGCCCTCCAGCCAGATCCCCAGCGGCAGGCAGGCAAGCCCGGCCAGCAGCGTGACCAGTGACGACAGCCAGCCCACCGCGGTGAGCGGCAGAGCGAACTCCTTGCCCACCGCCGCGAGAAACGGGATGAACTGCCCCAGCGCCATGCTGGCTGCCACACCCGCCGCCAGCACGACGGCACCGACAGGAAAACCCATCCGAGCACGCACCTCCCCAGGCATCAGGGAGACGCGACCGGGCGAACCGGCCCGACCCTCAAGCCCAGATGGGCGACGCCTCACCGAGGGTCCTCGCGCAGCAGGCGGCCAAGCCGCCGCGTTCATCCTATGCTCCAGGCTTCGATGCGGTTCATCGCCCGCCTGGACGGTTGGCGGCGGTTCCTCGACCGGACATGGCTCACGGCTGGGCAAGACGTCGAGCGGCGTGGGGATCTCCTTGCTCGGCCGGGACACGCAGCTCCTTGACCCGTCCCTGTTCCGCCAGTGACGAGCGTGCAGGCCGGCCTGCTCCTGGTGGTCACCGCGGCCGCGCAGGATGGCCGGGGCCGCGTCCACGTGACCGTTCGCGCTCCGGATTCCAGCGGCCGATCTGCAGCAGGACCGGGACCTGCTTACCGGCCCGCGCGATTCTCGATCACGCCCAGCGTCAGCAGCATGGCCAACGTCACCCGGGACACCGTCCCTGAAGCAGGCGCCCGCCTCCTCATGTCAGACAGCATGACGCCGAGCGTCCGCCTGAACAACATGAGCCCCGTCGTCGTCGGGTTGTTCGGCGTGGGTTGAAGGATGCGTCAGCACGTTCGCACAGCCCGCCTGCCTGACTCGCCCGACGGTCGGGGCCGGTGTGTGAAAGCGATCGTGCCAAGGGGTGGAGAAAGGGTGATCGGCCTTTTACGACCTGGAGTAGCACACCATGCGTTCATTGACTACTGGGGCGGCGGTCGGCGCGTTAGCGTTCGCCCCCACCCTGATCGCCGCCAGTCTGATCGCCGCCCCGCCCCCAGTCGCCGCCGAGACGATCCCCGTCCCGGGGCACGCGTCTCCCGCGCGGAGCGTCACGCTGATCACCGGTGACAAGGTCACGGTCACCGACGGGAACGGCGGCGCGGTGATCAGCGCGGGAGAGGGCCGCGAGGACGTCACCTTCACGACCGGTGAGAGGGGCGGCAGGCTGCGCGTGGTCCCCAGCGACGCCATGCCGTTGCTGAAAGCGGGGCGACTGGACCCGCGGCTGTTCGACGTGACGACCCTGCTGGAGTTCGGCTACGACGACCGGAAGGGGAACCTGCCGCTCATCGTCACTGGCGCCGCCCGGCCGGCGACCATGGCCGGCGCCTCGGACGCCGCCGCACTGCCCGTGGTCAGCGGGTACGCGGTCCGGGTTCGGCAGGCGGACGCCGCCCGCTTCTGGCAGGACCTGGCCGGCGGCGGGTCGCCCGCGCTCTGGCGGCGGAGCGCGACCGCGAAGGTGTGGCTCGACGGGCGCAGGAAGGTCTCGCTGGACACGAGCGTCGGCCGGATCGGGGCGCCCGCGGCCTGGGCGAAGGGCCACACCGGCGAGGGCGTCAAGGTCGCGGTGCTGGACACGGGCATCGACGCCACCCACCCGGACCTGGCGGGCAAGGTGGCGGACAGGAAGGACTTCACGGAGGCGCCCGACGAGCGGGACCCGGTGGGGCACGGCACGCACGTGGCCTCCACGATCGCGGGCAGCGGCGCGGCGTCCGGCGGACGCTACCGCGGCGTCGCACCCGGCGTGACCCTCCTGGACGGAAGAGTGTGCGAGTCGATCTACTGCGCGGACTCCGCGATCCTGGCCGGCATGCAATGGGCTGCCGAGCAGGGCGCCCGGGTGGTCAACATGAGCCTCGGCTCGCTGGACACGCCGGAGGACGACCCTCTGGAGCAGGCAGTTGAGACGCTCAGCCAGCGGCACGGAACGCTCTTCGTGGTGGCCGCCGGCAACGAGGGGAGAGATCACGGGGTCACCAGCCCGGCCACGGCGGATGCCGCCCTCGCCGTGGGCGCCGTGGACGATTCCGACAAGATCGCGCCGTTCTCCAATCGGGGCCCTCGGCTGGACGGCGGGCTGAAGCCGGACATCACGGCACCCGGCGTGGACATCACGGCCGCGCGGGGCAAGGACAGCCCCGGCTCCGGTTCGTACGTCGCCAAGTCAGGCACCTCGATGGCCACGCCGCACGTGGCGGGGTCGGCGGCGCTGCTGGCGGGACAACATCCGGACTGGAAGGGCGGCCTGCTGAAGGCCGCGCTCATGGCCTCCGCCGAGCCGCACCCCGAGACCGGTGTCTACGCTCAAGGCGCGGGCAGGGTGAACGCGGAGCGCGCCACCGCGCAGTCGGTGACGGCCGAGCCGGCCGCGCTCGGGTTCGGCCTGCAGTCCTGGCCGCACGACGACGACCGGCCGATCACCAAGAAGCTCGTGTACCGCAACCCGCTGGACACGCCGGTCACGCTCTCCCTGGAGGCGCGGGCGGGCGCGGCGTTCACGGTGAACCCGGCCACGCTCACCGTGCCGGCGGGTGGGCAGGGCGAGGCGACGGTCACCGCCGACACGCGCGCCGACGTGCCCGACGGGCCGCTCGGCGGGTACGTCGTGGCCAGCGCACCGGGCGGCGTGCGCGTCTCCACCCCGGTCGGGGTGGAGAAGGAGGTCGAGAGCTACCAGCTCACCATCCGCCACACCGACCGGTCCGGCGCCGCCACCGGTGACTTCGAGATGGCCGTCATGCGGCTGGACGCGGAGGCGGAGCCGATCCTGGCGTTCGGCGGGCAGGGCACCACCACCATGCGGCTGCCGAAGGGCAGGTGGCAGGTGGACACCGTGGTCCTGGACGCGGCGGGCATCACCCTGCTCGTCCAGCCCGAGGTGGTCCTCGACCGGGACGTGACGATCGAGGCCGACGCCAGGCTCGGCAGGCCACTCGAGGTGCGGGCGCCGAGTCCGGACGCCGAGCCGGACCTCGCGCAGGTCGTCTATCAGTGGCAGGAGGCCGGGCGGCGGATCGCGCGGGGCTGGCTCGGCCGGGCGTTCGAGCGGCGGTTCACCGCCCAACTCGGGCCCGACCGCAGCTACGACGGCCTGCTCACCCTGGTGACGGGGCAGTGGACGACCGGCACGGAGGAGTACCGGCTGGCCTGGTTCGAGCCGGGGCGGCTGGTGACCGGGTTCAAGCGGTCAGTGGACCGGAAGGATCTGGCGGTCATCAGCAGGGACTACGCGAGCCACCTGCCGGAGGCGACCGGCGAAACGGCGAGCCGGCCCTGGCCTCGCCGCGGTAGCGTCCCGTCGTCCATCAACACCATCCCGATCAGCCTGCCGTCCACGCGCACCGAGTACGTCAACGCCGACGACGGCGTCCGCTGGCAGCACCTCCTGTTCGAGGAAGGCTCAGACGGGCGGCTCAACCGCTTCGAGTCCGGCTTCACGCACTACCCGGCCGGGCACACCGCCACGGAGGACTGGAACCGCGGCGTCTTCGGTCCCTCCCTGCCGACCGGCGACCAGCGCGGCGACAGCCTCAGCAGAACCGGCGACACCATCTCGGCCGACCTGCGGATGTTCGGCGACGGACGCGGCTCGCTGGGCTACTCCTCGCGGGCCACCGAGCACGTCGCCCTCTACCGTGACGGCACGCTCGTCAGGGAGGCGCCGTCCCTGGCCGCGGACTTCCCGGTGCCCGCCGGGCGGGCGACGTACCGGCTGGTCGCCGAGGCCGAGCGCGGCGCTCCGGCGACACTGTCCACGCGCGTCTCGGCGGCCTGGACGTTCCAGTCGGACACCTCGGGCGCGCTCGTCCGGCTCCCGGTGTCCGTGGTCGGCTTCACCCCCGAGCTGGACGCGCGCAACACCGCCCCGGCGGGCCGCCGCTTCACCGTGCCGGTGACGGTGAAGCCGCTGCCGGGCAGCGCGGCGGGCCACTCGCGCAAGCTCTCGGTCGAGGTGTCGTACGACGACGGCGCCACGTGGGCGAAAGCGGAAGTACGCAACTCCGCGGTCATGCTGCGCCATCCGGACACGGACGGGTTCGTATCGTTGCGGGCCACGTCGACCGACATGTCAGGCAACACTGTGGAGCAGACCGTGATCCGCGCCTACCGGATCGCCGCGGCGGACTGACCGCAGTCCGTCCAGATCACGATCCCGGCCCTCGCTGCCGGACGTATCGGATGGTCGGTCTCGGGATCCGCTCGGCGAACGTTGCCGTCGGACACGTGGAGCTGCGGCAGGAGAATCGGTGCACCCGCACGTGGGTGAGCACCTTCTGGCCACTGACCGCGATATCGGAAAGCCGTCGTTCATCGCGGCCGTGCACCCGCCGCGACGGCGTTCCACAGCCGGGCAGGCTGCCTCCACAGTGCCGGTCCTGCCCCGGATCCGCACGGTCGTCCGACGTGGGGCTGGCACAGGTCTGCCGGTGGCTGCTCATGGGCCGGAGGTTTCGGAAACGTGGCGCCGGAGGCGACGTTCCGGTTCTGCCGGACGAGCCGCTCATCGCTGAGGAGGGATTTCCGCTTGTGACCGGCGACGGTGCCGGAGGTGGTGGTCGGCGGGCGTGATCCGCCATATACCGGTCGTTTGACGAAGCCGGACTCGGAGTTCCGACACGTCGGCCGGTGTCGCCATGCTGTACCGGTCGGCCGGTCCAACGCTGCCCCCTTGCGTGGTCTCCGGCGAGACACCACCGTTGGTCGCTTCATGGCAGGATCAGCGACACCCTCATCCGCCGGCACCGGGACAAGCCCGAAAGATTCAACATCTGCGGGGAGACCCCCACCCTCGGCCCGACGTCTGGACCCTCGAAGCGTCCGGCGAGCATGGAGAGGACCTGGACCCGGCCGTACGCGTCAACACGATCGGTGCGCGGCGCCACCGCCCGTGCGGCACCGAGACCGGGGCCCGATCACCTTGCGTGACGTGATTTCGGTGCGATTTTGCCCGGTGGGCATCGACGCCCGACTGAGGGCGGGAGACGGCGTGCGGGCCAGGTTACTTGACGGACGGGGTAGGTCCTGAAGCGAACCGTCAGTGTCCGAGGGGCGTCTAACAGACAATGTCGCATATCAGGTTTGGCAGCACCTCCGAGAAGAGGGCCTGACTCGAAGGAAAGCTCATGGAGCCAGGGGTGGTGCTGGCCGGCCGGTACCAGATGGTGCGGCGGCTCGGCGCAGGCGGCATGGGTGAAGTATGGCTCGCCGAAGACGTGCGACTGCGACGGCGGGTCGCGGTGAAGATCGTGCTGTCGAACCTTGGGACCGAGCCGATGCGGGCGATTCGGCTGCGCCGGGAGGCGGAGAGCGCCGCCCAGCTGCAGCATCCGGGAATCACCGTGATGCACGATGTCGGTGAGCACGAAGGGCACCCGTTCCTGGTGATGGAGCTCCTGGACGGCATCGATCTGGCCACCCTGCTTTCCGGCAGTCCCGGCGGCCTGCCCGTTGATCGGGTAATGGCGCTGGGCGCCGGGGTCGCCGACGCATTGGCCTATGCCCATCGCAAGGGGGTGGTGCATCGCGACGTCAAGCCCGCGAATCTCATGGAGCTAGCCGAGGGCGGGGTGAAGATCTGCGACTTCGGGATCTCCCGTTACGCCGAGGCCACCGAGGGCCTGACCGCGTCCGGTCAGCCGATCGGCACCTATCCGTACATGGCGCCCGAGCTTTTTAGGGGAGAGCTCGCGGACGAGCGCTCGGACATCTATTCCTTCGGCTGCACCCTGTATGCCCTGCTGACCGGGCACCCGCCGTTCACCGCCGCCACGCCCGCCGCGGTGATCAATAGACACCTGAATGACGCCCCTCTCGGCCCGCGCGAAGCCCGGGCCGAGATCCCGGTGGAACTCGACGACCTTGTGCTACGGCTCCTGACGAAGAACCCCGTCGAACGGCCGACGCTCGATGAGGTCGTACACCGGTTGCGGACACTCACTCGCGCGGCGACCGTACAGTCCTCAGCCCACGTCCCATCGAAGCCGCGGAAGGTCTCACCTCCCGGATCGAGCGGCCGGACGCCACCTGGCGCCGAGATCAGCGACGCACGCGGAGGCGTGGCGTCAGACCGGACTTCGCCGCAGACCGCGCAGCATCGCGAGCCGTTGAAGTCGCCCCGTCTCCATCGCCGGACGGTCCTGGTCGGCGGTATCGCCACTCTCGCCGTCATTCCTGCCGGACTCTGGGTGCGCAGCGCCATCTGGCCTCCAGACGCCAGCATCGCGCGTCTCATCGGCCATGCTCACCCTGTTACGTCTCTGGCGTTCAGCCCAGATGCGCGCTGGCTAGCCAGCGCGGCAAGTCCCGCGGTCAGCGACGCACGAGCCGACGGCGTCTGGTTATGGGACGTGACATCCCGAAAGAAGATCGCGATTCTTGATGCCGGCAGTCCTTACGTCGCCTCTGTGGCCTTCAGCCCGGACGGCCGTACCCTGGCTACCGTCAGCAGCAGAACCTTCGACGAGACGTACTCCACCAAGCTGTGGGATGTGGTTTCGCGAAAGAAGATCGCCACGCTCGGCGATGACGTTCGTGCGGTGGCGTTCAGCCCCGACGGCAAGATCCTCGCCAGTTACGGCAGGACCGGTGAGACCGGCCCAGGTGGCTTTCCCCACTACTACGGGGTCACGTTGTGGGACGCGGCCTCCCGGAAAAAGATCACCACCTGGAAGGTCGACGTATCCGTGGACCAGCTGGCTTACAGCCCAGACAGCAGGTTCCTGGCGATCCAGGGCCGCGGCGGAGTAGGGATTCCCCTCTGGGAGGTGGCTTCCCGGAAGAAGATCGCCGTCCTCGGCGGTACGGGGGAATACCACCACGTAACGATCAGCCCGGACAGCAAAATCCTCGCTGCCGCGACTGTGGGCGGCCAGGCCGTGGTGTGGGATGCGGCTTCCCGGAAGGAGATCGCCAGCTTCAACGATGTCCACGGTATGGCGTTCAGTCATGACAGCCGGACGTTGGCCGTATGCGGCAGGAGCGACGACGTCCGGCTCGTGGATGTGGCCTCTGGCGACACCAAGGCATCCCTCACCGGCCATGGCGATGGTGTGCTCTCGGTGGCTTTCAGCCCAGACGGCGAGATCCTGGCCAGCGGCGGCCGCGATCACACGATTCGGCTGTGGCGCCCGCTCTGACCCCACCACAGGGGCGGGCCTCTCATCGCAACAGGACAGACCGCTTGGGTTCGGGGCGTTTCGGGCAACGCCCTGACGTGAGGGCCTCCGGCCTGGCCACCAGGCACACGCCAAGCTCAGGAAGGTGCTGTGGCGGCCCTCGGCCCGCCGGCCGCCGTGGACGGCAGCGAGCGCGTCGGGAGCGGCATGACCGCCTCCTGTCGGGTAGAGGAAGGGCAAGGGGGACGACATGAAGAAGCTGGTAGAACGCCTGCGCGCGTTCCTGCGCAGGTTCAAGGGCAAGAAGCCGGCGGGGGCCGGGAAGAAGGCTCGCGGTCGGTGGGGTCGGCGGCGTCACTGATTCTCGGCGCGCGGCGTCCGGGCCGGTGCGATCCTCATCCGGCCACCGCCGCTTCCAGCTCCGCGTCGCCTCGGGCGGCGTACCGGGAGCCGGGCCGGGCGAGCCCGTAGTTGCCGCGGAGGGTGCGGGTCTCGTACTCGTGCCGGAACAGGCCCCTGAGCTGGAGCTCAGGTACGACGTGGTCGACGAAGTCCGCCAGGCCGCCGGGCAGGATCGGGGGCATGATGTTGAAGCCGTCGGCGGCTCCGTCCTCGAACCATTCCTGGATCTCGTCGGCGATCCGCTCGGGTGTGCCGGCCACCACGCGGTGGCCGCGGCCTCCGGCCAGGCGGCCGAGGAGTTGTCGTACCGTGAGGTCGTCCCGCCTGGCCAGGTCGACGACGAGCTTGCGGCGGCTCTGCGCGCCCTCGGTCTCCAGGGGAATGTCCGGGAGCGGGCGGTCGAGCGCGTCCTCGGTCAGCTCGATGCCGGTCATGTGCGAGAGCTGGGCCAAGCCGTACGCGGGGATGATGAGCTCTTCGAGCTGCTGTTCCAGCTGCCGTGCCTCGCGCTCGGTGGAGCCGATGATCGGCGAGATGCCCGGCAGGACGAGCAGGTCGCCTGGCTGTCTGCGGTACGCCGCCAGGCGGCGCTTCAGGTCGGCGTAGAATTCCTGCCCCTCCTCCAGGGTCTGCTGGGCGGTGAAGACCGCCTCGGCGAAGCGGGCGGCGAACTCCTTTCCGTCCTCTGACGAGCCCGCTTGCACCAGGAGCGGGTGCCCCTGCGGCGGGCGAGAGGTGTTCAGCGGGCCACGCACCTGGAAGTGCTCGCCCGCATGCTCGATCGGGTGGATCTTGCCGGTGTCGGCGTAGAGCCCGCGCGTGCGATCGCGCAGGATCGCGTCGTCCTCCCAGCTGTCCCAGAGTTTGGTGACGACGTCCAGGAACTCGGTTGCCCTGGCGTAGCGGTCGGCGTGCGCGGGCCGTTCGACGCCGAAGTTGTGCGCCTCGGCCTCGCTGGCGGAGGTGACGATGTTCCAGCCGGCCCGGCCGCCGCTGATGTGGTCGAGCGAGGCGAACTTGCGTGCCACGTGGTAGGGCTCGTTGTAGGTGGTGGACACGGTGGCGATCAGGCCGACGTGGTCGGTGACCGCGGCGAGCGCTGACAGCAGCGTCAGCGGCTCCAGGCCGCCGAGCGCGTTGTGCCGGACGTCGCCCCACAGGGCGACGCCGTCGGCCAGGAAGACCGAGTCCAGCTTGCCGCGCTCGGCGATCTGGGCGAGGTTCTGGTAGTGCCGGACGTCAACGATCCTGGCGGGCTCGGTGCGAGGGTGCCGCCAGGCGGCCTCGTGGTGGCCGACGCCCATGAGGAAGGCGTTGAGGTGGAGCTTTCTCGTCACGTGGTCCTCCAGGTGGAGAAGCGGCGCTCGATCCTGAGCAGCAGCAGGTTGAACAGCAGACCGAGCGCGGAGATCGTGATGATCCCGGCGTACATCTCGGGGATTCGGAAGCTGGACTGGGCGTCCAGGATGAGGTAGCCGAGCCCCGCCTTGGCGCCGACCATCTCGGCGAACAGCAGCACGAGGATCGAGTAGGCCCCGGCCAGCCGGACTCCGGTGAAGATGGTGGGCACGGCGGCGGGCAGGACGACCTTCTGGAAGAGCCGGGCCGGGCCGAGGCCCATGGACCGGGCCGACTTGATCAGCAGGGGTTCGACGGACTTCACGCCGCTGATCGTGTTGAGCAGGATGGGCCAGGAGCAGGCGTACAGCACGAAGGTGATCTTCGTGGTCTCGCCGATGCCGAGGATGAGCGTGAACACCGGCAGCAGCGCCACGGCAGAGGTGTTGCGGAAGACCTCCAGCAGCGGGGTGAGGGCGTCGGCCACCGGCCGGTACCAGCCGATCAGCAGGCCCAGCGGGATGGCCAGCACGATGGCCAGGCCGAACCCGGACAGGGAGCGGACCAGCGATGCCCGCAGGTGTTCCGGCAAGGGCCCGTCGAGCAGCAGCCCGTACCAGACGACGAGGTTCGCCGACAGCGGGGGCACGAACACCCGGTCGAACACTCCCAGCCGGGGCAGCACCTCCCACGCGGCCAGCAGCAGCAGGATCGCCGCCGACTTGGTGACCGCCCGCGACACCGCGCGGCGCGTCCTGCGCGCGCGTGCGGACGGGCGGGAGTCCGGAACGGTGACGGCCTCCTCGGGTGCGGCCTCGTCGTCGGGCAGGTTGTACCAGCGGACGTCGCCGGGCCCCAACGCGCGGTCCCGGGGTTCGCGCTCGCCCACGGAGGCGCCCGCGGCGAGGCCGCTTCGCGGGTCAGCCACGGGAGTTCGCCGCCTTCCGCTCCTGCGTCTGCGCCGCGGCGACCTCGTCGCGCAGCAGGGTCCACACCCGGTGGCGGTACTCACCGAACGCCGGGTCCGCCCGCAGATCGCCCGCGCGGGAGTCGAAGGCCACCTCGACGATCTCCTTGGTCCGGCCCGGCCGGGACGTCATGACCGCGACCCGCTGGCCGAGGTAGACGGCCTCGTCGATGCCGTGCGTGATGAAGATGATGGTCTTGCCTGTCGTGTTCCAGATGCGCAGCAGCTCCTCCTGGAGCGACTCGCGGGTCTGGGCGTCCAGGGCGGCGAACGGCTCGTCCATCAGCAGCACGTCGGGGTCGAACGCGAGGCTGCGGGCGATCGCCACCCGCTGCCGCATGCCGCCGGACAGCTCGTGCGGGTAGCGCTCCTCGAACCCGGTCAGTCCGACGAGATCCAGGTAGTGCCGGGCCCGCTCCCGCCGCTCCTTCCTGGGCACGGCCTTGGCTTCCAGGCCGAACTCGACGTTGGCCTGCGCGGTGCGCCAGGGGAACAGCGCGTACTGCTGGAAGACGATCCCCCGGTCCAGCCCGGGGCCGGAGATCCGGGTGCCGTCGAGGACGATCTCGCCGCTTGTCGGTTCGGTGAGCCCGGCGATCAGGTCCAGGAGCGTGGACTTGCCGCAGCCGCTCGGCCCCACCAGCGTGAGGAACTCCCCCTCACGCACGTCGAGATCGACGCCGGCCAGCGCGACGAACGGCTCATCGGCGTCCCGGACCTGGAAGACCTTGTCCACGTCCCGGATGCCGATCCTGATGTTTGTCGCGGTCTCGCCGAGCGTGCTGGTCATGACCCGCTCCCGTTGGCATAGGGGTTGAACTCGTTGGTGTAGAGGTCGGCCGGCTTGATCTGGCCGGGCTTGATCCCGCCCTCGCGGCTCAGCCAGTCGATCCAGGTCTGGAACTCCTTGTCGGCGATCACGCCGCCCTTGCCCGCGATGCCGGTGCTCTTCCAGAACGTCACCGCGGTCGCGTCCTCGCTGCGCCCGCGCTTGGCGATGATCTGCTGGAACCGGGCGACGACCTCCTCGCGGGGACGGCTCTGGGCCCAGTCGACGGCCTTGGCGAACGCCTCGACGAACGTCCTGGTGGTGGTGGGGTTGTCTGCGATGAAGTCCTCGCGCAGCACGACAGCGCCGGCGGTGAACGGCCCGAACAGGCCGACGTCGGTGAACAGCGGCCGCAGGCCGCCCCGCTCCAGCGCCTTGTCCTTCAGGATGCCGCCGAGGGTGCCGACGTCGAGCTGCCCCTGCCGCAGCGCCTGCTCGGTGTTGACCGGCGGGGTCACGACCAGCTGGACCTGCTTGATCTCGTCGGGGGTGAGCCCTTCACGCTTGAGGTAATCCTTGATGACGGCTTCGTGGTGTGCGCCCAGCGTGTTGACCCCGATCTTCTTGCCGATGAGGTCGCGGGCGGTCTTGATGGGGCTGTTCTCGGTCACGTAGTAGCCGTTGAAGCTCTGCTCGTCGGAGCCGTAGTAGCCGATCACCGCCTTGATCGGCGCTCCGGCCGCCCTGAGCTTGATGACGGCGCCGTTGAAGGCGCCGCCGAAGTCGGTCTGGCCGGTGGCGGCGGACTGGATGTCCTGGGGGCCGCTGGTGGTGTTGCCGACCCACTTGAGTTTGACGTCGCCGAGGTAGCCAAGGTCCTCAGCCAGTTCGGGGAAGGTGACGGCGCCGACGCTGCCCTGGTAGCGCAGCTCTTTCACCTCTGTTTCGCCGGGCTTCGCCGAACCCTCGGCCGAGCCGCAGGCGGCCACTCCGGCCGCCAGCACCACGGCGAGAAGGGCATGTCTGATCTTGATCAAGGGTGGTTCCTCTGGAGGAAGGCGCGCCGGTACGCCGGGCGCGCAGGAAGGGGAGTCGCACAGGGCGTGGGCGCCATCGGCCACGCCGGGATGGGGAAAGTGCGCGGTCAGCGGTCCGTGATCAACGACACTGCGCGCTGGCGACGTGACCGAAGTCCACGTGCGGGCGCCGGGTCAGGTAGAGGCCCTGGCTCATACGCCGAACCTACGAGCTCAGGCCCATAAAGTCAACATTACCTACTTGATATACATAGATCGACCCTCTACCTTGGGCATCGTGACGATCACGGCTCTGACCATCCGGGGTCACGTGGACTACTGCCGCGTGGCCAGCGCGCTGTGTCCCTCCTTCCGACCACAGGCCAACCCCCAACCGGAAGGACGAACCCCATGTCATCCCTGTCCATCACCCCCGTCGCCGGCCGCATAGGCGCCCATCTCACCGGCGTACGCCTCGGCGGCGACCTGCCCGCCGGCGTGGTCGCGGAGATCCGCCAGGCCCTGCTGCGCCACAAGGTGATCTTCTTCCGCGGCCAGGACCACCTCGACGAGCACAGCCAGGTGGACTTCGCCCGGCTGCTCGGCGAACCCACCGCCGCGCACCCGACCGTGCCCGCACTCGACGGTAACGCCCACATCCTCGACCTCGACTACCGCAACGGCCAGAAGGTGGACCGCTGGCACACGGACGTCACGTTCGTGGACCGGCCGCCGCTGGCTTCCGTCCTGCGTGCCGTCACCGTCCCCGACTCGGGCGGCGACACGCTCTGGACCAACACCGTCACCGCCTACGAGCACCTGCCCGCCGAGCTGCGCGACCTGCTCGACCGGCTGCGCGCGGTGCACACCAATGCCTACGACTATGCCCGCTTGGCCGGCGCCGACGACAGGAGCCGCGAGTACGCCAAGGTGTTCGCCTCGACGGTGTTCGAAACGGAGCACCCGGTGGTGCGCGTGCACCCCGAGACCGGCGAACGCTCGATCCTGCTCGGCGACTTCGCCAACCACCTGGTAGGCCTGTCCACGTCCACCTCGGCCGCCCTGATCCGGCTGATCCAGGAGCACGTCACTGAGGTGGAGAACACCGTCCGCTGGCGCTGGGCGCCCGGCGACGTCGCGGTATGGGACAACCGGGCCACCCAGCACCGGGTTGTGCACGACTTCGGCGACTGGCCACGCCGCCTGCACCGGGTCACCATCGCCGGAGACGTGCCGGTCGGGGTGGACGGGCGGCCCAGCGTAGTGCTGGCGGGTGACGCCGCCGCGTACTCACCGATCGCCGCCTGACCTGGCCGCGGCCCCGGTCCCGTACGCGGGGCCGGGGCGCGCGGACCGCGCCCGCCGGCGACAATTAGGAGAAGGGATCCGGGCGGCATCCGGCAGCCAGGCGTCCTCCATCGGCCTGGCGTGGAGATCGACCAGCCCGTCGTCGCACGTTACCGCCGCTGAACCCAAGCCCGCGGCGACGGTCGACCACGCGGCGAGGACCGCCGGCCAGTTGGGTGGCACCCCGCCGACCGGCCATCCTCGCCGCGTTCGGCAGGTTGAGACCCGCGCCGTCACGCGCCAGCTTCCCTGTTGTCGATCTTGAGGGTGGTTGCGAGCCGGGCGGTTCGGGTGGCCAGTTCGGCGATGGTGATGCGGTCGAAGTCGCGTACGGCGCTGCGGACGTGCACGTGTGTGGTCCCGACCAGGTCCGGTGGGATGCCGTCGGGGCCGTGCAGGGCGCCGTAGACACTGCCGACCGTCGCGGCGTTGGAGTCGGTGTCGCGGCCGCCTGAGATGGTGATGCCGACGGCATCCATGAAGGTCTCGCCCCACAGCAGGCCGATGGAGATGAGCGCCGCGTTGTTGATGGTGTGCACCCAGGGGTAGTCGCCGAGCGCCTCGTCGACCCAGTCGAGCGCCTCGACCCGCCCGGCACCCCGCTCGCGCAGCGAGAGCACGTGAGCGAGGGCGGAATGGAGTCTGGACCGGGGCGGCACCACAGACGACGCCAGGCGTAGGGCATGCTCGGCGTTGTCGGCGGCGAGCGCCGCGGCGACGAGCGCGGCCGCCCACATCTCGCCGTACTTGCCGTTGGCCGTGTGGCTCAGCCGGGCGTCCACGAGGGCCAGGCGAGCGGCGCCCGCCGGGTCGCCGGGTGACACGTAGCCGAAGGCGTCGCCTCGGATGAGCGCCCCGATCCACTCCCGGTACGGGTTGTCGGTGGTCGCGGTGGCGGGCGGGCGGAGGCCGCCGACCAGGTTGCGGTACGCGGCCCGTTCGGCGGTGTAGGTCTGGGTGAACGGCACCCGGTCCAGCCAGGTGCTCGCGATCTGCTCCGTGGTGAAGCCGGCTCCGTGTGTCTCCAGGACGTGCAGGGCCAGGATCGTCCAGTCGATGTCGTCGTCGCGGGGCACGTCGACGAAGCGGCCGGCGGCGGCGACCGGTGCGGACGGATGCAGCGCGCCGACTCCTTCCGGCAACGGGTCCAGCAGGGGGAGGTATCCGGTCTGCGGCCACTGCCCGGCGGCGCGGAGGTAGGTCGCGATCTCCGCGCGGGTCAGGCCTTCCACCGGCTTGCCGAGCGTGTTGCCCACCGTGCGGCCCAGCCAGGCGCCGCGGATCCGTTCCGGCAGGAGGTCTCGGTCGACCTCGGCGGGCGGGACCGTGGCGGCGCGTTCCAGCAGCACGCGGTCGTCCTCCGGCTCCTCGAAGTCCCAGCCGGGATCGCGTTCGAGTCGTGCCAGCCGCGTCCGCACCTCGGCCAGCCTGGTGAGGTCGCCCTCGGCCGCCGCTTCACGGGCGGTGCGCCGCAGGTCGCCGACCGGGTAGCCGCTGAGGGCGAGCTGTTCGGCCTCGTCGGGCACGAGATCGCGCGGGTCAAGTACGTCGTGCACGGTGTGTCCTGGTTCGGTGTGTCCTGGTTCGGGGGTGTCCTGGTTCGAAGGAAGGAAGGAAGTGGGTC